>CAKZYZ010000078.1 GCA_937885075.1 uncultured bacterium | reverse complement strand
GGGCGAACACGGCCTGGGGTCGGACCTGCGTAACACTATAGAAATAAACGGCTAACGTATATTTATGGCCTCTCACAGAGCTTAGAGGGCCAGTTTTGGGACTAAAACAGGCCTTCTAAGGAAAGTTGGTTCTTATGCCCAGGGCGAACAGACATCACATTCCCGGCTTTGTCTGGCATATTACTCACAGATGCCATAAAAAAGAGTTTCTCCTAAAATTTCAAATGTAAGCTTTAAGTGAATCCGTTACTCCGTGCTTGTAGTGGGTTGCTGTAGTTGCGGTCGCTGACCGCGGAAGATAAGGTCGAGGGCATCGAACTCGGTTATCCTGATTTTAAATATGAATAACCAAATGACAATTGAACAATTGGAAGAGTTAATGACTTCCAAAGAGGGAGAGCATCTCGAATTTAAAGAGGCTAAAAAAAGCTTTCACTTTAATACTCTTGTCGAATATTGCGCGGCAATGGCCAATGAAGGCGGCGGAAAAGTTGTTCTTGGCGTGACAGACAAACGCCCCAGAAGTGTTGTGGGTTCTCAGGCTTTTAAGCAACCGGAACGAACAAGGTTTGGCCTTATCGAGCAGTTACATTTAAATATCGATTTCAGTTTAGTCAATCACCCTGAAGGCCGGGTTCTAATCTTTTATGTTCCCACTCATCCAATCGGAAATCCCATTAAATATAAAGGTGTTTACTGGCACCGACAGGGTGACAGCCTGATAGCAATGTCCGAAGACCGGCTGCGTGGTATTTTTGCGGAGGCAGGGCATGATTTCTCGGCGGATATATGTGCTTCCACCACCATGGATGATTTGGACACGGGAGCTATTGAAAATTTTCGCAAACGCTGGATCAACAAGTCCGGGAATCAAGGGTTAACCACTCTTACCCGGAAACAGTTGCTTAATGACGCTGAAGCCCTGGTTGATGGCGGGTTAACCTATGCCGCCCTGATTTTGTTTGGCACCCGGAAGGCTCTTGGGCGACATCTTGCTCAGGCGGAAGTGATTTTTGAATATCGTCCTTCCGCCGCCTCCGGTCCTGCTCAGCAGAGAAAGGAATTTCGGCAGGGTTTTTTCAGCTTCTATGATGAACTATGGAACCTCATTAACTTACGGAATGATATCCAGCACTTCCAGTCAGGTTTGTTTGTTCTGGATATTCCGACTTTTTCCGAGCGTGTTGTTCGAGAAGCTGTTTTGAATGCCGTTAGTCATCGGGACTATCAGCTTGGCGGCAGTGTTTTTGTCAGACAACAACCCCGCCGGTTAATACTCGAAAGTCCGGGAGGCTTTCCTGTTGGTATTACCGAACAGAATATTCTTGACCGTCAAGCGCCACGTAACCGGCGTATCGCGGATATTTTTGCCAAATGCGGACTTGTAGAACGCTCCGGGCAGGGTATGAACCTGATGTTTGAATTGAGCATCCAGGAAAGTAAACCAATGCCTGATTTTACGG
Organism: uncultured bacterium; assembly: GCA_937885075.1. Taxonomy (GTDB): domain Bacteria; phylum Auribacterota; class Erginobacteria; order Erginobacterales; family Erginobacteraceae; genus CAKZYZ01. Next base: position 4,283 of record CAKZYZ010000078.1, on the reverse strand, counting down.
GTACGGATCAATATCAGGTTATTCTTAACCTCAACGGAGAAGTACAGGATCCCCGTTTTCTACAGTTTCTCGAAAAGGTGGGGTGGGAGACTTTAGACCTCTTCAGTACCGCCGATTTTTTGTTACTGGATTATATACACAGAGAATGCAAGGTACCGAATCAGCTTCAAAACCGTTTGCAGTCACTTGTAGAAAAGGGCGTTGTAGAGCGTTTCGGCCGTGGCCGTGGGGTCAAATATATTCTCAGTCGCCGGTATTACAAAATGGTTAATGAAAAGGGCGCCTACACGCGTAAAAAAGGGTTGGATCGTGAAACAAACAAGTCCTTGCTCCTGAAGCATATTGAAGAAAATGTAAGAACCGGAAGTCGATTGAAAGAATTAATGCAGGTACTTCCCGCTCTGTCAAAAGATCAGGTGCAAAAATTAGTTGCTGAACTCAAAAAAGAAGGAAAAATATACAAGATCGGAGCTACAAAGGCAGCCCTATGGTATCTGGAAAACACAGAGTCTATTGCGCCATTAAAAAAGAAATAGCGCAATCATGGCGCAATTAAATATGTATAACTACTTGAAACACAAGGGAATATATTGCGCCACCTATTATATAGTTTGCAATATGCTCCATTGCAAGGTATTACGAAATCCAACTGAATTTTGTGGTCATAGGTTTTTTTTGGGGATTTGGGGATTTGGGGTCGGACCATGCTAATATGTTAGAATAGCAGGAGTTAGCTAAAATATAGGGGTTAAATATGGCCTTAGAAGCGTTTTTTGGGGGTAAAAAGAGGGTTTAAGAGGGAAAAGAAAAGTCAAAAGGCAAAAGGAAAAAGGCAAAAATTAATCCGGAAGTAAGAATGCAGAAGTTAGAATGCGGAAGTGAGAACAGTTCAAAAGCTCACTGGAGACGGCAGAACAGAAATCGCCCCCCACGAGTTTATCTCGTGGGAGCGTAAGTTCAGAAGCTAACCAGAGCCAACAAAACAAAATACGCCCCCTGCCGCTTTACGCGGCAGGAGCGAAAGTTCAAAAGCGAATGACAAGGACAAAAAACACCATTCGGTCCCTGCCGCCTCGGTTCCCACCGATACTGCACAGCAGTTTCGGGGTGCGGCAGGGGAGAAATCAATGGTTGGGTGTGGGGGAGGCTGGTTGTAGCCGTTGAACTGATTCACCTGCGGGATGAACCGGCGGGGATGGGGTCGGATCTGCGTAACACTATAGAAATAAACAGCTAACGTATATTTATGGCATCACACAGAGCTTAGAGGGCCAGTTTTAGGGCTAAAACTGGCCATCTAAGGAAGGGAAGTTGATTCTTATGCCCAGGGCGAACAGACATCACATTCCCGGCTTTGTTTGGCATATTACTCACAGATGCCATAAAAAAGAGTTTCTCCTAAAATTTCCCCGGGATCGCCGGAGATGGATCCACTGGCTTTATGAAGCGAAAAAACGCTATGGACTGTGCATTCTCAATTTTATAGTGACATCCAACCATATTCACCTCCTGGTGGTTGATGGTGACGATGAAGAGACAATCCCACGATCATTGCAACTGGTGGAGGGGAGAGTTGCTCAGGAATATAATCACCGCAAACAACGCAAGGGGGCTTTCTGGGAAGATCGATACCATGCGACGGCGGTCCAGTCCGGGAAACATCTGGTTCGGTGCATGAGTTATATAGACTTGAATATGGTCAGAGCCGGCGCTGTCCAACATCCCTCAGGATGGGAGTCCTGTGGTTATAAGTCCATTCAGAATCCGCCGGAACGGTATCGGATAATTGATAGGAATAGGGCCGCGGAACTCTTGAATCTTAATAGTGTGGATGAATTAGCGGAACAACAGAGAAACTGGGTAGAAACTGCTATGGAAGGGGATGGAAATGTGCGTGATTCAAACTGGAGCGAAAGTATCGCGGTGGGAGATAATACTTTTGTGAAAAATGTTCTGGATAGACTGGGTGCCAAGGCTATGTATCGAGAGGTAACCGAAGAGAATGGAAATGTTGTATTGAAGGAGCCAAAAATTCCTTACAATGTCAGTTTTGACCCCAAAACTGGCCCTCTAAGCCTCAAAAACAGCTATTTCTGGGATTTAACCGATTGATATTAAACAGGTTACGCAGGTCCGACCCTATAAAAGCGGAAGTAAGAATGGGGAAGTTGTAATGCATGGAATAAAAATAATATTAACCGCCGTTTTAACGGCGATAAATATCTCTTCGATGGCCTACTCGAAGAATCAGAATCCCATCTTCCTCCCGGTCAAAAATTACCCGGTAATCGCCGATGCGAAATCGATAAGTAGCTTGTGGTGTGGGAGTGGCGATATTTTTAGCAAAAGTCAATGGATCGGACTGCGAGAGGTAAAATTCCAGTTTTTTTATGATCCTTTTCTGGACGACCGGGGAAAGTTTGAGAAATTCTTTTTCAGCGAATCCGGTAAAATCATATTTGATCATGCCGAACTCGCTTTAGCCTTCACCGCTTCTCCTCTTATTCTCCCGGAGCGGCGGGATATTTCCAATGAGGTAAGGAAGCCGGGATCCGTTGCTTCCATATCTTCTCCGATCTCTTCCATTGCGTACTTATCAAGTAATAAAGCTAATGTTATGCCTTTGTCATCAATCAAGCGGACAATTCCTTTCAAAGGAAAAGGAAGCTTATCTCTCTTGGAGCGGTCAAGCAATACCACTTTTTCCTCCACTAAATTTTTCAACAACGAATGAGCCATTTCATTACCTCAAAAGTTTTATTTATAACCAAAGATAGCACATAGTTGGAAAAAACAAAGTAAAAACATAAAACTAAATGGGAAACTAATGCGGAAGTAGAAAGAATGACCCGAAAAATGATCTTCGATTATTGCTTGGGGTCGGACCTGCGTAACACTATAGAAATAAACGGATAACATATATTTGTGGCCTCTCACGGCGCTTAGAGGTCCGGTTTTGGGATTAAAACCGGCCTTCTAAGGGAAAGGCCCGCAGTGAGTTTCCGACTTTGCCAAGGCTTCGTCGGACAGGTATCTCACCGGAGCGGAAGTTCAAAAGCTAACCAGAGCCAACAAAACAAAATTCGCCCCCCACGAGTTTATCTCGTGGGAGCGAAAGTTCAAAAGCTAATCACCGACAACACAACAAACCGGCAGGGGTTTTCGGGGGGTGCGAGCCGGGAGTTAACTGATGGTTGGTCACAGAGTCAACCTCGAATTTCAGGCGCTGGAACTGATAAACTTGAGAAAAGTTGAGGCGGTCATTATTTTGAAAGGAAGTGAGGTATGTAATTTTAGGAAGTGTCGGTTTTCAGTGACCAGAACGTGGGTCCCGATATATTCAGCATATGCGGCAATAAAGGCATCAGCCGGCTTTAATCCCATCGATTCGTATCTTGCGCCTAATTCGAAAGGAACCAGAAAGTCCTGGTCAATGATGATGGATAGTGAATTTAGAAAACCAATAAATTCCCTAAAAACCTCTGCTGTTAGATTTCTTCGAACTTCTTCAGCAATCCTGGCGGGAATACGAAGAGTGTGGCGGTCATATTGTTCCACAACCACTTCTATGAGTTTTTCGCTGGACGGATCTTTTAATAATCCAAACGCAAAAAGATATTCATTTGTATCAAGAACGAGCCGCAAATTTATTCTCCCACAGTTCTTCTCTTACTTTGCGCATTTCATCAATTGCCTGGTCTTTGCTCATTCCAGCAAGTGGAGAGGGAGATTGAGAAACAACTCGACGTATTTCGGCCAAATGTTTTTTCGCGAGATCAACTCTAATTTTCATTGTAATCACCTCCGATATATTCTCTAAGAACATAGCCCTCACTTCGTTCGGGCAATGTTCTTAAGTTAAAAGTGCCTAAAGTGCGCTTAAGTGCCTAAAGTTAAAAGATTCGCCTCGCTAACAGATACGGGTATTAAATTGTTTAGTTATTAAACAATTATTGAAATTCCGAAGCAGTAAATTACTAACGATTAAAGATAAAACGTAATGATGAACTGATTCATCTGCCCGATGTCCCGAAAAATAGCTGCGCTATTAGCTCTGGGAAGGAAAAGTTATTTATATGTTAAAGGATATTTTTCAGGGTGCTCTAATATTTCCGTGGTTAAATCAACATCTAATTTCGAGATCGGAAGAGCGTCGTGTAGGGAAAGAGTGTAGATCTCGGTGGTCGCCGTATCATTAAAAAAAAAAATAAAATAAAACAAAAAAAAATAATAAATACAACAATCAAAGACTATAAACATGCCTCGTGCTGTGCATTTATGTT
>CAKZYZ010000077.1 GCA_937885075.1 uncultured bacterium | reverse complement strand
AGAGGGGGGCTTGCGGAAACGTGAACTATGGAATAGGCTAAACGGGCACGTAAAGCGGAAACGCCGAAACGGCCAAGCTTATACCTAAGGTTGCGCGCGCCGTATTTCTACCCGACAATTTCAATAATCTTTGCCACAAAGGCACAAAGACACGAAGAAGGCAAAAAAGAGGTAAAAATATTATCTCTATAGTTTTTCTTAGTGTCTTGGTGTCTTCGTGGCAAAAAAAGTTGCGAAGCTAAGTTCTTTAAAAAAAAGACTTATATTATTACCCTGGGTAAAAACCAGAAAAATATTAACGGACCTATTTGTGTCTGAGGAGAACTATGCATACTTCCCCAAATTCTATTGAGACCCGCTCCGGGTTTGTCAGTCTTGCCGGTGAGCCTAATGTTGGGAAGTCGACGCTCCTCAATCGTTTGATCGGGGAGGATCTCGCGATTATCTCCCCCAAGCCGCAGACTACCTGGCAGGTGGTCCGCGGGATTCTGACAACGGATCGAGGCCAGGCTATATTTGTCGATACCCCGGGTATTCATCAGAGCCGTGATATTCTGGGGAGTTATATGGTAACTGCCGCCCGCTCGGCGAATTTTGATGCCGATCTGGTCTTCTGGATGGTGGATTGCCGGAAGGATCTGGTTCTCTCCGAGCAGGTTTTCTTGGACCATCTCCCCGATCGCTCCCCGGCTTTTTTACTCCTTAATAAAGTGGATCTTATTCCCCGGTTACATCTTCTCCCCATGATAGAACGCATCCAGGGGCGATATCCGTTTAAGGAGATCGTTCCCATCTCGGCGCTGAAAGGAGAGAATCTCGATCGCTTGATGGAGTTGACCTGGAAGTATCTGCCGCCGGGACCGCTGCTCTTTCCTCCCGATCAACTCTCCGATCAGCCGGAGCGAGAGATCGTGAAGGAGTTTATCCGGGAACAGGTATTTCTTCTGACCCATCAGGAGATACCATATTCAACCGCGGTAATGATTGAGGAGATGCGTGAGCGGACCGAAAGAAAAAAACTCTATATCAGCGCGATTATCTTCGTGGAACGTAAATCCCAGAAGGGGATTCTGGTGGGAAAGAAAGGGGCTATGGTTAAGAGGATAGGCACCGCGGCTCGGGACAGGATTGAAAGCTTGCTGGGTGTGCCGGTTTATCTGGAACTCCGGGTCAAGGTCCGGGATGAGTGGAGGAAGAAGAGGAGCAGCCTTAAAGAGTTCGGGTTTAATATTTAGTTCCTTCGGAACTAAATATTTGTTTTTCCCGAAATTTCAAGAAATTTCGGGAAAGGTGGTAGAAAAATTATTTCCAGTTTACAGCCCGTCCCCCGTGCAGAGGCCTGAATACTCCTCAGATAGGGCTGAACATGTGGATCTATCGCGGGATCGGGGCAGAGAAATATGACCTTCCCAACTTCATTCTTCTCCAGGAAGGCGATATTCGCCGCGATAATTTCACCCAGATCGCCTTCTCCCATCAATTTATCATAATAGGGGATCGGTTCATCCGCGTCTATCAGTCCATATTTCCCGGAGAGGATGGCGAAATTCAGGTCGGCTTCCCGGGCCAGTCCGGCTACCGCTTTTATCCGTTCGGACTTATATCGCCGGATAGCGGGGAGAAGCTTATCCGCCCGGTCTTTCTCCCGGCAGCAGATAGTACAGACTATGGTTTGGCGGTTCTTCATATTATGCTAATGATAGATGTTATATTGGAATTTATTTGGATTTTGGTATTTGTAGTTTGGAATTTATTTAGTCATATCTCTCTGTTTGCTGCTGCTCTATAAATAAATATAGGAAAGAAATTAATTTATGTAAAATATCCCAACATGATGGTTGCACTGGTCAGGTAGAGCGCGATTCCCAGCACATCATTCAGGGTGGTGATCAAGGGGCCGGAAGCGATGGCCGGGTCTATCTTTAACTGGTGGAAGGTAAGAGGGATCATGACTCCGGTCAGGGTCGAGAAGGTGACGGCCAGGAACATCGACAACCCCACTACCGCTCCCAGGAGTCCCGGATTAGTATCTCCCCAGAAAAATCCTATAACGGATAGGATAATTCCACAGGCCAGTCCCAGCCAGAGGGCGACTTTAATCTGTTTAACAACCTCTCTCCAGAGATTCGATGACTTTAGAACCCCCAGGGCCAACCCCCGGATAACGATACTGGATGACTGAAGGCCGACGTTCCCGCCGGTGGCGGTGATCATGGGGATAAAGGCAACCAGGGAGATCACTCTTGCCAGTGTCATTTCAAACGAGCTTATGACCAGGGCGGAGAGGAAGCTTCCGACGATACATATCAAAATCCAGGGGAGTCTGATCTTTGCGATTTTGAATGGAGAGGTTACCCTGAGTTCTTCTTCATCGGTTCCGGCCATCCGGTAGATATCTTCGCTCGTCTCTTCATCGATAATATCGATTATGTCATCGGCGGTAATCCTGCCGACCAGGGTCCCGTCTTTATCTATCACCGGGAGTACTGAGAGGTCATATTTCTTTACCAGCCGGGCGGCATCTTCCTGGTCGGTCTCAGGATTGACGGTAGCGATAGCCTCTTTCATGATCCCGGCCAGAGGAACCTGCCGGGGTGAAGTCAGGAGATCCCGGAGGGGAACAATCCCGAGAAGTTTTCCCGCCGTATCGGTAGCATAGACCGAATAGAGCGTTTCTTCGATAGTGCTTCTCTTTATCAGGGTGACCGCTTCTTCCACGGTCATCTCCGCGTTGATAGAGATCAGATCGGTATCCATGATTCTACCGGCACTATCTTCCGGATAGGCGAGAATCTGGCGGATCTCGGATGATTCCTGCCGGGGCAGTTCCCTCAGGACTTTGGGAGCTTTGTGCGGTTTCATCTCCGAGATGACTTCGGCGGCTTCTTCCGGCTGCATCTTCTCCAGAATGTCTCCCAATAAGGCCGGGGAAAGCTCCCGGACCAGTTCGGAGCGGATGGCGGGGGGGATCGCGTCCAGAATCTCACCGGCGGTCTTTAAGGGGAGATTCCGGAGGATCTCCACCCGGGCCGGCGGATCGCAATCGGCCAACCACTCGGCGATATCTTCCGGGTAGAGGCTGGAGAGAGCCTGGATGAGCTGTCTATTCTCACCCCGCTCCATGAGATTGAGCAAGAGATGCCGTTTGCTGTCGGTTAATTTTTTCATTGAACGTTGTTCTTTTGATTTTCAGTCATCTTGGGTAGGTAGATGTTATTTTAGCCATTGAACTTTCTCACCTGCCGGATAAACCGGGGCAGGGGCCGTTTCGCTCATCAGTGGTCGTTAACGTCTTTAAACGGCCTATCTTTCCAACGTGCTTTTCTTTCAACGCCGATGGGAAACGTCGAAATATTTCTCATTATCGATTCGATAAAATTATTATAGTCGTTGTTCAAAACTAAATTAGGGACCGAAGGTCGCTAATTTATTCCATATGTCGAAAGTATATGAAATATCGCGATTATATTCAATATCCCAAAACCGGATAGTAGCCCAATACTTACTTTCTTCTGAAATCGAGCGGGAAACAATTGGCACCAGCCGAAGATAAATAAAATCGACCAGGCCGGCATCACTACAAAGAGATGTCTGGCTTGAGTGGTGGTGTTGGCTCCTTTTATCCCCCAGAATAAATAGTAGGCCCCCAGAGCGACCGCGGCATAAAGAAGCAATGTTAATACTCCCTCCTTTCCCCGGCGGGTAAGTTTATCAAAGCGTGTGATCCACCTGACCACGAAGATCCCGATCCCGGCCAGGGCTGCCAGGCTGGCGATCTTGAGAATTAGATAGATGATTAAGGGCAGTTCGTACTTCAGCCAGCCATACTTGAGCCAGAAGCTTTTAAAGAGCTCGGAGTTGAACCAGTGCCAGTGGTTAGCGGGGAGAGGAGTGTTCCCCCCCAGGAAAGAAGAGAGTGTCAGGTAAAGCATATTTACTCTGACAACAAAAATCCTGGCAATCTCGGGAAAGTACCAGACCAACCCGGAGTAAGCCAGCAGGATGATTGTGGCGAGTCCTCCGGACCATAAAACTAATATTTTAAGGGAGCTGATCCTATCCCTATGAAAGCAGAGATGGATAATTCCAACTCCCGGCAGGACCGGGATCAGTATCAGCAATTTATAATTGACCATCAGGCCTACCCCGTAACATAGGATGAGAATCAGAATCCGGGAGAGAGTAAAACCTATTCTCTGACATCTGAGTACCAGATAGATAGAAACAGCGCCGATAAGATTGATGGCCGGATCCGGGCTGACCGAGGTGCCGATCACCATGAACTGGGGGAGGAGGGCGGTAATGCCGGCCGCTGCCGGAGGGATAGGAGAGGAACTCCCGAAGATTTCAGCGGCAGAGGCCCAGACAACTCCGACTGTCAGGATGGAGAAGATGAGAGATACTATCCGGAGCCGGTAGAGTTCTCCCTCAACCGATCTGGAAGGAGATAACCGCAGTACCAGAGAAGACAGCAGGTAGTAGAGGGGCGGGTTCTTTCCTATCTGGGTTGGAGCGGCAAATAGGAATGGTGATTCCCGAAAAGTGGCCGGAAGCGGAGACGGTCTTTCTACCCAGACGTACTCCCAGTAATTATGCCGGTCAAGTGACGCGATGATAGTCTTCTGCAGGTCGGGCCGTGGTTGGGGAGCCCAGGGCGGCGCTCCCTCCGCCAGGACTTTTACGTACTCGAAATGGGTTGGCTCATCGGGGGATTGCCAGGGGGGGATAATAATAATGTAAATAATCCCCAGAAGGAGAGAGGCCGAGAGTATAATCAGGAGTGTTAATTTGTAGTTCATTATTATTAGCCGCAAAAAGGCGCAAAAAACGCAAAATATTTACCTCTCCTCGGCCTCTTCGCAGTCCACTAATTTTTACCCCGCGATGACCAAAGGTCATTTTGCGGGGACACTAATTTACACTAATTATTCCCCCCTACCTCGGCCCCTTTTTAGTCCACCGATTACACGGATCTACACTGATTGATTCTTCACCTTGGTCCTGTCTATAAACTACGAATCTCATAAATTTTTATCCTGCGCTGGCCCTGACCGTTGGCGTGGTAAGCTCCGGCTCTTTAGCGGGGAGACTAATATAAAAACTTTAAGCAGAACAGAGATGCCCAAATCCTGACAGCTAAAATGCCAGGCGAAAGCGAACAACTTTAGGCACTTTTCCGCCAGAGGCGGATCAGCCTCTGGCTGAAGCGCATTTAAAACTTTAGGCACTTTAAACTTTTTGTCCCCCACTCCCCACATCCATTTCAATCTCGGTCGGAAGGCTTACGTATCCTTCCATCCGGTGAGGATTCCGGATCTTTATAATGGCGGCATTATTGATCCAATCCAGGGTGCGATATCGGTTTTCCCCGGTCGCCGCGGAAGCCGCCGGGCTGATGGAGTAAGTGCCGGAGGCGAAGTCGGCCCGATGATGAAATGTTATGACAGATGACTCCCCTTCCCGGAAATCCCGATCGGGGAGACCATACCACTGGGTATTGGTCCCGAAGACATTCAGACCCCATTTATTCCGGAAGATGTGGCCGAAGACGAACTTATTCACGTCCGCGTGAAATGAGACATAAAATTTAATGCTGAACTCTTCCCCGTTCTCAAAATTGGTCCTGGATCTTCCATCTTTATCGAGGATATCGATTCCGGTAATCTCCGCCTCCTTGCTGCCGTAGCGGCTATAGTCATCCGGAGTATTATCAGTCTCTTCTTTCGTGTTGGAGATAGTCCGTGCCGGTGTTCCTCCCTGTTCCCTTCCATCAATCAGGGATAGGTACTGGCTGGTAATATCTCCCGGATCTCCCCGGGCCAGGAGGCGGGAGTAATCCAGGATCATGGCCTGATGGCAGATGTTGGCGACACTCTCGATGTCATGGGTCACATAGACCATCGTCTTTCCCCGTTCCTGGAATTCCCGGATCTTCCGGGTGCATTTATGCTGAAAATAGGCGTCCCCCACCGCCAGAACCTCATCGATCAGCAGAACATCGGGATCCAGGGTTACCGCGACAGCGAAGGCCAGGCGGACGTACATTCCGCTGGAGTAGGTCTTTACCGGCTGGTCGATAAATTCCCCGATCTCGGAAAACTCGGCGATCTCAACCATCTTTTCTTTGATTTCGGCAGGGTGGAGGCCGAGGATTATCCCGCTGAGAAAGGCATTCTCCCTCCCGGTGAAATCAGGGTTAAACCCGGCGCCCAGTTCCAGTATGGTGGAGACCCGCCCGTTGACTTGGATCTCTCCGGTAGATGGATTCATGATCCCGGCGAGAAGCTGGAGGATAGTGGTCTTGCCGGAGCCGTTCTGTCCCAGGATACCAAGAGTAACCCCCTTCGGGATCTCGAGGCTGATATCCCGCAGCGCCCAGAATTCCCGGTGGTATCTTCGGTTCCCTTTCAGTACCGCTTCTTTTAATTTCTGGAACGGGCTATCGTAGATAGGATACTTCTTGGAAACCCCGGATAGTGATATGGCAATCTCGGTCATGATTTATAAACTTTCTTCGATTTTTGACATTGATATTATAACCGGCGAATTTTTATCCCAGATAATGCCGTATTCAGGAAGATCTTCCTCGTGGACCTTGATCTTTACGAAACCAGCTTCCCCGATCCTCTTCAATAATGATGATCTGGAGAAAAATCTCATCTCCAATGTGCTTCCGGATCCACCGTGGAAACGCAGATCGTCAAATACTTGAATATCCCCGTCTTTAGTTTTATTGACTAACTTTCTCTTCCCATTCTCGTCAACTATCTTGTAATGAAATAAATCAGGGAAGTATTCTTCGGTAGTATCGGCTGTTCTGTATGGAGCGGAGAAGATACACACGCCCTGATTTTTCAATAACTCATATAAATTTGCGAAGGCTTTTTCTATGGGTGATGGGATATGCTCGAATACGTCACTGGAAATAATAAAATCAGCTTGATTTTTCATCCCAGGAACTATTGATACAATATTAAGTTCCGGTGATCTGTGATAGAAAGTATTGGTATATTTAAATGTTTTGCTTAAAGGTTCGGCATAAATCTCCGAATCGCTCATTCCGAGACCTACCAGTTCTGACGAGTTTGGGAAATCGGTAAGCACCAGGCTTTTCCCGAAAAGTTCGAGTGACAACGCATTAATAATTGATCGGAATCTTAAGGTTGATCCGCAATAATAGCACGAAGCAGTCTCCCTTCCCTGAATAATCGATAACGGCGCACTGGAGACTTTTCCGCATATATTACACCGGAATTTCCTGAAATCCCGATGGGAAGAAAGCCTGGTCAGCATAAATTTCATTCGCAGTTGAAAAAATCTCTTCGCCCTTCTCAGGATTTTAAGGCATGTCTCCAATTTACTCCCGTGTTCGTTTAGTGTTATAAAACATCCACAAACGCTCCCTTGGTCTTATCAAACCACCAGAACCCGATGATGGAGAAGACAATCCCCAGCATCAAGACATAACTGAACATGGGCCAGTCCGGGAGGCGTCCCTGGAGGAGGATCCGGCGGTAATTATGAATCAGGGCCGAGGCCGGATTTGCTGTCAGCCAGAAGGCAATCTTCCCGTTAAAGGCGTTTCGAAGAAGGTCTTCCGTGTAGAAAATCGGGGTCAGGAACATCCAGCATAGGGTGCCCAGGGCAACGGCCTGCCGGATATCCCGGATGAAGACCGCGATACTGGCCACCAGCCATCCGATCCCTACCGTCAACAAAATCTGGGGTATGAGAAGCAGGGGGATCAACAGCCAGGTCCAGGATATGCCTCTTCCCAGGAGCAGTGTTCCCAGCAGGAGCACTAACAGGCCAACGCACTGATGAACCACGGCCGCGAGGACTACCTTGAGAGGGAGTACTTCAGCCGGGAATATCACTTTCTTGACCAGACTGGTGTTCTCCAGGACGACGGTGGTGCATCGGTTCAGCCCTTCACTGATTGCCAGCCAGACCACAATTCCGCAGAATACTTCAAGGGCATAAGACGATAAGCGTGGGTCATCCTTCAGCCGCAGCCCGAAGATACCTCCGAAGACGACCGTATAGATAATCAAAAGAACAATCGGCTCGATGATTGACCAGATAACCCCAAAGATGGAACCTTTGTATCTCCCCATGATGTCCCGTTTTACCAGGGCATAAATGAGGTATTTCTGCTTGATGAGATTGTAAAATTCGGTATAGAACATATAAATTAGCTCCCTTCGGTCGCTACTTTATAGTTAGATCGGAAGAGCGTCGTGTAGGGAAAGAGTGTAGATCTCGGTGGTCGCCGTATCATTAAAAAAAAAAAAAATAAATGATGATATATGGGCAGTTGAAGTACCATAAGACTCTCAACGTCTGTCGAGTGTATATACATGCCGCC
>CAKZYZ010000076.1 GCA_937885075.1 uncultured bacterium | reverse complement strand
CATAACATAGTCATACAGGGAGGCGTCAGATGCGAAATTATATTATAACAGGTATCTCCGTTTTTATAATGCTGGCAATATCCGTTTCTCTTCCAGCCCAGGGTGTGGTCGACCTTAATTCCGCCGGATCTTCAGAACTGGAGAAGCTCTATCGGGTGGGGCCGAAACTCGCGTCTAAAATCATCGCGGAGCGGGAGAATAATGGTCTTTTTTCTTCTCTGGATGATGTGGCAAATCGGATAAAAGGGATCGGTCCGAAAATGATCGAGAAATGGGAAGGGATGGCGGTGGTTCTCCCCCCTGCGGCGGATGGAATAATGGTTGAAGAGTATGGCCGTACCTGAGAAGACAAGCAAGGATGATCCGGGTCGCGGATAACTTTGCAATGGTCTTCAGGAATTAAAGGGACGCCTTAGAGGTAAAGGAGCAGATGATCAGACGTCTATCCGAGTATGGATTAAAGGTTCATCCGGCTAAGACGCATTTGGTGCGATTCATTCCAGAAAGTGATGGAAGGTCCGATCCGAGCACATTCAAAATACAAAAATAGGGTCCATTGACCTAATTCCTTTGACTGCATTACCCTCCTTGAGGTTCTGCCCTGTCTATATTCTATCCATGAGTGGCATCTTGGAGCCGTCTATCGGGGCTTTGCTTATCTCAACCCGAACCCCAGGCCTCCGGGTCTTCATGGAAGTGTCCTGTTTTGGGCACAGGTGTTGTATTTTGGAACCGGATGGTGAGAACGATATGGGTTAGCGAAATTTGATTCTTCAGAATCCCTCCCTCTGAGTTATTTGCGCAACTCATTAAGTAGTAAGGTGATAGCAAAAATACCCAGGTTAATCATCATTAACTTTATGAAGGATGACGGTTAAAGCGAAAAGAAATATTTAGATGGCATGATAAATGCATGATAATTTCCCCCACAATATGCCGGGGAATTATTTTGGTTTAATAGGAAAAACAGATGAAGAGGAGGAAGTAATTTTGATTGTGAATAAAGAGGAAACCGGACATTTCTGGCGAAATAATTTAAATGGTTATTTTCCCCTGATTTTGAATAACATCACCAATGGTATTATTGTTTTGGATAAGGGATTGAGGGTTGTTTATTGGAATAAGGCCCAGGAAGAATCTTGTGGATTTTCTCTGGACCAGGTGAAGGGAAAAAATATTATCCGCCTCTTCCCCCAACTAAAGGAAAAAGGCTTAGAATATGATTTCCGGCAGGCCCTTAAAGGAGAAAGAATTGTAAGAGAGAGGCTCCCCTATCAAAAGTCCGATGGTTCAACCGGCTATGCCGATCGGGAGAATATGCCGCTCCGGGATGAAGATGGAATGATTATCGGGATTTTATCCCAGATCACGGAAGTGACGGAAAAAGTTAATCTGGAGAAAAAGTTGTTATGGGCCAACAAGTTTGAGGACCTGGGACACATGGCCGCCGGCCTGGCCCATGAGCTGAATAATCTATTCGCCATTTTGATGGCTCAGGCCGATTTGTCCAGAATGCAATCCGTAACCGGCGATGATACTAAAATAATTCAGACGGCCCATAAGATAGCGGAGGCCGGCGGCAAACTTACCCGTCAACTTTTGAATTTTGCCCAAAAACCCGATGCCCCAAAAGCGCCGGTTGATCTGAAAGAAGCAGTTGCTGGAAGTGTCAGTCTCCTGAAAGGCGTATTGGCTTGTGAAAATATCGAAATTGACGCCGAGTTAACGGATGTTTCAATAATAACCATTAATGTATCTCAACTGCAGCAGGTGATCTTTAATCTTGTTCTTAACGCTAAAAACGCGATGAAGGATGGCGGTTTACTGAAGATCAGATTGAAGGAAAATAGCAGCCATATCAGATTAACCATTTCCGACAATGGCCCGGGGATTCCGGCTGATCTTTTAAAGGATGTATTTGAACCGTTTATCACCTTCTCCCGGGATAATAAAAGAATCGGTACAGGATTGGGTTTGTCGATATGCCGGGATATTGTTCATAATCATGGTGGAGAGATTAAGGTCAGAAGCCGTTCGGGGCGGGGAACCACATTTGTTATCACTTTGCCGAAAGATTAACCAATTATGAATATGACAGTTACAGATCAAAGATCGGAACACATATCTCATTCACGATTAAATACCATCTTTATCATCTGCCAGGAGGATTCGGTTATCCCTGGCCGCCTTCAGGTTATCTCTAACGGGAAGTTCATCTTAACCGTGCAAAAAGGATATCGGGTGGCAGACCGGTTTGCCGCCGGCTTCCGAATCGATGGCGTTTTCATATCCATTGAAATGATGAAAAAGACCTGTACATTCGAAGATAACGAGTTCATGATAGTTGAAGCGATGATTGCCGATATCGCTGAGACGGATGAAACAAACCTGAAATTATTGTTCAAAGATCTGAAGATCGCTGAATAGAGCCCCCCCGAGCGGATTTGCCACAGTGAATAAATCCAGCTCTCTTCCCCCACTTAAGACCATATAAATCTTGTTATCCTGTCATCTTGTTTAATATAGTGTCTGGAGTCGCCCGCTTCGGTATTTCAATAAATTCTATTTGACAGGATAACAGGATAAACAGGATAGTCAATCTGGGCACATAGCCAGAACCTATCAATCCACACATTCTCTGAAAAGTATCCGCGTTCCCGCTTCCTAATTTTCAGACAGAGGCTCTTGTCCGTCTCTGGAGGAGAGGCGCCTCTGGTGTATAATGAGCGCATTTTCCCGAAGGAAAAATATGATTATTTCAACGGAAACCGGAAAATGAAACCGGAAAATTCTTGCAAGAGATTTTTCTTTTAATCTGATAGAATTATGCCGGCCTATGTTCAAAACATAAAAGTTACGGCGAAGCCGCAAATTTTATAATGTATCTCCGACTGATATTACGGTCTAAAAAGAAAGGCGTTGGAAAGCCGGATTTTTCCGAGTTGAAGCATAAGGCGGATTCTATCTTCAAAATCTGGCAGAGAGTCATCTTCTGGTCAATTCTATTTGCCGGGAGTTTTCTCCTCTATTTTCTTATCCACTTCAAAGGATTGGTCTCGGAAGAGGCGATGGAGTATGCCATGGCCGGTCGCGATATAGCCATGGGGAAGAGTTTAGCGGGTATGACCGTCTTCCCGTGTTACCTGAACAGTCATTTTCCCATAAGTGATTATTCCCCCCCGCGTTCTCCTCCCCTTTATTACTGGCTTCAAGCGGCTTGCTTCAAGATCGCGGGTTATCAGGATTCCTCGGCGGTCCTGGCCGGAGGAGTTTTCTTCATGGCTATGTCTCTGCTGACTTTTGCTCTTGCCCGGAGGCTGTTCTCCCGTAAGGTTGCTCTCTTTATCTTCTTTTTTACATTTACCAATCCGGTTTTGCTCCGAAGCAGCATCAATGGTCTTCCCACTATCTTCTTGTCATTTTTGGTGGTCCTGCTTTTTTATGGTATGGAGGTTCTGCCGGATAGGTATGCGGCGGGCTGGAGCGGGATAGTCTTGGGCATAGGTTTTTTAACGGATTATTCCTGGTCTTTTCTTCTGCTGTCGATTCTATTTTATTGGGTAATTTTCAATCGAAAAAATCGGTTAGCCAACGCCGGTATCTTTCTGGCCGGGTTTATCGTAGTTATTTCACCATGGCTTATCGGGGAGATGGTCTCCGGACGAAATTCCTATCTTACTATCCTGAATTTTAAGTGGAAATCATTTACGGATCTTTTTCCCGCGCGATCAGCCCGGGGATTGTATGGGCTCCCATTTCAAGCGGTATCTTTAACCGGGCCGTTGGTGATCGGAAAACTTCATCAGGCGCTCTCATTCTTATATCGGGAAAGTTTGGCCATATCCGGAAATTTCATAGGTTTGCTGTTCTGGGGTTCTCTCTTCTACAGAATATCAGATGAAAGGTTGAGAAAGTATAGATGGTTGCTCTGTCTCTTATGGGTAGGAGGCGGCGCATGGTTTCTGATCACCGATCATAGTCCGGAGGCTTTGACCCCGTTCCTGCCGATGATCATTATATTCGGGGTTGGCTTCTTTTTTCGGTTAACGCGCCGATTCGTCCCCCGGAAAAAATCGGTGGTTAATCTTATCATATCCGGGTTTATCCTCCTGAATTGCTGGCCGAGTCTGATGGCCGGGCGGAAGATACCGGGGCCGGATAGAAAAGACACGCTGGATAGTTTGAATTACCTCAGAACTTTGATCAGGGAAGATGAACTGGTCGCCACTGACGCGCCGGAGTTGGTCGGTTGGTATGGTTCCCAGAGAGCGATCAGGATTCCGGTGAATATTCAGATGTTTGAAGAGATGCTCACCGATCATCCGGAGATAAAGTTCCTGCTTCTCTCTCCCCGGATAATGAAAGGGGTCGAACTGGATCCGACCGGACAATGGCGCCGGGTTTATTTAAACAAGTCTCTTCCCGGTCGGACCTCCCTGGATCAGGTAATGCTCTTGCCCGGCCGGATGGTTTTGATGGGGAAGAAGACAATATTGCTTAATAGGATTAGTTCGCGGTGGTGAAGTGGGGAGTAGGGAGTAGGGAGTGGTAAACGCCCCGACCAATATCCAACTTCTAAATACAAAAAGCGAATAACGAACCGCAGAACATCGAATATCGAATGTCGAAGTAAAAGAAGCCGAGGAGAGGCAACTTCGACATTCGATATTCGGAGTTCGGTGTTCGATATTCGCCTTTAATTGGGGCCGAGGTAGGGCGAACTTCGACATTCGATATTCGGTGTTCGATATTCTGCGGTTCGTTTTTAAAATACTTCGACATTCGATATTTGTTTTTTAAAAAAACAGAGATGAATATAATCAAAGAAATCCGGTATGGCCTAATAAGCCTGGTCTTGGTTCTGGTAACTTTCGTGGGCTGTAGCCCGCCAGCCGATAACTATCTCCGGTTGGCCGAGATATATCAAGCTCAAGGGAAATCCGCCGCCGCGTATAACGCGTTGAAGGATTATCTGCGGCTTAATCCCACCGCCCGACCGAGGGATGAGCTTCCAAAGCTCTCCCGGGAGATTGATTTTTCGGTTTATTCCGGACCGTCTAATTCGGATCTGGAAGAGGTGTCGTTTAACCGGGATAAATTTCTGAAATCATATCTCCGTCAGACAGTCCAAAAGATGAAAGAATATGAAAAAGATTATTCTCATTTAAAGATGACCTGGGAGGATAAGGGATCGGATCTTCATCCCGGTGAGTTATTTCCAATTACAATATCAATTGATAGAGATGTTCTGGGGGTTGTATTTATTACCCTGGACGATTATATCATTCTCCTGGAAGACGTCAGTATCATGTATAAGGATTATCTCCACTATCAGAATCCCTACCTTATCTCGGGGATATTGCTGGGGATGAGAGGCTACTATGAAGAAGCGGCTGAACAGTTCCGGGAGGCGATCCGCCTCGACCCCGGAAATGTCAAGGCGTATAACAATCTCGGGATAACTTTCTTCAAAATGGGTAAGTTTGAAGAAAGCCGGTACTACTTCCTGAGAGCCCTGGAACTACAGCCGGATAATATATTTGCGCACAATAACCTGGGATTAACTTATCTGAAATTAGGTAAAAACAAGAAAGCGGAAGAACAGTTTAAACGCACGCTCTTCCAGGAACCATCCAATTTGCCCGCCCATTTTTTTCTGGGGTTTCTCTTTTTTCAGGAGGGTAGATTCTCCCGGGCCGAGCGGTATTACCAGGAAGTATATGATATTAATTCTTCATTACCCCGGGTCAATTATGCCCTGGGCCGGGTGATGATCGGACTGGGTAAATGGGAGCGGGCGATCGATTATTTCCAGAAGACCCTGGCCCTGGATGATACTAATTTGAAAACCTATGTCAGCCTGGGAGGTGTATTCACCCGGAAAAAAATGTATCAGGAGGCGGAGGATATGTTTCTCCGGGCGATTGAACTGGAACCGGATTACGCGCCGGCTGACTATAACCTGGCCTGTACCTGTGCGCTTCAGAATAAGAAACGCGCGGCAATCCATAATTTAAGAAAAGCCCTGGAGAAAGGATTTTCTGACCGTGAGCTTTTGCTTAAAGATAAGGAATTGGACAATATCAGAGATGAGCCGGCTTTTGTGGAATTGATGGAAAAATTAAAGTAAAAAGTAAAAAGGCAAAAGGAAAAAGGAAAAAGCTAAAAAAAGAACCGCAAAATATCGAACACCGAATATCGAATGTCGAAGTGAAAAATATAGGGCCAGCGAAACTTCGACATTCGACATTCAATATTCTGCGGTTCGATATTCGCTTTTAATCGGGGGTGAGGTAGAGGGATTTTTGCCTTTTCCCTTTTTCCTTTTAACTTTGTTTTTATAACGTAGTAATACGAATGAAACCTAATAAAATCATAATAATCGCTATATTATTGCTGATCTACCTCGGTATCTCTCTCTTTAAAGTTCAGTATATCCGGAAACTTCCCCGTTATCAGGAAGAAAGCTGTTTCTACTGGACCGAGAGCGCTTTTCATTATCGCTACGCGAAACTGGCTTCCGAAGGGAAAAAGATACCTGTTACGGATAAGATTGTGCAATACCCCGAAGAGGTAAAGACCTATGAAAACTTTACTGTCTTCATGGAGCCGGTCACGGGTTATCTTTATCGGATAATAGAGCCTTTCCTCCAGATCAGCTTTCATCAGTTCCTGATCTATTTTATGGCTTTTTTCTCAGGCCTAAGTATCTTTGCTGTCTATCTGATAAGCTCTGAGATCTGGAAGAGTAGATGGGC
Source organism: uncultured bacterium (assembly GCA_937885075.1). GTDB lineage: Bacteria > Auribacterota > Erginobacteria > Erginobacterales > Erginobacteraceae > CAKZYZ01. Next base: position 465 of record CAKZYZ010000076.1, on the reverse strand, counting down.
GGCCCTGATTGCCGCTCTTTTTTACGCGGTGACCCCGGCCGCCTATGGCCGAATTATTGTCGGCACTTACCTCAGAGAAAGTTTCGCGCTGCCCTTTATCTTCTTCAGTCTGTATTTTTTTCTCCAGAGCCGGAAGCAGGAGAGATGGATCATCATAAATGCCGCGGCCGGGCTCTGCCTCTTTGTCGCCCTGGCGGGCTGGCATTTTACTCAATTTTATTACACATTTTTTATCTTCACCCTCTTTTTTCTTTACCTCTTTCACCGGGAGACCGCCGCGCTCAGCAGGAATTTATTGATTCTGACCTTCTTTGCCCTCCTGGCCGGATTAATCGTCCCGGCCTTGCGGACCAAAGGTTTTCTCCTCTCCCTGCCGATGGTTACAAGATCGGAAGAGCGTCGTGTAGGGAAAGAGTGTAGATCTCGGTGGTCGCCGGATCATTAAAAAAAAAAATATAATGAATA
>CAKZYZ010000075.1 GCA_937885075.1 uncultured bacterium | reverse complement strand
AAGCAGAAGACGGCATACGAGATATATCAGTGTGACTGGAGTTCAGACGTGTGCTCTTCCGATCTTGAAAAATCCATTTAGATACGGGGAAACAGTAATCGGGGAATGCTTCGCTGATCGGCAAAAAGAGATTTCTGAAATCAAGGCGGCGATTAAATCAGCTCAGAACTTGTTTATTTATTCCTATCGCAGATTGGGGAAAACCTCATTAATCAAAACGGTTTTAAAATCATTAGCTGACGACCGCTCCATTATTCCGATCTACGTCGATCTCCAGAGAGCTCCTTCGGTAGGTCAGTTTGTGGAGATTTATTCCGCCGCTATCAGTCAATCATTTATCACCGGAAAGGAGAAGCTACAAAAAGTCAGCGCTCTATTTAAAAGAATTATTCCCAGTTTCGAAACTACTGAGACCGGCAGTTGGAAGGTTTCTTTTGAATTCTCCAAAACTTCGAAGGGGATTGAAAAAGCTCTGGAGGAGGTTTACGAGTTGCCTCAGAAGATAGCTGATAAATACAGAAAGAGGGTGGTGGTGATATTCGATGAATTTCAGGAAATAAGTCAATATAATGGTTCAGCTTTTGAAAAGAAACTACGCTCTTTTATTCAGCATCATAATGAGGTTTGCTATATTTTTATGGGTAGCAAGACCCATCTTATTCTGGAGATGTTTCAAAACCCCCAGCGGGCTTTTTATCATTCAGCCAAAATTTATCCCCTACCCCTTATTCCGGAAAAAGAATTGGTAAATTTTATCTCCAACCGTTTTAAATCCACCCATAAACATATTCCCATAAAATTAGCCCGCGAAATCGTTAAATTAGCCGGACAGAGTCCTTATCATGTCCAGATGCTATCTTCAAGCATCTGGATACTCGGTAGCAAGAAAATTAAAGAAAAGGATATCCAATCGGGGTTGGATGAGATTATGCGCACGCAAAATGAGTTGTTCTACAGTTGGTACGATTCACGATCGATGCATCAACGATCTGTTCTCAGCGCTTTATCTCAAACCGGAGAAATATTCTCCCAGGATACCAGACTTATTTATAATTTGGGGAGCAGTTCAACCGTTCAGGCGTCGATAAAAGCATTGGTCAGATCTAACCTGGTTATCAGCGAAAATAAAAAATATCGGATATTCGACCCTTTCTTTGAGATGTGGTTAAGGAGAAATGTTGCCGCTTAAAATTTTTCCCGCGGAAAAATTTTAAAGGTAAGTTGCTCCTGCTTTCTCATACCTTTTAGGTGGGGAGGGACGCCGAGTAGCCGTCAGCTCACTCCTCTATCCAGCTTCTGGATGAGGATTCCGGCTGTTATGGAGACATCTGCCCCGTGAAGCTTATTTCACGGAGTCTGCCCGCTGAAAAATATTCTTCAAAAAAAATTTCTTTCGTCCTCCGCCCTGAAGGACGGAGGACGAAAAAGTCAAAAAGTCAAAAATTCGGCCTGCCCCGTGAGATGGCGTAGCCTATCTCATGGGGCTACTCGCCGCCGCGGACCGCTACTACATAGCAATCATTGGTCTTACCGTAGAAGTCCACATCGCCATTGTAGAAGGCCACGTACAGAGCGTCCGAGGTACCGTCGGCGTAGGTAGTGGAGGACCAGTAGTAGCCCGTAGGCTGGTTCTGGTAGTGGCCCCAGGTGACCTCCTGGAAGCTCTTCAGTTCATTGATGTTGGGGAGTCTCCAGTCGGTGTAGCCGGCAAAGCTGAGTCCGTTGGCCCAGTCGATGGCCTCATTCCAGGTTCTGGTGCCTCCGCTGTAGTATCCGGCCCCGGTTCCATCCTTGGGCCAGATCAACCCCGTCCGGGAATCGGTCACCGTCCCGTCGCCGTTATCCACCAGCACCGTCAGACCCTTCTCCAGGTCCCCGTCATCACCGTCCCGGTACTTCTGGGTCTGCCCGGTCTTGGGCAGTCCTCCTCCTCCCCCCCCGGCCATAACACCGACCAGCGGTTCATCATTGGAACCACCGAAATAAACCCGGGTCACACCTCTTACGGCCCAGAGACCGCTGGAAGGTCTGAAGATACCTATATCGACAACCCCGTCACCATTATAATCTCCGGAATCCATAACCGGGGGAAGCGGCGTCGGCGAAGTCGCCGGAGTAGGCGTAGTCGGAACATAACCGATATCCAGCTTGTAGATATTGGTACCCGAGCCGCCTTCAATCCAGAGATAACCGTCGGGATCTATATCGCATCCCCCCGCATCATGATCATATTTTGCTTGCGGAAGAAAATATTTACAGAGTTCATTCCCATCCATGTCAATCTGGAAAAGGATCCCATTATCGCCCGGGTCGCCGGCATAAGTACACCAGAGGGTATTTCCTACCCGGGCAACACCGCGGACATTAAAAGTCGTGTAGATGGTCTGAAGGATCTCATTGGTAGTCATATCGATCTTGACAACTTGCTCACCCGCTGCCATAGCAAGCCACATCACATTCTCTTCATCAGGATCACACCATATTCCAAAAGAAATGCGCGGACCCGGGAAATTAACCTGAAGTTTCCTGATGTAATTACCCCCGGACACCGGGACCTGGTAAGCATAAGCTCCCACCTTTACCCAGAATGTATTGCTAAATCGATCATAGGTAAAACCCTTGGTGTCATTCTGGGCCCAGCTCCCGAAATTTATCTGGCCTTCCGTCGCCCCGGTAACGGGGTTTTTGATCAGGGCGTTACTGGTAGCATCGGCTACCTCATATATTTTCCCATTATACCAGGCCACACTTCCCGACCAGCCACTGGCTCGCCGCGGTAACTGACCGACAATCCGCGGTTCCGGATCACAGGCGGAAAATCCGGGAAGAAGGTTTAGAGAAGAGCAGGACAACAGGATAATAAATAATATTATTACGGGTCGATAATTTTTCATAATATCCGTATGTTTTCCGGATTATATTAAGCATCCTCCGGATTGTGCGCCTGAAGAAAATATAGAACAGAGCGCCTTCGGCGTAGCCTCGTAGCGACCCCGTGGCGGGGCCACTAATGGCGACCTGAAGGTCGCCGCTACGAGTGCTATTGAGATTCCGAAGCAGTGAATTAGCCGATCAATTTAAATTGATAGAAAGAAGCCCCGCCGTGCTCGGGCGGGGCCTCAATCATTCATCTTCCAGCAACAGATCCGTTAGGGCAGAGCCGCACTGGAGGGATTGATAGCCAATCCCGAGACCGAGATATCCCCGGAAGTTCCGAAGTAGGCCCGAGTTACACCACGAATGGCCCAGAGACCGAAGCGTTCCCGGAAAATTCCAATATTTCCCGGAAGAACACTATAATTTCCAGGAACCGGTTGGTCATCCGCAGCTCCAAAATATGTTCTGGAACCATTTACCATTGTCCATAGTCAGATCGGAAGAGCTGCGTGGAGGGGAAGGGTGGAGATCATGGTGGTCGTCG
>CAKZYZ010000074.1 GCA_937885075.1 uncultured bacterium | reverse complement strand
CCCCCCAGACTTCCCCCCTTTCCCCACCCGCCGCTCTCCCGATCTCCCGAGGGACACGCCAAGGGCTGCCTCTCCCTTCGGCGGCTGGTAGAGGTTACCTCGGAGTCCGCCGCCCGCCGCTACGGTCTCTATCCCCGCAAGGGCGCGATCGAGATCGGTACCGACGGTGACCTGGTCATGATTGACCCCGATACCACCTGGACGATAGAAGGGGAAAAATTCCTCTCCAAAGGTCACATCACCCCATTTGAAGGGATGAAACTACAGGGAAAGGTTATCAAGACCATCGTCCGGGGCCGGACGGTCTATGAGGCCGACCGAGGAATACAGGTAGAAGAAGGTTACGGCCGCTTCCTGACCAGGGCCTGATGTTGGGGCACGGCATGCCGTGCCCCTACGGCATGCCGTGCCCTTTTAAAGGAGATATCCGAATCATGGAAAAACATAGACGTTCCATCAGGTTGTCCGGCTATGATTATTCTCAGGCCGGATTGTATTATTCGACAATTTGTGTCAAAAATCGGGTAAATCTATTTGGGCATATTGCGGGCGGGGAGATGGTGTTGAATGAATACGGAAAGATTGTGGGGAAATGTTGGCAGGGAATCCCCGATCATTTTCATGATGTTTTGATTGATGAATTTGTGGTGATGCCGAATCATACGCATGGAATATTATTGATTCGCAATGAATCATTCGTAGGGGCACGGCATGCCGTGCCCCTACCAGACGCCACCATCAGAAAATTCGGTAAACCTATTGCAAGGTCGTTGCCGACTATTATTCGTTCATTTAAATCCGCCGTAACCAGACAGATCAATGAATATCGTCTAACTCCTGGAGCCACCGTCTGGCAACGTAATTATTACGAACATATTATCCGTAATCAGGAAGAATTGGACCGCATCCGTAAATATATCGTCGATAATCCTAAAAAATGGGCGATGGATAGGGAAAATCCTGATGCATGTTTATGGTGTGCAGAATAGCCGGGTAAACATTCGGTTCAAAGCGATATCCATGTCAACGGGGTTAAATTAATCACCGCCGACGGCCGCGGTAATACCTGGATTTCACTAACCGGGGACTCCGGCATCTTTCTGGAGACTTCAGGGGGAGTGACTATGGAAAAGCTCTCCGTCCGGTATGGAGGGGGAGGCAACAGCCAGATCCAGATCGGAGCCCTTGCCGGCTCCACCAGTATCATAAATGTCGATCTTTACGATAGCGCCGGTCATGGTTTCTATGCCGGCATCGGTGCCGATTACATAAGCCTGCTGAACTGCAAGGCAATCTCATCCGCCTCCAATGGATTTTATCAATTTAACGGCAACTGCAGCTTTGTTAACTGCGTAGCCCGCGATTGCGGCGGCGACGGCTTTCATACCTGCTCCAACCTCGTTAATTGCGTGGTGGACGGCGGGGAGATAACCGGCTCAGGATTTTACCTGTGCGATCAGCTTACAAGCTGCAGCGCCTCTGATTGTACCAACGGCATCAATAACTGTCACGAGATGGCTTCCTGTGAGTCACTGCGCAACACGAACAATGGGTTTCTTGACTGCAGTTATATAGCGGCCAGTTACGCGGTTAGTAATGGGGTCAATTGGAATAACTGTACCCATACCGCGGCTTGTAATGATTGAATTTCGCTGGATCCCATTTATTATTACTGACTCAAAATGACCATTGAGAAGAAGATAGAGGAGAAGAGATATGGGAAAAATTGAGTTGCCATATCCGGTAAAGCTGATCTGCGGCCTGCTGGCCGGAGACCTGGAATGGCTGAGCCGGGCAAAAGAGATATTGATCGGGAAGTTCGGACCGATCGGTCATGAGAGTGAAGGAATTCCTTTTGATTTTACCGCCTATTATCAAAAGGAACTGGGTCTGGATATTATCCGGCAGTACATTTCGTTTGAAGACCTGATCGACCCCGGTGATCTGGCCTCGATCAAGCTGACCACCAACCGGATGGAGGAAGATCTTTCGGAAGATGGGGTGAGGAAGGTCAATCTCGATCCCGGCTATCTCGATCTATCCAGGATGGTTCTGGCTACCACCAAAGATGCCACCTATCGGGTCTATCTTGCCGACGGTATCTCCGGACAGTCTACCTACTACTTTGAGCGGGGGACCTACCGCCCCTGGCAGTGGACCTACGCTGATTACCGGACCGATACCGCGATTGAATTTTTTAACCGGGTCAGAGGAGACTATAAACGGAGGTGGCGTAGAGGGGCGGCCTCGTAATGACAGTCATAAGATAATGCAGGATATCCACCCTTATCATTTTGTAGACACTTTCGGGACAATCGTCCCGAAAGTGTCTACTCGCAACGGAAGTCGAATAATAATGAATATAAAAAGCGGATGCGCGCTTGATATTCATGGTATAAATTTGTTAGAGTAAAAAAATCAGGTTCTGCGTGATAGGATATTTTTTCCCTGAACAGGCCACTGTAACCTTTAGCGCTGCCGGATATAAACTCCGAGATATATCTGGAATGTTTACTCCGGGGAAGTATTTCTACGGGAACGAAAATGAACGGAAGAAAGAAAAGCTGGGGATTAGCAGTGAGTTTGCTGATTATCTGCTCTGGAGTCCTGGTTCTGAGTGGGGCATGGCCGGGCAACCTCAGGAGGGAAAGTAACTCCCCGGTCCGTATGGCAACCAGGGTTAAGCCAGGCGTCCCGCCGGAAAAATCGGAATCAAACCGCTCTCTGGAGACCGAGAGCGTGGATCTTGATTTTATTTCCTGGGTTATCTACGACACTCCATCCTATCTGGAGGCAAGTGGAAATTCTCTCTATGTCAGTTGCAACGCCTTTGTGATCGTGGATGTCTCCGACCCGGCCAACCCCGAGGTAAAAGGGCAGCTCCGCCCCCTGGAGGAGGGGAGGCCCGGCAGTCTGGTCTTAAACGGTAATTACGCTTTTGCGGCCTGGCCGCCGCACGGACTGCGAGTAATTAAGATCGGCAACCCGAGCATTCCATCCATCGCCTCGACGTTTAATCCCGAACCGGGTTATGGTTTCCAGGAGGTTCGCCTGAGCGCTCCCTATCTCTATACCACTGCCGTAAGCGGCGGGGGAGCGCAAGAGCATAATTGGCTCCTGGTCATCCGGATCCCCGCCGAACCCGGGAATCAGCCGCTCTCCCTGGCGGGCTCCTTTGATCTGGCCGAACTGGGTATCGGAGGCTCTACTATGGTCAACGATTTTATGATTGATAATGGGTTTGTCTATATCACTTCCGCCGCGAGAAGAACCGTGGGCCCGGCCCGACTCCATATCCTCGACATCTCCACCGACCCTGCCAATCCGAGTTTTGTCAGCAGTACGGATATCGGTGAAGTTGATTACACTAGTGAGAAACTTCCTCATCTGGCGCTGGCGAAGAAGGATGACGATATCTTCATAACCGGACCCTTTGCGGATTATACCTCTCTTAAGGTGGTAAATGTCGCCGACCCGGAGGTGCCGGAGGTAACGGATAGCTGGAATGATTTTCGGATCGCGAAAATCGCGGTCTCAGGCGACTATGCTTACGTGACCGATGATTCCAGCACGCTTCACGTAATGAGGATCACCGACCCGGGAAACCCGCAGGAGGAGGGGAGCGCCCGGATATCGATGCCCGCCTATTATAATAAGGACTTTAATGTCAGGGTGATCGGGAATCGAGCTTATCTTAATATGTGGGATTTCTACGCGGTCAGCATCATGGATGTCTCAAATCCCTCTCTCCCGGATGAGACCGGGCAGGTTGAATTCGGCCATTGTTTAACCGATGTCGGAGTCACCGGTTCCCGTGCCTATGCTTCAGTCTGGGATTACCTGCAGTTTTATGTGGTGGATATCTCCACTCTCTCCTCACCGGAGGTGATAAGCCGTACCGAGGTGAAAGGGTCAGCCTGGGGCATCGACGTAACCGAAGATTATGCCTTCCTGGCTATGGGAGCCTCCACAACCGGTGCGGATGACAGCGGCGGGCTGGTGATATTTGATATCAATAATCCCGCCGCCCCCCTGGGACGGAGTCCCGCCTGGAATCCCGTCACCGGGAATCACGATGTTCAGGTCTATGCCGACCCCGGGGAGACGCGGGCCTATGTAGTGGTGGGAAGACCCATGACCGGAGCCGCCACTCCCGATCAGCTGAGCACGAATCCCGGTCTGCGGATTGTTGACTTTTCTTCCGCCACCGACCCGGTGGAACTGGGGGCTTATCACTTTCCCGCTCCGGAAGGTGGAGGAGATCCCCCCCAAGGCATGGGGGTCCATAAAGTTGGAGACTATGCTTATCTGGCCGCCGATGAAGGGGGGCTCTTTATTCTGAATGTTGCCCAACCCGCGGCTCCCACTCTGGAATATCAATGGAACCCTTCCACTGGCCGGGCCCGGAGTGTCTTTGTCCGGAACGGTTACGCCTACGTGGCCTATGGCGACAGTCTCCGGATCCTTGATGTCAGCACACCCTCCGCGCCGGAAGAGGTTGCCGAGATAAATTTCTCCGCGGCCTGTAACGATGTTGTGGTTGACGGCGACTATGCTTTTGTCGTTACCTCCGAGGCTCTTATGGTATTCAACGTATCGAACCCGGCTCAGCCATTTGAAGTGGCTTCTCAGACAGGGGTCTTCTCTACCGATCCTCTCCGGATCGATAAGCAGGGAGATTATCTCTATGTGACCTGCGACCATGGCGGAATATACACTTTCCAGGTGAGAGAGCTCTATCATCATACTAATATCCGGGACTACAACGGCGACGGCACCTCGGATATCGGTATCTTCCGGGAGACCACCGGCCTCTGGGCGATCCGGGAACTCACCCGGGTCTACTTCGGCACCCCGGGCGACGAGCCGGTTCCGGGAGATTACAGCGGCAGTAATACCACCGGCATCGGTATCTTCCGGGAATCCACCGGTCTCTGGGCGCTTCGCGGGTTTTCCCGGACCTACTTCGGGACTGTCTCCGACGGACCAATCCCGGGGGATTATGATGGGGACGGGAGTTGGGATATCGCTATCTTCCGGGAGGCCACCGGTCTCTGGGCGATCCGGGATGTGACCCGGGTATATTTCGGAACCGTGGGAGATGAGCCAGTCCCCGGGAATTATGGAGGTGGAGAGGCTGATGATATCGGGATCTTTCGCCCCGCCACCGGTCTCTGGGCGATCCGGTATGTAAGCAGGATCTATTTCGGGACCGCAAGCGATATGGTTGTTCCCGGTGATTACGACGGCAATGGCAAATGGGAAGTAGGGATCTTCCGGGAGTCCATCGGGTTGTGGTCAATCAGAGGAGTGACCAGGATATACTTTGGAGAGAGTGGGGATGAACCGGTCACGGCCGACTATGACGGGGACCGGACCGACGATATCGGGATATTCCGGGCAAGTTTTGGTCTCTGGGCGGTCCGGGGGATGACCCGGATCTATTTCGGAGGATCAGGTGATATTCCAGTGACGAGGTAGGCAGTAGGGAGTTTCGAATTGGGCGAATTGTATAATCGGTCTGATCCGACTGATCAAGAAACCGGGGGAGGAGACTACGCACCGTAGGAAGCGGGATCAGCTTTGTAAATATTAATCGCGTCCACAAAGCCGACGCAGACCGCCCGGACTACACCGTTGGGGCCGGTACCGAGAACCATCCGGGCGCTGTTCCCCTCATCTATCATCAAGACGACATCGCCTTTTCCGGCCTGGCAGCGGTCGAAGGCGACCAGGGTCTCGGAGGTCTCCGTCCCATCCGGATCGAGAAGCTTGACCAGGAGCATCTTCTCTCCTATGTAGTGGTCTAACTTGAGTGTGGAGACGACATTTCCGATGACTTTTCCGATCTTCATAATTTTTACGTTGTAAAAATTTTAATAGATATATCCGTTCTTACTGCTTACCGCTTACAGCTCACTGCTTACTTCTCTTTGCACCCCATCAATCCAGAGACACTTCATCAACAATAGAAGTGATTGTAGCGTCGGAAGGGTTAAACGGATCGGGGAGGGGGAGAGCTGCTTCGCGCCCACCGATGAATGTGACAAGTTCCCCCGGTCCGGCCTGCTGCGCGTCACAGGCTACCAGCGGATCCCCGGCCGGCTCAAGATTCTCATCGAGCGGCTGGACGATCAGGAGCTTTACGCCTTCCAACGACGAGACTTTCTGAGTGCTGACCACAGTTCCTATGACTCTTCCTAAGTTCATTTTTTTTGATTCTATAGGATATTTTCTGTTTACGATCTTTAACGATCTTCAACGTTCTTATTTTTCAACGTCTTTTATCTTTAACGAGTAAGTTAGCCCCGCCAACGGCGGGGCTAACTTACTTGGTGTATTTCGTTTCTCCGCCGACTTCCCATTGGTCAACGATGCCGCAGATGACGGCGTCATTGGGGCGATCCCGGGTCATCTCGGTCTGGCGGGCGGAACTGCCTTTGGAATAGAGAACGACCTCCCCCCGGTTTACTCCGATCGGATCGGAGGCGATAATTGAACCTCCGGTCGGCTTATTATCCAGATCAAGATCACGGAGGGCCATAAACGGCACCCCCACCATCTTATCGTCTTTAACGGTGGCTACTACTGTTCCGACTACCAGGGCTAATTGCATTAAAATTTTACTCCGTAAAATTTTAGTTTTGAAAGGTAACCATAATTATTAAATTGGCGCGACATCGAAAATATTCCAATCGTCTCTAACAAATAGTTAAATGTGTACGATCATTCTACAATCGTTGCGCCAATCATATTACGTAGTCTTTTTTCAAAACTAAGTTAGCGCGAAGCTCTAACTTATTATAGAAGTATGATTACTCCGGCGCTGAGGGCGGTGAAACGGGCGTAATCGATATCACCCATGCCGGCATTGTAAGCTACTTCGGCTTCAATTCCAAAGTTCTCGGCGACAAAGACATCGCATCCGATGCCGATCCGTCCCATCGGGCCGGAATCCGACTGAGTCTCGGAGTAGGAGACCGGTGCTGTCCAGCGGGAGTCATAGGTTCCGGTTGCTTTGGCTCTGCCTCGCATGAAACCAAGGCCCGCTACCGCGTAGGGCCGGAAGATCCCGAGGGGAAGGATGCCTTTGAGATTGACGCTAAAGTCAAATCCGCTTACTTCTACCTTGCCCGAGACGGTGCCCAGGTCGGGATCACTATAGGAGTCACTCTCCCATTCAAACTTCCGGTGATACTGGAAGAGTCCTTCCACGGCCAGAAAATCAAGGATATTATAGCCGGCTTTAAGCTGGATGCCCCAGGTATTATCGAAGTCGTTGACGCCTATATCTTCACCATCTACTGTCTCATTATAGGCCTTGAAACTGGGGATATCGAGCTGAAATCCGCCTCCCAGATACCAGTGCTGCTTGAGATCTGGAACGGGGTTAAAGAGCGAGTTTGCGGCAGTCTGAGCCCGGGCCGGCGCGATAATGCATGTCCCCGCTAACAGGGCGATAAATAATCCATATATTTTCATTTGCTTACCTCCTTTGGTTTGGATTATGTACTTTATACATATCGCAGTTTATCCAAAATTGGTTACATAAAATTTAGAATATGATGATGCTGACTATATAGAAAATTATGGCCGGGGAGCAACTAAAATTTTTCCTCCGGAAAAATTTTACCGGGGTTGAGGATGTTTTTGGGGTCCAGGGCCAGCTTGATCCGACGCATGGCCCGGATGGCCGCCGGGTTGAGAGCCAGGTCAAGGTAATCCTTCTTGGTCACGCCGATCCCGTGTTCCCCGGAGATGGTTCCCCCCAGACTGACGGCCAGTTGGAATACTTCCCGGACCGCCTTCTTTAGATCCTGTCTCCAGTCCGCCTCCTCCCGGTCTCTTTTTAAGAAGTTGACATGGACATTCCCGTCCCCGGCATGGCCGTAAGCGATGATCTCGATTCCATGCTTCTTTTCTATCTCATCAATTCCCATCAGAAGCGGCGCGATCTCCATCCGGGGGACCACAACATCCTGGCTGACCTTGATGGGGCTGACAACCTTTATACACTCCCTGAGCTTCCGCCGGGTCTGCCAGATCTGTTCCTGATATTTCGGAGAGTCGGCCACTTTAACATCGGAGGCTCCCCCCTCCAGGCAGATCTCTCCGATAGCTTCATACTGCGCCTCCACTTCATCCGGATCGTCTCCGTCAACTTCGATCAGAAGATGAGCGGCGGCTTCATCAAAGGGGACGCCGCCTTCCATGACCTGCCGGCTGATCTCCAGGCATTTCTGGTCCATGAACTCTATTACCGTGGGGGTGATCCGCCTCCGGAGAATCTCCGAGACACAGCGGACCGCCTTGAAATAGGAAGGGAAGGGGACCAGGAGGTCAACCCGAAGTTTTGGTCGGCTCAGGAGCCGGAGTGTAATCTCGGTGGCGATACCGAGGGTTCCCTCCGAGCCGATCAGGAGATGAAGGAGGTTGTAGCCGGTTACATTCTTGGCCAGCTTACCCCCGTATTCGATAATCTCTCCGGTGGGAAGGACCGCCTGAACTCCGGTAATATAATTCCGGGTCACGCCGTATTTGACTGCCCGGGGTCCTCCAGCGTCCTCGGCCAGGTTTCCGCCCAGAGTGCAGTCCGCCAGGCTCGCCGGGTCGGGGGGATAGAAAAGCCCTTTCTCCTCTACCGCTTTATGGAAAACTCCGGTGATGACCCCCGGTTCCACCACCGCCATCATGTTCTCCTCATCGATCTCCAGGATCCGGTTCATCCGTTCCAAGCTGATGATCAGCCCTCCATGGATAGCGAGCGCGCCGCCGGTAACACCGGTCCCGCCCCCCCTGACCACCACGGGAAAGTTCTCCCGGTTGGCCTGCTTCATCAATTCACTGATCTCCTCCGCGGTCGCCGGTTTTACTACCGCTTCCGGAGAGAAGGAGAGATTGGGGGTCTCGTCATGACTGTAATCCTCCAGCCGCTCCCTGGTATTGAGGAGATACTCCGGACCTACGATCTCGCGGAGGGCTTGGAGGATAGTTTTGTTTATTTTGCGGTACATTCTAAAACTTTAGCCCTTTTTGGGCATTAGCTAAATCGGACGGATCCGTCGGATCGGACTGATCCGTCGGAAGCGCGTTCGGTGCGTTCCCTGATGAATTAGGATGAAATCATAAGCGTAAGAGCAAATTATCCCTTTCAAGCATTTTTATCAAATAAAACCTTTTGACGATGATGATAAAGTATAGTACAAACTATAACAACTAAGCAAAAGCTTACATTTTCAAAATGTACATACTATAATGGATGCTAACAGGATAGAACAGATTGTAGAAGAGGTTATGAAGCAGACGGCCCAGATTGTGAAGGGGCCGTCCAATGAGGTACCAATGACTAATGTAACTGAGAAGAAAGGAACTGTGAAAAGAATCGCTATCGGGGCTGATCATGGGGGGTTTCCTCTGAAAGAGGCGTTGATCAGTTTTTTGAAAGCAAAGAACTATATCGTAAAGGACCAGGGGACGTTCAGTACCGACGCGGTTGATTATCCTGATTTTGCCGAGAAGGTTGCCCGGGCGGTCGCTTCGGAAGACTGCGATCGGGGAATCATGATCGACAGCCTCGGGATGGCGTCGGCGATGGCGGCCAATAAAGTCCGGGGTATTCGGGCGGCGATGTGCTATGATCTGACAACCGCCCGCTCCAGCCGGGAACATAATAACGCCAATGTCCTGACTTTAGGTGGAAAACTGATGGATATAACGCTGGCCGGAGAGATTGTCAGCCTCTGGCTGACCACCGATTTCACCGGAGGACGCCACTGGCCCCGGGTAAACAAAATCATGGCGATCGAGCGTCGGCGCAGGTGAGGTGTAACCTACGAGTGATACCGGGAGCCGGCTCGGACGGATCCGTCGGATCGGACTGATCGGTCGGATAAACGATTGTTGGCTTTACCAATAGCCATTGAAATAATTTCAAAACTATTTTTTCGGAGAAAAAATAATGGATAACACAGCATTAATTGAACGGGTTACCAGAGAGGTTATGGCTTCTCTAAGTTCTGATTCAAGCGCTGCCGCGGTAAGCTCCACCTGCAGCGTGGAGAATGGCGCGGATTGCCAGGAATGCGGGCAGTGCGTTACCAAACGGGTGGACTTTATCGAGAGTCTGGTCTCAAACGGGGTCTGCCGGATCAGTACCCAGTTAGGGATCGGGCCGGTGGAGGCGAAGATCGGCCACATGATTGACCATACCCTCCTCAAGCCGGAGGCAACCGAGGATCAGATCCGTCAGCTCTGCCAGGAGGCCGCCACATATTGTTTCGCCTCGGTCTGTATCAATCCGGTCTGGATTGAACTCTGCGCGAAGCTTCTGCGGCGCTCCGGGGTTAAGGTCTGTACCGTGATCGGATTTCCACTGGGGGCGGATACTTCCCAGACCAAGGCTTATGAGACCAGGGACGCGATCGGGAAAGGGGCTAACGAGGTGGATATGGTGATTAATGTCGGCCTGATCAAGTCCCGGGAATATAAAAAGGTCAAAGATGACATCCGTGCCGTGGTCCGGGCTACCCGTCCTAATATCCTGGTTAAGGTGATTCTGGAGACCTGTCTGCTGACCGATGAAGAGAAGGTCAGGGCCTGTGAACTGGCCGTGGAAGCGGGGGCGGACTTCGTTAAGACCTCGACCGGATTCAGTACCGGCGGTGCCACCGTCGAAGATATCGCCCTGATGAGAAAAGTAGTAGGGCCCGATATCGGGGTTAAGGCTTCGGGGGGAGTAAGAAGTTTTGAGGACGCCGAGGCGATGGTCAAAGCCGGCGCCACCCGCCTGGGAGCCAGCGCCGGATTGAAGATTGTCAAAGCCAAAGATGCCACCGCCGGTGGGCCGTCGAATTACTAAAAGCAGGACGATTTCAGGCAGGACTATTAAAAGCAGGATGATTAAAGGACCCGAATAATATTCGGGGGGGATCAGAATGATTTAAAGGTAAAGAAAGAATAATTAAGGGCGAAATATGAAGGAATATGTTGTTTAAAATATCTCCATAAGAGGTCGAGGCGGGCTTAATCATTCTGCCATAAAAAGCCCCAATGCGAGGCTAATAGTCCTGCCTGAAATAGTCCTGCCTCAAAAAGGGTCCGAGGTAGAGGGCAATCGTCCTGTCCCAAAATCGTCTTGTCAAAAAAGTTGCGAAGCTAAGTTATTATGTCCCAGATTATCCAACCAAGCAAAGTGGTTTACGTTCTGAAGAAACGGAGCGCCTGGCCTCTGGTCATAGCGGGGATCCTGATTGTGACCCTGGGTGTGGGGCTTCTGATCAGTCTGGCGGCTAATGTCGCCCTGATCGGCGGGAAAGCCGGGAAGGGGGAGGTCGCGGTAGGACAGGACCGATTCTCGGAAGTGGTGTTGGAAGGGGCGGGTGCTGATAAGATTGTTATTATCCCGGTTAAAGGCTTTATTACTTTCGCCGACTCCCGGAGTTTTTTAGAGAGAGAGAGTATGGGGAAGCAGGTGGAGGAGAGACTTCTGGCGGCTCAGGATGATCCCTCGGTTAAGGCCGTAATCCTGGATATTGACAGTCCGGGCGGCTCCATCACCGCCAGTGATATTATCTATCACCGGGTTAAAGAGATCCAGGCGGCCGGCAAGATTGTGGTGGCGGGGTTCGGCGATCTGGCCGCGTCCGGGGGATATTATCTGGCCTGTCCGGCTGACTATATTGTCGCCCATCCCACCACGATTACCGGGAGCATTGGAGTGATTATCCAGACGCTCAACCTGGAAGGTCTGATGAGCAAGATCGGGATTAAAGATGTAACGGTTAAGAGAGGGGAAGAGAAAGATTTCCTTTCGCCGTTCCGGGAGATGACCCCGGAAGAGAGAGGGATGCTTCAGGGGGTGGTGGATGAGATGTATGAGAGATTTTTAAGTGTGGTGGCGGAAGGCCGGAATTTTTCCCGGAAAGAACTTGATGCGATCGCGGGCGGTCGTATCTTTACCGGTCCCCAGGCATTGGCTAACGGCCTGGTTGATGAGATTGGATATCAGGATACGGCGATTGAGATGGCGCGGGAGTTGGCTGATCTGGAAGAAGCTACGGTGATTGAATATGAAAAAGAGTACTCATTCTTCGATCTTTTCCGCGGCCGGGTCGCCCGAATCTTCGAGCCCTTGCCCGGTTTTGCAATTCAGCAGTTATTCAAACCCCAACCCCCGGAAATTTTGTACCTATGGGCACTTTAAATAAAAAAGTTACTTCTTATACCGTTAAGATTACCGACGAACAATCTCTGAAACTGGAAGAGGGCCTGAAGGCGCGGGGTTACAAATTCAAGACCGTGGCCCATGCCAAATTCGGAGCTTCTCATGATAATGTCTCCCTCTCTCTATTTAAATCAGGAAAACTTCTGATCCAGGGTAAGGGGACCTCCGAGTTCGTTCAGTTCTTCCTTGAACCGGAGATAATAAAAGAGATTCGTTTCGGTTATGAGGAGGTTCTGGAGGGATTTACGGGGGATCGGATTGGAGTTGATGAGAGCGGGAAAGGAGATTATTTCGGTCCGCTGGTTGTGGCCGGTGTCTTTCTCAATGCCGCGAGCGAGAGGAAATTGCGGGATGCGAATGTAAGGGACAGCAAGAAGATATCCCCCGGTAAGATTATGGAATTGAGAAAACTAATCAGGCGGGAGTGCCGCTATTCCGTGGTCGCCATCGGGCCGGAACGGTATAACCAGTTATATATTACCATGGGTAATCTGAATAAGATTCTGGCCTGGGGCCATGCCCGGGTGATAGAGAATATTTTGACCAAGACCAGTTGCCGCAAAGCCATTCTGGATAAGTTCGGGCATAAGGAATTAGTATTAAACGCGTTAATGAAGAAAGGCCGATCGATCGAAGTGGAGCAGAAGGTGAGGGGAGAATCGGATATGGCGGTGGCCGCGGCCTCCATCCTGGCCCGGGGCGAGTTTGTACTACGGCTGAAGAAGCTCTCGGAAGAGTTTGAGGTAAAACTCCCACTGGGCAACAAGAAAGATCTGGTCATCGCGGCGGGAAAGAGCGTTGTCAAGAAAGCCGGAATGGATGCGCTGGTCCAGGTCGGAAAGATCCATTTTAAGACCACCAGAGAGATACTTATGTAAGTGCCTAAAGTTTGAAGTGCCTAAAGTTGAAAGTTGTTCGCTTTCACCTAGCTTTTCCGGCATTAGGAGCTCGCCAAGTATGACCTTATTCTAAAAGGTATTTTTAATTATATGGCTTGGAACAAGAAAGTAATTCACCTCGAAGGTCACAAAGAATATTTTTCAGATCCTTTCGTAAATATTTGTGGTTTTGATTGGATATGTTTTTAAAGGCAAGCATTTAGTAAAACCGGTAACCACATACTAATAGCGGGGTGCTGTAGCCGCGGTCGCTGACTGCGGAAGCCGGGACCGAGGTCAGCGACCTCGGCTACAGAGAGACAACCGGGTCTACCGAATGTTTACATTTGCCTTTGAAGCAATGCTTTAGCATCTTTCACCAGGAAAACCGGCTGGCCAGGTCGAAGCGACAACTTTCAACTTTAGGCACTTTAGCGCACTTCAAACTTCCTTCCATGTTCACTCACCTTCATTGTCATTTCCTTGGTTCCTATTCCGATAGTCTCCTTGATCCCGATCGGGATCTGGACCGGGTTAAGGAGATGGGGCAGGAAGCAATCGCTATCACCGATCATGGTGTGATCGACTACTCTTACCCGTTCTACCAGGCCTGCCGCCGGGTCGGACTCCATCCCGTGCTGGGATGCGAGGTTTATTTTGTCGATGACGCCCGCCGGTCCATCGAGGCGAATGATTCTTATCGTACTCACCTGATTCTCCTGGCCCGGGATAACCGGGGCTATGAGAACCTGGTGAAATTGGTCAACCGGAGCTGGCTGGATAATAACTTCGGCGAGACCCGGGGGCTGGTGGATTGGAATCTCCTGGAGGAATTTCATGAAGGCCTGATCGCGCTCTCCGCCTGTTTCTGGGGGTCGCTCCCCCAAAAGTATATTACCGGAGGGCTGGACGCGGCGGAGAAAGAGTTCGCGAAATACTATGAGATCTTCGGGAGCGATTTCTACCCCGAGCTGGGCCGGCACGGGATCGATGATGAGGAGAAAGCCAATGAAGGTCTGATCGCTATCTCAAAGCGCTTCGGAGTCACACCGGTGGTTACCAATGATTCTCATTACCCCCGGGGGCGGGATTGGCAGTTCCACGATATTATTATCAAGACCCGTTTCGGATACGCTACTGACTTTGAGCTGGATGTCCGGAACTATTATCTCAAGAGTGAAGAGGAGATGCGGGATCTGGGATTTCCGTCCGGGTATTATGATATGGCAACAGAGATAGCCCTCCGCTGCCGGGTCGGCCGGGAAGTATTTTCTCCGGATCCGGGGGAGGGGGGATTTGATCCTGAGGGGACCGTGGTCTTCAGCAGTAAGCAGGTGATAATCGACGTTCACCAGGCGCTTAAGGATGTTACCGGAGCGTGGAGGATTCAGGGCCGGGGAATACAGGCGATCATTGATTCTCTTCCCCGGGGAATGGATATCGGGCAAGCCCTCCGGGAATCTCCGCCTCTGGCCGGATGGCTGGAAGAGAATCCCCGGGTCCGGGAAGCGGCCGAAAGACTGGTTGGGATCCCCCGCCGCTCGCAGCCGGATTTCAGTACGGTTATCGATCTTCCTTTTGAAAAAATTCGTGAAGTTATCCCGGTCAGGCGGGCGAGAGGAGAGATCATGGCCGCCTATCCGCCCGCGGTATTGAAGGAACTGGGTGTGCCGCTGAGGTCGGTTGATTCTTTATCAGAGACTGCTCCCGCTTTTTCGGCCTGGGTAAAACAGCTGACCCTGATGGATGAGGCCCGGGAAAAGTATGATGATAGGGATTATACCTCGTCATCCCTCCTGCTGGAAGGGATCATCAAGGCCAATCCGGACGATCTGGAGGCTCGTTTTCTTCTGGGCGAGGCGTTCTACTTCCTTAAAAGATACGACCAGGCCATCGCCCAGTATGAATTTCTGGAAGAGAATAACTATAACCCCTGGAGAATGCCGCGCGTTCTGACCAGGAAAGGTTGGGCTTACTCCTGGCTGAAAGAGACGGAAGATGCTCGGAAGTCATTTGAGGGAGCGATAGCTTTGAAGGATGACTATGGACCTCCTCGATATGCTCTGGGAGTTCTGGATTACCGCCAGGGGAGATATCGTCAGGCCATTGAATCGTTCAAGCTTTTTATTACTCTCCGTCCGGAAGGAAAACAGGCCGATAAGGCCCGGGGGCTTATTCGGCGGATGGGAGGATAAGAAGTTGAAAGTGCCTAAAGTGCATTGAAGAAGTTGAAAGTGCGCTAAAGTGCCTAAAGTTGAAAGTTATCGCTTCGCGTCGCTTTTTCGGTATTGGTGCTTAGAATTTCGCGTTGACGGCGAAACCGTAAGGTTTCAGTGAACCCAGTCCTCTCGTAGCGGCTGCCTTTAGGCTGCCACACGATGGTCCCGCCGCCGCGGAGCCTCTACGAGCACATGGCAACAGGGTTTACTGAAACCTTACGCGCAATCTTGTAGTTCTGTTGTTACAACATATGTAAATTCAATAACTCGGGATCCGGAAGTATTTCGGTCCCGAGACTTAATGTGAAACAACTCTGGATATTGTTGAACTGTTACACAGTTTGAAGCGTATAAATGAGTGTGATTGTGTAATTGTGCCCGACCTGGTCTAGAAATTGTTCCCCGCGTGATAAGATTCTATGCTTGCCAATCACTCCCGGGATTAGTATTGTACACGATTCCGCTATCAGAGAGGGCCGGTGCTCTCATCAGGCGATTATCCGACGGATCGGTCGGATCCGACTGATCCGTCGGATTTTCCCGGAGCTGAGACAGAACAGCAGCAATGAAATTATGAGCGATAAACCAACATTCTGGGAGAGAATCGAGGAATACCCGCTCTGGCGGCTGATGGCCTATGTATTCCTCTTCGCTCTCTCCGAACGGTTGGTAGTCACCCTGATCTTCTTTGCCCGCTGGGGGTGGCATACTGTCAGTGGGATTGAGCTCTGGTTTTACTACGGTGTGGCCAAGGGGACATTCGATCTCTACTCGATCTGGGATCCGACCTGGTGGATATTGAGTACACTGGGCGCGATCGTGAGCGGGCCCGCGCTTCTCTACGGAACCTATCTGGTCTCCTCGCTCAGTTCTTCCCTTAACGCCGCTATCTTCTGCCTCTTTGTCTCCGAACTTCATAACAGAAAGACCGGTCTTCTGGCCGGTATTCTCTATGGTTCCATGGTGCTCCCGATGTTTAACAGCGCCGGCACCGTTACCCACGATATCTTTGCTTATCCCTATCTGGTCCTCTCCATGTATGGAGCTTTAATGGCCTTCAAGCGAAAAGGATGGATACGGCTTCTATATGGCGCAATCGGCCTGGCCGCCCTTTTTTTCGGGGCAAAGGTCGGCCCCACTATCCTGGTGGGAGCGGGGGCGGTCCTGATATATCTTATCTGGCAGGGGGTGCTGGCCCTTTTCCGGAAGCAGCATGAACGGGGATATATTGTCTTCGCGGTCTTCCTTGTATTTACCGCCGGAATATTGCTTCTGATATATTTTTACCGGGAACCCATGATGAATAAGATGTTCGATCTGGCCATGGAAACCCGGGGGATCGATGTCCGGGCTCAGATCAAGGCCGGCTCGGGGGATCTTCTGGCCAGTTCCCTGGGGGATTACTGGCTCCGATTCAACTTCCTCCTCTTCTTTCTCCCGGTCGGTATCTGGATAGCGGTTAAGAAGAAGGATATGCTGGGTTTTGCCTTGATCATGGTGGCATTTCTGGCTTCCCGGACCGCCGACCGGGGGACCCGGCCTCTGACATTCGGATTCGCCCTGATGGGAGCTCTGGCATTCGTCAATTGGAGGCCGATCTACGGCTGGCTCCTGGCTCTCTGGATGTGCTTTATTATCGGTGAGTTCGGAGGAAAGTATTCAACCGAGTACGCGGTCTTCTTCCCGGCGGCGGCGCTCTTTATATTTTATTCCATCCAATGGCCCCGGTTCTCCCGCGGTTCATTACTCAGCTCGATTGTACTGTTTTTGAGCCTATTCGGGATTCTGGCCGGATTTGTTATTCTCTCCGCTCCGGGGTTGAGGGATAGTCTGGGGATTTTATCTCTCCCTCATCTCCCGGGAGGGCTCCTCCGGACCGCATCCGGATTTTCTTACCTCTTTATTGTCTTTTCTCTCGCGGCCCTCGGGATATTAATCTATCTGGTGAAACTCTGGGTGGCTGACAATCGAGCTCCGAAGTGGATCTGGGCGATCTTCTCTCTCACCGCTCTCTGGCTGCTCGCCGGTTCCTTTCTGGGGGGAGCACTCTTTCAGGCCAAGCAGTTCGGTAACCCCGAGATCCTGAAGAGGATGGACGGGATTAAGGATCTTACCGGACAATCTCAGGTTGCGGGGATCAACGCGATCATGATTCAGATCAAGTTGACGGTAGAGGCCATCCGCAGGTACTGGACGGTACAGATCTGCCTGATCATACCGGGCCTTCTGCTCATCCTGGAAGCGTTGGTCCATCACCCCCGCCTCCCCAAAAATAAGAAAGAGCGGAAAAAATCTCCGGCCTATGCCTGGTTTCGCAGACCGGCGGTAAGACAGGGGCTCTTCATCGCGATCGGTCTGCTGATATTTGCCGGCATAATTGTAATGATCATATATGTCGGATTTTTCCGGGGGGAATTTCTATTTACTCCGGATGGGTTCCTCGATCAAGTGGTTGGATTCTGCTGGGGTAACCTGAAATATTTCTTTGCCGCCGGCGTCGGTGCGATAATCTTTATTATATCCTGGCCGCGGCGGGC
The DNA here is from genome assembly GCA_937885075.1 of uncultured bacterium. Classification (GTDB taxonomy): domain Bacteria; phylum Auribacterota; class Erginobacteria; order Erginobacterales; family Erginobacteraceae; genus CAKZYZ01. The sequence goes on along the minus strand of CAKZYZ010000074.1, from coordinate 3,866 downwards.
GGAGAGGGATACCAGACAGTATCTTACCGGGGTCGCGGTTGTCTGCTGGCTCTTTGCCACTGTTATCCCCTCTATGAACCAGACCGCCAAGAGTACGGAGGGAGAGTACCTGGTCTATAAATGGCTGGGGGATCACGCGAATGGGAAAGGTCGGATCCTGGTCCCCTGGAGTGACGGCTACATGGCCGAGGCTATCTCGGGATTGCCTTCGGAACTATCCCCGGAGAATATTGACTTCAACCTTCCCCGTCTCTACTGGATGCCGGAAGAGGCCTCAGCCCGGTATTTAGCGAGCCGGGGGCTCGATTACATCGTGATATCTACCAAGTATTTTAAGCTTATCCGGTATAACAAAAAGACCGGTGAGTTTCAGTACAGCTTCTCTCCGGATATTATTTATCAGCCCCAGCAACTGGGAATAAATAATGTGAATCAACTTAAACCCACCACGCTATATCGTCTCCTCTACAGCCCGAATAACCTGACTAACTTTAAGCTGCTCCATTACGAGAAGGATTTATCCGTCAATGAAGCCTATCTCCTCTACAAGGTTATTCCTCCCGCGGCGAAAAAATGATCAGATTGAGCTTGTATTATTTTTTCTACGAAAAAATAATAGTTGTAAAAACTTCAGCCGATATATAACGTATCTACTTGCTTAATTGTAGGTATCGGGGCAATCAAACTACGGAAATACTAAATTTGAGATAGGGGTTAGGGGAACCATTCCCTATTCTCTAATCCCTATTCCCAAAATGTGCGAACACAGTGAGCTAATTTTATGAATAAAATTACAGTCAAAGAGATGAAGCATGATGGCCTGGTTGACGCTGCTGTCACCACCGCCTCTTTCATGAGTAAAAACCGTACGGCGGTTCTCAGTCTTACAGCGGTCGTTATTATAGCGGTGATCGCTGTCGCCGCGTACATATCCTACTCATCCAGTCTCATCGGAAACGCGGAGCAGGCATTGAGTCAGGCTCGATCGAAAGATGATCTACGGGCGGTATGTGAAGAATATCCCGACACCCCTTCAGCTCCCCTGGCCCTGATCCAGCTTGCCGCTATTCAGTATGATGAGAAGGAATTCGGTCCGGCCGGGGAGTCTTATCAGTCATTTCTCAAGCAATATCCCCGCCATCGCCTAGCCGACTTCGCGCGGATGGGGGTTGCTTACTCTCTGGAGGGCAGGGGGGAATGGGCTGCCGCGATCGAAGAATATGGAGCTGTGGGAGATCTTTATCCCGGTTCTTCTCTGAGCGCGGAAGCCGGTGTGAATGCCGGACGATGCCGGGTGCACCTGGGCCGGATTCAGCCTGCCATCAACTCCTACCGGGAAGTTATCGAGCGTTTTCCCCGGAGCATGTATGCCGCCCTGGCCCGAGAGGAACTGGTTCAACTGCTTTACCGGAGTCAGAACGGCGGATAGCCCGGAACATAGCTTCGCAACTTTTTTGCCACAAAGGCACTAAGACACAAAGAAAAGGATTAAAGGTTCAATAACATTTAATTTTATGTTTTTCTTAGTGTCTTAGTGCCTTTGTGGCAGATTTATTTAAATTCCGAAGCAGGAACTTAGCGCCCAGTGCGAAATTATGCTTGACCTTGAGGGGCGTTACTGGTAGTTTTGCTAACTCAAACTGAGATTTTGCCCTTGCCGGGTGAGATTTTATATAGAAAATAATAGCCAGAATTGAGCGATTATCTCAATAATCGCTCAAATCAGGTGAAAGTGACCAAAATAAGGAGGTTGTTGTATGAGAAAAATGATGGTTGTACTGCTGGCGGCGCTGATGCTCTTCGGTGTTTCGTTCGCGGTGAAGGCAGAGGTACAGAATGTGCGTCTGGGCGGAGATATCCGGACCCGGATGTATTATGCTAAGAATGTTAATACCGTGGATTTGGAGGAAGATCGAGATGATTTTTTCTTCCGTCAGCGGACCCGGATCTCCGCCGAGGCCGATCTGACCGATAATGTCTGGATTGTCTCCACGGTGGAAGCCGATGGGGTATGGGGTCAGCAGGTAGTTAACTCGGACGGGAAAAAGGTGGATAACAATTGGGATGTAAATATCGCCGAAGCCTATATTCAGCTCAGCGAGATCATATACAGCCCCTGGACGACCAAAATTGGACGCCAGTATCTCAACTATGGCCGTGGATTTCTGATCAGCGAACGGGAATGGGAATATAAATTCGACGCCTGGAGAAATATCTTTGATTTCTTCCCCTGGACGATCGATCTCTTCTACTCCCGTCTGGTTGAGTCGGATCCCGCCGGTGCCGGATTTGATGAGCCCAAAGGCGGCGATGATGAAGACCTCTTTGGCATTAATATGAACTATCAGGCCGATCTCTGGACGATGGAAGGTTATGTATTCGGCAAGAGAGATCAATTCGACGAGGAATATGGAGATGATAAGCAAGCTCCGATCGCGGTCGGCTTCCGTTTAGATGCCTCTCCGGTAGAAGCGTTTGATATCTGGGGTGAGTTTGCCTATGAGCTTGGCAAATATCAGACTGTCGGGATGGCCGAAGATCAAGATATACGTGCCTTCGGTTTTGATATTGGTATGGTCTATGTTTTTGATGTCACCTGGGAACCGGCATTTGCTCTGTCGTATACTTTTGGTTCCGGGGATAAGGGAGATGACGCGACCAACCCGGCTGAGAAGATGTTCGATCCGATGTTTAACTATAACTACTACGGCTATGCTTATAGCCCGAAACTTTCCAATATCGGTATCCTCAACGCGCAGGTCAGTATCCTCCCCTCCGACTCTACCACGTTCATCCTTGATTTCTACTACTACAGTCAGAACGAGGATGCGGCGATGAGTATGGGTAATCCCGATATGGATAACGGCGGGGTAAGCGCCGTGACCAACGGCACCGATTCGAACCTGGGTATGGAGCTTGACGGGATCATCGAGTATGACTATACCGAGGATGTCAGTCTTCAGGTAGTGGGAGCGTGGTTTAAGGCTGGTAAAGCCTACGATCTGCCCACCAATGATGAAAGTCCGGATGATGTCTTTGAATTTCGGATGGAGATTCTGGCAAGTTTCTAAATTTTTCGTTCCGAAAAATTTAGCTGAAAAAGCCGTTCCCCACCAGTACTGGTGGGGAACGGCTTTTTTCTTGGTGATATTGGAAATTTTAGGATCATCCAATTTCATCGAGTTGCTAATAGAATAACTTACGTCTGTCATTCCGAGCGGAGCGAAGCAATCTCTCATTTTTTCTTCGTGTACTTCGTGCCCTTCGTGGTAAATTTAAATGCAGATGAAATCATGGTTTCTAAAATTACAATGGCCGATCCTGATTCTGGTTGGCGCGGGATTTATCTGGGCTAAGACCTTTGGTTTTCATTACACGGTCGGCGGTGATGAGAACGCCTATTATTATATGGCTCGACTGATGAGCCAGGGCAAACTCTGTTACCGGGATTTCTTCTTTGCCCATCCTCCCTTCCAGTTAATTCTTCTTACCCTGACTTATTCCATCTTTGGTTTCCAGATCATCGCGCTTAAATTGACGGCGGTCCTTCCGGTTCTGGCCGGCGCCGGATTCATCTATCACTGGTTCTGGAAGCAGGAAAAAGGCCTGGCCGGGATTTTTTTTCTGATCATCTTTCTCTTTAATTACGAACTGTTAAAGATAACCACCCATCCCTTCGGGCTTAATCTGAGATCGGAAGAGCACACGTCTGAACTCCAGTCACACTGATATATCTCGTATGCCGTCTTCTGCTTGAAAAAAAAAAAAAAAAATAAATAAATAAATAAATAAATAAATAAATAAACAAACAGAACAACCAAGCAAGCTACACTATTCGTCACACTCGTAATAATGCTGTAATACAA
>CAKZYZ010000073.1 GCA_937885075.1 uncultured bacterium | reverse complement strand
ATGTGAGTGTGAGAGGTATAGTGATGTCATAGTGTGAGTATGGGATGAAATTGTTGCTTTTTTGCTGGTGTTGTTTTTTTTTTTTTTTTCAAGCAGAAGACGGCATACGAGATATATCAGTGTGACTGGAGTTCAGACGTGTGCTCTTCCGATCTGGCCGGGGGATCGGCTTCCAGATATGTTCCGACTCCCGCATATCCACGAGCTGTAATTGCGGGTAGTCTTTCTTCAGATCCTCGTATCCCAATTCCACGAATGATCGCTCCGTCTTGCTGCACGACTCCCCGATCGTGATCACCGGACAGTCCTCCAGCCTCTCCAGGACCGCCCGGGCCAGACCGGTATCCACGCCCATACCCTCCTCGGAAGGACGGCACCCGGTCAGATTGGGTTTAATAAAGACTTTCTTTCCGGTGACCCGGAATCCCAGTTCATCCAGAACCTGGCAGGCTCCCCGGTAAGGATCCTGTGTTTTTGAGATGTAGACTCTGTCAGTCATTATTTTTTTCCTTTTCTTTTTTCTCGATTAAGCTGTAATCTGAACAATCATAGTATTGATTAATATTACTTCAATAAAACAATATAAAGGAAAAAAATAATGAGCACATTCAAACTTACCTACCCTTCCGACAATATCTGGCGGGAGCCGACCGGGCAGAAGCTTAATATCAATCATGTTGAGGATCCGAATCTTTTTCGGGAGCTCTTCTCCTATAGCGATGTCCCCCGGATCGCCTTTGATGGGGTCACCATCCCCCTCGACCCGCCGGAAGAGATGACAATTACCTGTACCACCTTCCGGGACGGTCAGCAGGCCCGGCCGCCCTACTCGGTAAAACAGATTGTTGCGATCTACGACCTTCTCCATAAGCTGGGCGGACCCAACGGCGTGATCCGGCAATGTGAATTCTTTCTTTATTCCGATAAAGATAAAGAAGCTGTCCGGGAATGTCTGGAATTAGGCTATAAGTTTCCCGAGATCACCGGCTGGATCCGGGCGGTTGAGAAAGACTTTCAACTGGTAAAAGAGATGGGGCTGAAGGAGACCGGAATTCTCACCTCGGCCTCCGATTACCATATCTTTCTCAAGCTGAACTCGACCCGGGAGAAGGCGATGGATAAGTACCTGGGCCTGGTGAAAGCGGCGCTTTCGGCCGGAGTCATACCGCGCTGTCACCTGGAGGATGTCACCCGGGCCGATATCTATGGCTTCATCGTCCCCTTCGCCCAAAAATTGATGGAACTGGCGGAAGAATCCAAGACCACGATCAAAATCCGGCTCTGCGATACGATGGGATACGGGGTGCCCTGGGGTCAGGCCGCCCTTCCCCGGAGTGTCCCTAAACTGGTCCGGTCGATGACCCGGGAAGCCGGTGTCCCCAAGAACTGGCTGGAGTGGCACGGGCACAATGACTTCTATCTGGCTACGGCCAACGCTGTCGCGGCCTGGATCTATGGCTGCGGCGGCCTCAACGCTACCGTCCTGGGTTTCGGGGAGCGGACCGGAAATACTCCGATTGAGGCGGCCTGTATCTCTTACGCGGAGCTGACCGGATCCACCAACGGGATGGACCTCTCGGTCATCACGGAGATGGCGGAGTATTTTAAAGAGGAACTGGACTGCAAGATTCCCTATAACATGCCCCTGGTTGGTCGGGACTTTAATATCACCCGGGCCGGGATCCATGCCGACGGCGCGATCAAGAATGAGGAGATTTATAATATCTTTGATACCGGTTCCCTCTTAAAGCGGCCCCCCTCGGTCGCGGTAACCGATAAATCCGGAGTCTCAGGGATCCTCTACTGGATCCAGACCCAGACCGACCTCGATACGGATAATCTCAATAAGAATCATCCCGGCGTGGTAAATATCCGCGACTGGGTGGATGGACTCTACCGGGCCGGCCGGACTACATCGGTATCTTCCGATGAAATGATGGTCAAGGTAAAGCTCCATCTCCCCCATCTCTTCAAGTCCAAGTTCGATAGAATCAAGGACCGGGTTGCTTCGATCGCCCTGGGACTGGTATCCGAGATGGTGGCCAATCCGGAGATGCGGTCGATGGATCCGGCCCGTCAGCTACCGGTTCTGGAAGAGTATATCGTGAAAGATCCCTTCCTTAAATATCTCTATGTGACCGATACCGCCGGCAAGAAGATAATCCAGAATGTTGTTCATCCTTACGATAAGGCCAAGTATGACCGGGAGTTTGAACTTCACCAGGATTTCGCCGACCGGAGCTGGTTTGTCAACCCGATGAAGGATGGCCAATCGTACATAACCGACTTCTATATCTCACGGTTTGATGATATACTCTGTATAACCGTCTCCGCCCCGATCCGGAATGATCGGGAAGAGATAGTCGGTATCCTGGGCTGTGATATTAGTTTTGAAGACGCGGCCAAATTAGAGGATGAACCGCAGGTAGTAATAAACGTGGAAGAGTAAGAACGAAAAAAGAAAGGACGTTTAAAGAAGAGGACGTTAAAGAGAAATAACGTTGAAAATAAAGACGTTAAAGAAGCGTAGCCATTATTTCGTCCAGGTAATCTGAGTTATGTCTTTGTTTATTTCTTAGTGTCTTTGTGCCTTTGTGGCAATTTAATCCAAATCAGGTATTTGATAGAATGAAAATTGATATAACAGCAATCAAAGCGGCAGAGAAACATCTGGGAGAACTTTTAACTACTCAGCTGGAACGGGTGGAACGGCTGAAAGACGCGGAGGACTGGCTTGACTTTCAAAATCTCCGTCCCCTCCGGATCGGGATCATCGGGGGAGACGGGATTGGTCCCTATATCTCTCTTGAGGCCCAGAGGGTTCTGGAGCATATCCTGGCCGATGAACTTGAATCGGGTAAGATTATCTTTCAGTTTATTGAAGGCCTCACCATCGAGAACCGGGCCGCGGTAGGCAAAGCCATCCCCGATGATATCCTTCGGGAGATCAAAAAATGCCCGATTCTTCTGAAAGGTCCGACCACTACCCCCCGGAAAGGTGACCCCTGGCCGAATATAGAGAGCGCCAATGTCGCGATGCGCAAGGAGCTCGATCTCTTCGCCAATGTTCGCCCGGTCCGGGTCCCCGAACTTGATATCGACTGGACCTTCTTCCGGGAGAATACTGAAGGGGCCTATGTTCTGGGCAGTGAAGGGATAAAGGTAACCGACGATCTGACCATTGACTTTAAGGTCATTACCAGGCCCGGCGCGGAGAGGATCATCCGGCTGGCCTTTGAATATGCCGCCGAGAATAATATCTCCCGGGTCACCGCCGTCACCAAAGCCAATGTGATCAAGACCACCGACGGACTATTCCTCGATACTTTCGAGCGAATCGCGAAAGAATATCCGAATATCGAGGCTGACGACTGGTATATCGATATCATGACCGCGAAGCTCCTTGACCCCAACCGACGGACCCAGTTTAAGGTATTCGTCCTCCCCAATCTATACGGCGATATCCTGACCGATGAAGCCGCCCAGCTTCAGGGGGGGGTTGGAACGGCCGGGAGCGCCAATATCGGACGGCGTTACGCGATGTTCGAAGCTATCCACGGGAGTGCTCCCCGGATGGTAAAAGAGGGCAGAGCAAAATACGCGGATCCCTTCAGCATGATCCGGGCCGGCGCGATGCTCTTAAACCGGATCGGATATGGTGACCGGGGAAGGAATCTTGAGATGGCGCTGGATATCTGCGGCCAGTTAGAGAAGAGAATCGCAATCACCGGCCGCCCCGGCGGGGCCACCGCCCGGGAGATAACCGACTATCTGCTGGAGACTCTGGCCGATCCCAATCTGGAAGGGAACTGGCGCCAGCACCAAAGCTAAGGCCCCGGCGAAGGAATGATCCGACGGATCCGTCCGATCCGACTGATCTTCCGATCGGTCCGATCCGACTGATCCGACCGATCAAAAAAAACTAATGAACAAAGAAGATCTCCTGAAAAAAGCCAATCAGCCCGCCCGGGACGCGATGAGGCTTCATCCATTCTACCGGGGGAAGATTGAGATGGTCCCCAAGTGCCGGATCAGTTCGACCGATGATTTCGCGATCTGGTACACCCCTGGTGTGGCGGCTCCCTGTACCGCGATCAATAAGAATCCCGAGCTGGTCTACAGCTATACCAACAAATGGAACTCGGTGGCGGTAATCACCGATGGCTCCCGGGTTTTGGGTTTGGGAGATATCGGCCCCGAAGCGGCGCTTCCGACGATGGAAGGAAAAGCGCTCCTCTTCAAGTATCTGGGAGGGGTGGACGCTTACCCGATCTGCCTGGATACTAAAGATCCGGAGGAGATCATCCGGACGGTCAAGATCCTCCAGCCTTCTTTCGGCGGGATCAACCTGGAAGATATCGCCCAACCCAAATGCTTTACCATCCTGGATCGCCTCCGGAGTGAGTGCCGGATCCCGGTCTGGCATGATGATCAGCAGGGGACCGCGGCGGTTACCCTGGCCGGTATGATCAACGCGCTCGAGATTGTAAAAAAGAAGATCGAAGAGGTAAAGATTGTCCTGGTGGGGGCCGGAGCTGCCAATCTCTGTATTGCCCGGATAATAATGGCTTACGGAGCCGACCCGGCCCGGATTATAGTCTGCGACAGCAAGGATACCCTCCACCGGGGACGGAAGGAACTGGCCCGGACCCACCCGCAGAAATGGGAGATCTGCTTGAAGACCAATCCGGCGGCAGTAACGGGAGGAATCGGGGAAGCGGTAAGGAATGCCGATGTCCTGATTGCGCTCTCCCGCCCCGGTCCGGATACCATTGCCCCGGAATGGATCTCCAGGATGGAAGCGAACGCCATCTGTTTTTTCTGCGCCAACCCCACCCCGGAGATCTGGCCCTGGGACGCGAAAGAGGCGGGCGCCCGGATCGTGGCCACCGGGCGGAGCGACTTTCCCAACCAGGTTAACAACTCTCTCGGATTTCCCGGGATCTTCCGGGGGGCCCTCGATGTCCGCGCCTCCGCCATCACCGATGAGATGTGTATCGCCGCCTCCCGGGAACTGGCAGCCTGTGCCCGGGACCGCGGCATAAGTGAAGATCATCTCATCCCTACCATGGATGAGTGGGAGGTTTATCCCCGCGTCGCGGTCGCGGTCGGAATGAAGGCGATCGAGCAGGGTCTGGCGGCGACCCCGATCTCCCGGGAAGAACTTTTTCAGACCGCTGAATCCATCATCAAACGCTCCCGGGAGGAGGCACGGACTTTGATGAGGGAAGGATTTATTTCGTAGGATATTATTCTGGTGTATCGGCAATATTCAAAGAGGGGGGAAGGTGGGGGGGCAAAGAATCCGTAGTTTGATATTGAAATTTGGAATTTATTTGGGTTTCTAGTATTCTTCACTTAACCATCAGATGAATAATCAATATGCGCACGATAACAACCAACTCAATCACCGATACTGTTGCCCGTCTCTGCCGGGAAGCCAATTGCTCCCCGAATCCTGATCTGGTGGAGGCCCTTATCGAAGCCCGGGCGGCGGAAGAGTCGGAAGATGGCCGGGTTATCCTGGGGGAACTGATCTCTAACGCGCGTCTGGCAGTAGAGACTGATTCCCCGGTCTGCCAGGATACCGGCACCGCCGTTATCTTTCTGGAACTGGGCCAGGATTGTCAAATTACCGGCGGTGATCTCCGGGGAGCGGTTGATGAGGGGGTGCGACAGGGCTACCGTGAGGGATTTCTCCGGGCCTCGATCGTAGCCGATCCGCTGCGGCGGAAAAATACCGGAGATAATACCCCCGCCCTGCTCCACACCGAGATCGTCCCCGGGGACCGCTTGAAGATCACGGTGGCGCCCAAAGGGGCCGGGAGTGAGAATATGTCCGCTATCCGGATGATGACCCCGGCGGATGGGCTGGAAGAGATAATCGGATTCGTGGTGGAGCGGGTGACCGCCGCCGGGGCTAACCCCTGTCCCCCTGTCATCGTGGGTCTGGGAATCGGCGGGAACTTTGAGTATTCCGCCCTCCTGGCCAAGAAGGCACTTCTCCTTCCGATCGGATCCCGCCATCCCGATCCATTCTATAGTGAGATGGAGCAGGAGATAGTTCGTGAACTTAACCAAACCGGAATCGGTCCCGGGGGACTGGGAGGAACGATGACCTGTCTGGACTGCCATATTTTGACTTATCCCTGCCATATAGCCAGTCTCCCGGTCGCGCTCAACCTGGATTGCTGCGCCACCCGGCATAAGACCGAGGTGCTATAGAAAGAATGAACTTCAAAGAGGAGAAAATACTCCCGAGCTGCAAAACTCTCAGACCGGTGAAAAACCCCATCCGACCAGCCCGGGCAAAAGCCCCGTCCGACCAGTCCGACTCGTCCGACACAATGCCCTAGCCAAAGACAATGAAAAAAGATCGAATAATAACCGATTTCCTGGTCATCGGAAGCGGCCTGGCCGGCTTGAGTTTCTCCTTAAAGACCGCCGGCGCCGGATCGATTGCCCTGGTTACCAAGCAGGATATATCCGAGTCCAGCAGCCGCTATGCCCAGGGTGGGATCGCCGCGGTTATAGACCGGGCCGACTCTTTTAAAGATCATATTCGGGATACCCTGATCGCCGGTGACGGGCTCTGCCGGGAGGATGTAGTTGAGATGGTGGTCAACTACGCGCCTGCCCGAATCCGGGAGCTGATCGATCTCGGAGTAAAATTTACCCGGAGTCCGGAGGATCGGAGAGAATATGATCTGGGAAAAGAAGGGGGTCATTCCAAGCGGCGCGTCCTCCATGCCGCCGACCAGACCGGCGCGGAGATAGAGAAACGGCTGGTTGAAGCGGTTCGTGGGGATCCCCGGATCAAGGTCCATGAATATCATATCGCGGTCAACCTGATCACTCTCCCCGATCCCCGGACCGGCAAACTGAGATGCTGGGGCGCTTACGTCCTGGACAGCAAAACCGGCAGAGTCAAAACTTTCCTGGCCCAGACTACAATCCTGGCCGCCGGCGGTGCCGCCAAAGTCTATCTCTACACCAGTAACCCCGATACCACCGCGGGAGATGGGGTGGCCATGGCCTACCGGGCCGGGGCAAATATCGCCAATATGGAGTTCATGCAGTTCCACCCCACCTGTCTCTATCACCCGGAAGCAAAGTCATTTTTAATCTCGGAGACGGTCCGGGGTGAAGGCGGCATCCTCAAGACCGCCTCGGGGAAACCTTTCATGCACCGCTATCACCGGATGAAGGATCTCGCTCCCCGTGATATTACCGCCCGGGCGATTGACGCCGAGATGAAGAAGAGCGGTGATGACCATGTTCTGCTGGATATTACTCACCAGGACAGTTCATTTATTAAAAAGCGATTCCCTTTTATATATAAAGAATGCCATAAATTTGGTATTGATATGACCCGGATCCCCATCCCGGTCGTCCCGGCCGCCCATTACACCTGCGGCGGCGTACGGACCGATAACCGGGGGAGGACCAGCATCCCCGGACTTCTGGCTATCGGCGAGGTTGCCAATACCGGTCTTCACGGCGCCAACCGGCTGGCCAGCAACTCACTTCTGGAGGCGCTTGTCTTCGCCGATCGGGCGGCGGAACTGGCCCGGAAAGAACTTAAAAAAACTATCCGGTTTCCGAAAATTTCTATCTGGAAGATCGGCCAGGCGGGTGAACCTAATGAGGCGGTAATGGTAGCTCACAACTGGGATGAGATCCGGCGATTGATGTGGAACTATGTGGGGATTGTCCGTTCCGATAAACGCCTCGATCGGGCGCGGAGCCGAATCCGTAATCTCTTAAAAGAGATCAACCAGTATTACTGGGATTTTATCATTACCGCCGATCTGATCGAATTGAGAAACCTGGCGACTGTCGCCGATCTGATCATCCGTTCCGCCTGCAAGCGGAAAGAGAGTCGGGGTCTCCATTACAGTCTCGACTACCCGGATAAAGATGATCGGAACTTTAAAAAAGATACAATTATCAGCTCGAACCGCCGGCAAGAATAATTATCGCTTTGAAAACCGGCGACATTCTGCTACTTTCCCTATGGGAAAGTAAATAAATCTGCCACAAAGACACAAAGACACTAAGAAAGCTTAGAAAATAAGAAGATATGTGGCTATAGTACCTTCCCTTCTTTTCTTTGTGTCTTAGTGTCTTCGTGGCAAAATAGTTGCAAAGCTATGTTCTAAAATCAAAGGAGAACTTACATGACTGAAGAAAAGAAAGAGATGGAAGAGACTACTGATCAAGCCCCTATCACTGAGGGGGAAGAATCCGCCCCGGCAGCAGAGGAAGCCGCCCCGGCAGCAGAGGAAGCTGCCCCGGCAGCGGAAGAAGCCGCCCCGGAAGCGGAGGAAGCGGCCCCGGAAGCGGAAGAAGCCGCCCCGGCCGCGGAAGAAGAAACGGCCCCCGCGGCAGAGGAAGCACCTCCGGTAGTAGAGGAAGCGGCCCCCGCAGTAGAGGAAGCAGCCCCGGCGGCGGAAGAAGCGGCCCCGGCAACGGAGGAGGCACCTACGGCTGAGGCAGAAGAAGAGCCGGAAGCTACCCCGAATAAAAAAGTCCGCCTGATGACACTCGAGGAAGTGACGAAGAAGCTGGCCCGTTCCCGCCTGAAGATGGGTGGAGATACATCCGTCTACATCAAACACCTCCTGGCCCGGAAAGCTGAACTGGAAGGGGATGGGGAGATCGAAGAGGATTCTCAGTAATCTTGCCTGGGTAAGCTAGAAAATTAATACCATAGCATAGATATCACTAAATCCCAGATCAGATCACTCCGGCTTTGCTCTTTGAGCTTTGCCGGAGTGATCTGATCCGGGGTTTTTGTTATCACTACCTGAAGGAAGGATGCAGTACCTGCGGGAAATGCACGCTTAGCAAGGGAGAGAAATATATGCGGCTGGAAGTTGAAACTATTCCAGGCGCTCGAGTGGGGGATGAGGTGATGGTCGAGGTCCCGGAAAGGGACCCCCTTCTGGCCGCTACTCTCCTCTTCGGAGTCCCTCTCCTCGGACTCCTGGCCGGCGGCGGAGCGGGATACCTGCTCTTCTCCAGCTTGGGTGGCGATGCAAACGCCGGCGCAGGCCTCCTCGGCCTGATAACAATGGCCGGCGTATTTATAATACTTCGCCAGCGGGAAAGACGGTTGATGAAGAAAGACGGCGGCGGAATCAGAATAGTGAAAATCCTTCCGCCGGGGAACTCGGTTCCATAACCTTCTCTGATGTTGATGGGGTAGACTTCGACGAGACCACCGATCCGACGATCATGTACGGGAATGTCCGCGGTGGTGCCGGCGACCTTCTCAACCGATACCCGCGGCAACCTCTCCCTGGTCATGCTTGCGCTCTGTTCCCGGGTATATTATGGGACTGCCGGTGATATTCCTGTAACGAGATAGCTCCCAGGAAATATTTTGTAATATATCGCCCCCTCTGCCGACTAATACTTTGATACTTAAATAAGCATTATCATCTAAATTGAGCGATTCAATGTAATCCTCGAAATTGAAATGGATAATGGGTTTTAAGGAAACAACGGTGCGAAAATCGCACCGAAAACTATCCCTATTCGGGATATAACAAGAAGGAGGTTCCAAATGCGTAAGGTTATAGCATTAGGATTAGTAGTAGCTTTTAGTTTAGCGGTCATATCACCCCTGCTGGCGCAGGAAAAGATTGATCTGAACAAAGCCAGCGTGGCCAGGATAGCGACACTCCGAGGTGTCAGCCAGCAGACCGCCGCAGCGATTGTGGCCGAGAGAGTGAAGGGCGGTCCGTATGTATCTAAATCCGATTGTGCCAAGCGGGTTCAGGGCCTTGATCGTGATACGACCGATAAGTGGGACAGCGTAGAATGCAAGCTGCCCCCGGCCAAATCGGATCATCCGACATCAGAACATCCGACATCGGAACATCCGAAATAATGCCCACCTAAATAGGTAGATGCGGGGAGGAGGCAAATCTCCTCCCCGCCGCCTATGGAATTGCAACTGAGCCGATAACCAGCCCTCCTCTCATTATCAATTGATTATTAACCTGCTTAGTTAATATTAGTTTTTGAGGCATGGTTTAGCGAGGAAAAAATGCTTACCAAAGAAAAAGTTCTCACTAATCTGGATGAAATCATGGAATTAGAAGAAGGCATGGTTACACTGCTGGCCAATTTTTCTCTGGCTTTAGTGAAGATAACCGAAGGTATTGCAGAAGAGAAAATAGTTAAGATTCACGAATCTCTCTCCCAGCTTCATAATGAATGCGCGCTTCATAGAGAAATAATATTTGGACTGATTGAACAGGTAAAGGGGAGTCCGAAAAATGAATACTGATCTGCTGCGGAAAGAATTCCAAAAAATCCTGGAAATTGAACAAGCCGCGCAGTGCTTTTACGAACGTTTCATAGAACAACTTAACGAGGGAGAATTGAAAGAGCAGCTGACTTCCATTTGTTCTGATGAAATAGAACATGTAAAAATAGCGGAAACTCTTGTGGGATATATTTCGGAATCTACCTAAAAACTAAAGCATACACCAGGGTTGCCGCCAGTCCCTCGTTCCCGTCGCTTCGCTCCGGGCAACGTTCGGGTTAAAAGGTTGCGGCTCGCGGTAGTGGGTCTGTTCTTACTGGGCATGATATGTGCAGGCGATCAGCCTGGTATTACCCTCTTCGTTTTTCCAGTCCACATTTTCGAGCGCTTTCGCCACGGTGTAGCTGTGGAGAAGGTCATCGCTTTGTTTCATCGCATACCCCTCTTTGTTTGAGGTGGCGAGGTAATCCCCCACCTCGATATCTCCGCCTTCCCCGGTCACCAGGATCTGGCCGTCACCGAGCGCGTATATGGTGTGGGTGTTTACTTCCTCCTCATGCTTGCCGGCATAGACGCCGAAGACGGCTTTATCGTATGCCCTCCGGGAAGGCCTTACCAGGTAATCAACCTGGCGGGGTCTCTCCGGCCTGCTCCGGACCGCCTGAAGGCACATCACGGTTCCATAGGGATATCCTTCCTGGTTCTTCTCTTCCGGGATCGCCGCCTCGTGATCAGCGGTAAATGTCCCGTAGGTTACTGCCCCGCCGGAGAAGGAAATGCCTCCTACTGCATCACCGTTCCCATCGAAAAACCCCATTAAGTAGCTGTCTCCGATGCCGGTGTCGCTGCCGCACTGGATATAGATACCGGAACGGTTCGCGTTGTTACCGTCATTAATAAATTCCGCCACATAAGCAGCCCGGTTGGCAGTGACATTCAATGGAGCGCCCGGATTGGTTGTCCCGATGCCTACTTTTCCGCCGCCGGTCACCATAATCACATCACCAATGGAATTTCTGTTCAGATAAAGGTCGCTGTTGGAGTCGATCTCGTTGCCGTCGAGAAGCATATCCTGGTTGCCGGATGATATTTTCAGAGTGGCGGTTATCCCATCATTTTCATCCCCCTCGACATGAAGTGACGTCTCCGGGCTCACCGTTCCGATGCCGACCTTGGCCCCGTGGATGACGAAGACCTTGCTTTGAGAGACAATCTGACCGAAACTGTCCGGTGTTCCAAACCCGAAAGAGTTATCGCCACTGACCACTATGGACTGTCCGAGGGCAAACGACCCCCATCCGCTGGCGATTGTGCGGGCGCCCAGGGCCACAGAATACTGGCCGACGTTCTCGTCACCCCAATCACTCAATTCGAATCCGGCCCGGAAGGCCCCTTTCGCCGGGTCGTAGAAGAAATTACCGCTCTGCTTCAGTCCCGACTGGGCCAGGGGAATATCTCCATCACGACCGTAGTAGGCTCGGGTCAAACCTTTCACCGCCCAGAGACCGCTCCCGGGGCGGAAGATCGCGATCTCATCGGCGGCGCCGCCGCCATAATCCCCTGGAATCGGTATGTCGATTTTCTGGCCGAAATAGACTCGGGTCACGCCCCTTATTGCCCAGAGGCCGCTGCTCTCCCGGAAGATCGCGATGTCATCCTTGCCGTCCCCGTTGAAGTCCGCCGCCGGTAGGACCGAACATAAAATCAGGCTGAACAATACGAGCACACCTGCTATCAGACTCTTCATGACTCCTCCTTTCTAAAATTTTACTCCGCCCCACCTCCGCCCCAATTTATCGGGGTTCATCGGGGTATCGCAAAATTTTAGAGTGTTATGTGCAGATAAGAACAATGAATGTCGGTCGCTGTTCCTTATCTCGTTACCGGAAGATCACCAGTTCCCCCGAAGTAAACTCGTGTAACGCCTAGTACCGCCCATAAACCGGAACTGTCCCGGAAAATGCCGATATCATCGACGGAGTTTCCGTTGTAATCAGCCGGGACCGGCTGATCGGAGCTGGTGCCGAAATAAATCCTGGTTACTCCCCGGATAGCCCAGAGCCCGGAGGAACTTCTGAATATTCCCGGTGACCAGGTTCCATCTCCATCATAGTCGCCGGGGACAGTCGTATCCGCTGAGGATCCAAAGTAAACGCGAGTAATGTTCCTGATAGCCCACAACCCCGATGAACCTCGGAATATGCCGATGGCTTTGGTAGAGTCTCCATCGTAGTAACCTGAAGCTGGTGAGTCTGATGATCCCCCAAAGTAGATTCTTGTGACTCCTTTGATGGCCCAGAGACCTGAAGTATCACGAAAGATGCCTATGTCGGCTGTCCCGTCTCCATCGTAATCCCCTGGTTCTGGCAAATCGCTACCGCTTCCGAAATAAGCCCGGGTGGTACCCCGAATTGCCCAGAGCCCGGAGGTTCCCCGGAAGATGCCTATCTCGGTTGTTCCATCTCCGTTGTAGTCGCCGGGTACTGTCTCGTCGTTGGAAGAACCGAAGTAGACGCGGGTGATTCCTCTGACTGCCCAGAGCCCGGAGGAGGACCGGAAGATGGCGATGTCAGACGTACCGTCACCGTTGTAGTCACCGCCGTCCAGAGCGTTTCGATTAGATGATGGCAAGAGGAGATGATAGGTTTTGCTGCCAAAATATATCCCGGCCCAAACATCCGAGGGCGCTGAAGCATCGAGCGCTGCTTGTGACGTATATCCCCCAAGATCCGTCTGGAGCGCCCAGGCAAGACCGTCATATTGAAAGACTTGACTCTGATTGCTTACCGCCCATATTTTATCCGCGTTGATAGAGGTTATCGCCTTGAGATCGTCACCCAATTCAGTGAATATACCCCAGGTCGCGCCATCGTAGTGCAGCATTACACCGGTATCACCACATGCCCAAACGTCATCCGGAGCGACAGCGGTCACATCCCGCAAGTATTTGGATGATCCTAATTCGATTTCGGTCTGGACAGCCCATTCAGACCCATTATAGAAAAGGATCTGCGAAGGACTCTGGGCCCCCACTACCCAGATATTATCTCCGTTTATTCCATGTATACCGGTCCAGATTTCCCCCCCCGTGTCGGTATCAATGGTCCAGGAAATTCCCCCATCGGTCGTTCTGAATATGTCACCCTGGTTCCCCGTTGCCCGGACATTATTTATATCCTCCGCGTAAGCATCGTAGATGAAGTTGCTTCCACCGATTGTCCGGGTCTGCAGTGTCCAGACAGTACCGTCGTAGTAATAAATCCGGCCAATATTCGGGAATTGACTATTCCCCACGACCCATACGTGATTGGAGTCAAAGGCATATGCCCCGCGGTGTTCTCCGGATTGGGTGGCAAAGGTCGCGGTCTGGATCTGCCAATCAGTTCCATTATAATGGAGTATCTCCCCGTTTCCCTGGGATCCTCGGACAGTCCAGACATCTGTACTATCCGCGGCGGCTATCCCCGTAATGCCTCCATTGCCTCCAATCGAACTGGAAAATGTCCAATCCTGTCCATACGAGCCGGAGAGGGTTGCGAAAAAGGACATGGTTAAAGCAACCAATATTGCCAGAAATCTCATATCTCCTCCTTATTATATTTGTCTCGGTGCGATATTCACGACTTCAGTTGACACATTTCGGTTCTCATAATAGAACCGTCCCGTTTTTCTGATCTAATTGGATTGTCTTACCGAGTCACCGGCACATCACCGGTCGATCCAAAGTAAACCCGGGTCACACCCCGCGCCGCCCATAATCCGGAGCTACCGCGGAAGATACCGATATCGTCGATGGAGTTCCCATTATAATCGGCCGGGACCGGCTGATCGGAACTGCTTCCGAAATAAACCCGGGTCACTCCCCGGAGCGCCCAGAGACCGGAAGCCGGACGAAAAATCCCGACCTCCCAGGTGCCGTTGCCGTCATAGTCCCCGGGGACCGGTTCGTCGCTTGAACCACCGAAGTAGCTCCGGGTTATTCCCCGGATCGCCCAGAGGCCGGTTGCGGGCCGGAAGATACCGATGTCTTTGGCGCCGCCGCCAACATAATAGCCGGGGACCGGGCTGTCGCCGCCGGTCCCGAAATAAATCCGGGTCACACCCCTTATTGCCCAGAGGCCGGAGCCCTCCCGGAAGACGCCGGTATCGCAGGCGCCGTCACCATCGTAGTCGCCCGGAACCGGGCGGTCGGATGCCGAGCCGAAATAGGTCCTGGTTACTCCCCTTATCGCCCAGAGGCCGGCCGCCCCCCGGAAGATCCCGATATCCGCGGTGCCGTCTCCATCATAGTCCCCGGAGACCGGTTCGTCGCTTGAACCACCGAAGTAGCTCCGGGTTATTCCCCGAATCGCCCAAAGCCCCGAGTTCTCCCGGAAGATGCCGATATCGGAAGTCCCGTCTCCGTCGTAGTCCCCGGATTCGATGACCGGGTTGGTCGTGTCGATACCGCGGTAGAAGCCGCAGCCGTGGGTCCCCACGTAAATTTTATCCGGGGAGTGGGGATCGATCTCCACGCAGTAGAGATAGAGGCTGCCCAGGCCCCGGTTATGAATGGTCCAGGTGCTTCCCCCGTCCGAAGACTTGTAGAACCCGCAGCTCTGGCTTGGGGAATAAGACCACCACTGGGAGGAGACGGCATAGACGATCCGGGAGTTTACCGGATGGACGGCCACGTCGTTGACCCAGGGCTCATCCAGTATCTCGCTCCAGTCTCCGCCGCCGTTGCCGCTTTTGTAGAGCCCCCCCTCGTAGCCGCCGCCGGAGGGGACGTTGCCCGAGGCGTAAACCGTATTGGAGTCGTTCGGATCCACCTCGATGGCCAGGACATCGTAGGACGGGAAGTTAGTGAGCCTCGACCAGCTGCCTCCTCCGTTGGCGGTCCGGTAGAGTCCGCCGGTTCCGGTCTCTTTAGTGTTGATCCCCAGGTAGAGAGACTGGGACTGATTCGGGTCGATCTTCAGCCAGGCGGCATAGTTCTTGTCGGAACCGAGGCCGGTATTGATCGGCGTCCAGCTTCCGCCCCCGTCGATGGTCTTATAGACACCCTGCCCGTAAATCGCGGCGTAGATGGTCCGGGAGGAAGGAGAACTGCTCGGATCCAGGGCGATGATGTTCCTCCCCGCCGGGAGGGCCCCGGCGCCTAATTGGGACCAGGTGTCGCCGTAATCGCTACTCTTAAAGACGCCGCCTTTAGAGAGGTCGTCGTACTCCAGCGACCCCTGGGGGGCGAAGGAAGCGTAGATAACGGAGGGAACGTCCGGATCGACGAAGATGGCGGTGATGGCGTCGTTGGCGTCCTCCGGAGGAGAGTCAGTGTAGGTGTTTTTATACGATTGGCCGTCATCATTGGTCTTGATGAAGAGGATGTCTTCATAGCCGACATACCACCGCCCGGCGGTCTGAGGGTCGAAAGCCAGGGTGTAGACGTAAGTGACCTCCAGCCCCCTCCCCCGCCAGTAATCTCCTCCGGCGGAATCGCAGTAAAACTGCTGCCAGCTGCTTCCCGCGTCGGTGGTCTTGTAAAGTTCGCTGGCGCCGTAGACCATGACATCCGGCTGGGAGGGGGAAAGAGCGAGAAAACCGGCCCCCTCGTCCCAGAAATCGATCCAGCCCGACTGTACGTTGGAGGGGTTAGTTTTAGTCGTCCAGGCCCAGCTTGAACCTCCATCGGTGGTTTTCCATATCCCGTTATAATCATGTCCGTTATCATTGTAGGTGCCGACATAGGCGATGTCCGGGTTCCCGGGATGCGTGGTCAGATGATACCAGTCATACCAGTAAAATTCGCCACCTCCCCAGTCGTCATAGCGTGGAAGGTTGCCGGTCACGTCCTGCCAGCTGTTTCCCCGGTCAACGCTTTTAAAGATGCCGCCGCTGTAAGTGGCGGGCGCGCCCGCGGTCCCGTGGATCTTCAAAGAAAGGTAGAGGGTAACGTTGGAACCGGTACGCTGGAGTGTCATGGTCCAGCTGTCGCCATGAGGGAGGCCGGCGGTGGCGGAGGACCAGGTCGAGCCGTTGTCCGCGCTCTTGTAAACGCCTTTGTCGGTGGCGGCGAAGATGGCGCGGTTGGCCGCCGGGCTGGTGGGATCAATCAGGATGGAAGAGAATTTGGCCTGGCTGTCGATTCCGGTTCCGCTGATGACGGTCCAGGTATCTCCCCCGTCGGTGGAGCGGTTAAATCTACCGGTGCCCGGGTCAGTCCCGAGGTAGTCACCTTCCCCGGCGAAGATTCGTTGGGGGTCGTCGGGATCGATGGCGACCGCTCCTATCGGAAGCTCGGGCGCGGAGGGCGAGGAGGGGCGCCGGAGAGACCAGTTCTCGCCGCCGTCGGCACTTTTATAGACCCCCCGCCAGGTTCCGATGAACATGATCTCGGGGTTTGACTCGGAAATGGCGATGCTCAGTATTCCGTAAGCGTTGGCGGTTCCATCCGTCGTTGCCAGACCCCTGTTGGCCATCGTCCAGGTGGCACCTCCGTCAGTGGTCTTGTGAATTCCGGAGACATCCCCTCCCACGAAAATAGTATCGGGATCGGTGGGATGAAAGCGGGCCGTCTCCATACTCCCCCCCCCGGAAGGACCCATGCTCTGCCATACGATTATAGCCGAAAGTTTTTCCGGGATCAACCAAAGGAGTAAGGCTAATAAGATGATTATAATCTTATTCATGGATAAATCATCCACCTGCTAAAGAAAGATTTTAGTCCCGGGGACCGGTTCGTCGCCGGAACCGCCGAAATAGGCCCGGGTTGTTCCCCGGATCGCCTAGAGGCCGGACGCGGGCCGGAATAAGCGCCGGCCAGTAAAACTGAAATAATCAAAACCAGACTTTTTTTCGTAACATCCTAATTTTTGAAATTTTTAGGCCGAAAAATTTTCGGGTTATTTTATATCCTTCTGCCGGGTCTGATATACCGGACAGGAGTATCTTTTCACCCCGCATTTCTTGATATCCCAACATCTGGTCAGGACCAGAATATTTTTCACCCCCGCTATGTTCAACTTTTTCTCTTGAAGAAGGTGCTTGATCTCTTTCAATCGATCCAGGTCACGGTAGGAGTAGAACCTGTTTTTTCCCAGCCGCTGCGGTTTGATGAGCCCCTTCTTTTCCCAGATCCGCAGTGTGGCCTGGGTTACTCCCAGCATATCAGCCACAATGCCGATGGTGAAAATAGGTCGGTTGTGATCTTCTTCTCGTGTTTTCATATATTCATACTTATAACTATCACTTATAATGTATATATAAATACTATTTATAGGATGGGATGTCCAGCTTTTTTTAAATAAATATGAAATAATCCGGAATCTCTGGAGGGGGTTCTCTGCTCACCCCCTCGTCCATTCCCATTCTAAGAAACGAGGAAAGGAGGAGGGGTTGAAATATCAGAATTGAGAAGATGCAGGATTTCTCGGTGGCGGGGGCAGAACTCATATGGAGAATGAAGCTGGGCACGGAGGACCTCTTCTTGGAAATGAGCGTTATAGAGCCGGCAATTCGGGTCGAGGCAGAACGGTTCGCCCTGGAGGTGAAAGAGAATTGCCTGGAGAAGATAACCCTTCAGGACTTCGGTTAAGCGGGGATCATCATAATCGATAAAACGGCCGGAAAATTCATCCTTCAGTCCTTCCCGGTTGAAACCCATCCGAAGCTTGATGTAAAATTCCCTTGGTTTCGCCGGCGCTTCCACTATTCCGGCCGTGGATATAATGGAAGGAAAATTATAGATACTGACCCGGGCATGGTACCTCCGATCATCATCATTCCAGGTGGCAAAGAGCCGGTCGGTAATGATGATGTGGATACATTCTCCCGGCGGCTCGGACACGGGGATCAGTTCGGAGAGAAATTGACTCAGTTGGACGCCTTCATAGAGAGGCCCGCCCCGGATCTTCTCCGGGGCAGTAATTTTTTTTATTTCAAACTTCACCTCGGCGGGAAAAGGCTCAAGCTCCCGGAACTCTTCCGCTGGGTTGACGATCTTCAAGGCGGCCAGCCGCCGGGCCCAGGATCTTATCATCTTTTCGCCCTGGGCCGCTTCGCCGGTCAATAGTGCTTTCCGAAAAATGTCATCCCTCGGGACAATCTCCAGAGCTGGGAATAGTTGCTGGAGATAATCTGCCAGCTCCTTATAGTGGATACCGGCTCGCGCTTCGCCCCGGTAGAGGTACAATGACTTTTGATAGAGCATATTAATGCTATAGGTTCTCAGTCATTTTGTGTAGGTAGATAATAGTAATAATAATTATAATGACGAAATCCGAATGAGGAATGACGAATGGATGTCCAAATCACAATGACGAATGTCGAATTCTTCGGCACCAGCGGGTGAGAGAATATGGGCATTTTCTCATTAAGTCATTAGGCGTTCTTTCGGGTTTCCTCATTCGGATTTCGTCATTAGTAGCGCCGAAGGTGCTAACTTATTTCCCCAGGATTTCGAGAACCGCCTCCGCCCCTCTTATCCCGGAGAGAAGCATGGAGCCGAAGGTCGGTCCCATCCGGGGGAGGCCGTAAACCGTACTTACCGCCATCCCCGTCACCACCAATCCGGGATGAACTTCTCCGCTGTGCTCCACCACCAGGTCCTCGGACTGTTCCACCCACATCGCTCCGAATCCTTTTATCTTGATCATGCCCCGCTCCTCCAGTTTTCTCGCCACGCAGGCGTCATGGCCGGTGGAGTCGATGACCACCTTTGATTCCAGGGCGACCGGATCCACGCAGGTGATCTCCCGGGGGAGCGCGGTCACCGGGGTCCAGTTCACAACCGCGCCGGCTACCCGGCCTCCCTCCCGGAGGACCAGGTCGTCAAAGATGGTCATGTTGGCGAATTTCACCCCGGCATCGCAGGCGCTGGCAATCAGTTTGGAGCAGGCATGAGGGCCGTCGGCGATGAAGAGACCTTTTTTTACTTCAAAAAATGGAACCTCCAGTTCTTCCAGCACCTTCTGGCCCGGCGCGCGAATGGTTACTTTGTTCATCAAGTATCCCCCCAGCCAGAAGCCTCCTCCGAGATAATTGTTCCTCTCCACGATCAAGACCTTCAGCCCCTTCCGGCCCAGCTCTCTCCCGGCCATCAGGCCGGAAGGGCCGCCCCCGATGATCAGGCAGTCAGTCTCCACGTATTCGCAGAACTGCTTGCTGAACTCTTCCACGATCGCCCGGGTAACTTCTTTCTCCCCTACCGGGGCGAATATTCTTTCCTTTTCCATCACTTTCTTCCTCCTTTTTAATTTATCGCCACAGGCGATAAATTAGTTTTGAATAACGAATTTACGTTATAATTTGCCTGCAGTGTTGGTTCAATGCCGGCAGATTTGTAATACTTCAACTCTTTGAAAATCTACATCACCCCTCGTCACGATGCTCTGCGTCGTGACGGAGCTGCCCCGGTCCATTCTCACGCGGAGCGTGGGAACGAGGGCAACGGCTAAAGGTTTATGCAAAAGATTGGTCGATAATACCACCTCCCAAAAGACGATCTCCTTGATAGAAAGCAGCGAACTGCCCCGGAGCGATAGCCCTCTGCGGCCGATCAAACACCACCTCCAGGCGGTTCTGGGAAGTCACCCGGAGGCTTCCCGGCACTTCCGGATGCCGAAAGCGGACTTTGATCCCGGCCCGGAATCCGCCGCTTCCGGGAGGTTTTCCTATCCAGTTGCACTCCCGGACCGTCAACCGGGCGCGATAGAGTTCTTCCTTCCTCCCCACGTAAATAGTGTTGCTCTTCGGTTCCAGTTCGAGAACATAAAGCGGTTGGGATGAAGATATCCTCAGCCCGTTCCTCTGCCCGACGGTATAGAAGGGAAGACCGGAATGCGTTCCCAGAATCCTTCCTCTCCTATCCCGGATCGGTCCGGGCGCGTAACAATCCGGCCGAGCATCTCTCAGAAATTCGGCGTACTTCTTCCGCGGGACAAAACAGATATCCTGGCTATCCGGTTTTTCACTCACTTCCAACCCCGCATTCCGAGCGATCTCCCGCACTTCGGACTTGGAAAGTTCACCCAGGGGCCAGATAATTCGATCAAGCCATCTCTCTTTCAAGCCGACCAGAAAATAGGATTGATCTTTGTGATCATCGGCTGACCGGGTGATAAAATGATGGTTAGTCTGGGAGTCAAATCCAACCCGGGCATAGTGTCCGGTGGCGATATAATCGAAATCAAGAGATGCGGCCAGCTTCAGTAAAAGGGGAAATCTTATCCGCCCGTTGCAGAGAATACAGGGGTTGGGAGTCTCTCCGGCCAGGTAGGTCCGGCAGAAATAATCAATCACTTCCCGCTTGAATTCAGGGAGGCATTTGAGCAGATAAAAATATATGCCCAGCTGCTGCGTGACCCGGCGGGCATCGGATAGGCCCGGGTCCCCGCAGCACCCCTTGCCGGAATTCGTCTGCCGGAAGTGAACCCCCACTACCCGGTGACCCTGCTCCCGTAAAAGCAGGGCGGCCACCGAACTGTCCACCCCCCCGCTCATCGCCACCATTATCTTTTTCTTACTCATAGGTATCATCTGCTGTTCTCTTGCCAGTCTCCTCCCGAAGTTAAAACTTCAGTCAGTACCTATATAACCACCTTATATATATATTGTAAACATTGTTTATAGGGACATCTTAGTTCTATTAAAATTTTCACCACCGCTCCCGCGTCGGTGGGGAAATTTTCTTAAAGCCGCGTTTTACCCCCTAAAATCGCACCGCTAAGCCAATATCCGACCATTTTCTCGCGCCAATCCATCGATAATCAATAACTTATGCAGGTCCAACCCTAATTTTACTTTTGAATTCTTTATTCCGGAACTGGATAAGGAAGTAGACATGGCCTCGGACCTGATGAAGGCCATGTTTGGGCGTGATGAACAAGCCGCACTAAAGGTAAGGTTTCAGTGAACCCCGTCCCGGCTTCGAAATTTCAATAAGTTCGTAGTGCAGGACTTCAGTCCTGCCCGACGAAGGCAGGACTGAAGTCCTGCACTACGAGCACGAAGCGACGGGGTTCACTGAAAGCTTACCACTAAAGTCGGGGTCAAAGTCGGGGTCGGACCACACTAACATGTTGATTGGCACATAGTTGCGTAAAATAAATGGCTCTATATTGATCTTAGACGCGTTTTTCGGGGTTGAAAAACGCGTCTAAGGCCCGTTTCTTGCCGTATATTCGAGATTTCTGGGGTCGGACTGTATATTCCGGAGAAAAGTGGACACCGATTCCGGGGCAAAGTGGACAGTGAATCCGGGGTTCCATTTTGGTCATAGAGTAGCCAGGCCGTACTCGAAAAGGTATTTTTAACATTCTGTGCTAAAAAAACTAAATATTCACCACGAAGGTCACGAAGAACACGAAGAAAAACAAAGAAAACTATGGAATTTTCCTTTGTTTCTTCAAATTC
>CAKZYZ010000072.1 GCA_937885075.1 uncultured bacterium | reverse complement strand
CAGGGTGTAAGGTGGTAGATTATGATGTGCCGCACATGCTTTCATTAGTAGCCTCCTGATTGATGTTAGTTGGCTTACTATAGCATGTTGCGGCACTTTTACAAGTATTTTCTAAACTTTTTCTCCTGCTTTTTTCCCAATATCGTGATATTGTTAACTTTTGCTTGTTACCTTTTCGAGTAAGGTCTATCTAGTTGTGGTGTACGCACGAATAAATGAATAAATCTACTCGGTTGGTATGGAATTTGCTGCTATACCAACGCTCTGTACAGAAAATCCGGTTACCCGAGCAATGGGTTCGGGATAACTGGATGCGGTATAGAGCTGAACTGCTGACACCTAAAAGGAGGTTATATTGTGCAGAATATTATTGATCAACTGACGGTCTTCATCGCTGAA
Source organism: uncultured bacterium (assembly GCA_937885075.1). Classification (GTDB taxonomy): domain Bacteria; phylum Auribacterota; class Erginobacteria; order Erginobacterales; family Erginobacteraceae; genus CAKZYZ01. The sequence goes on along the minus strand of CAKZYZ010000072.1, from coordinate 4,057 downwards.
TGGGGGCTCAGGGTAGTTGCGGCGGTTGTCATCCTGGTTGTCGGGCGGATTGTTGCCGGCATGCTCCGGAAACTCGTCACCAAACTATTAACCAAATCCAAGACCGACCCGACCATTATATCGTTTGCTTCGAACATGGTCTATTTCCTGATCCTGGTCTTTACGGTGGTGGCCGCCCTCGGAAAACTCGGGGTCCAGATGACCTCGTTCATCGCCATTATCGGTGCCGCCGGTCTGGCCATCGCCTTTGCCATGCAGGGGTCGCTGGCCAACTTTGCCGCCGGCATCCTGATCCTGGTCTTCCGGCCTTTCAAGATCGGGGATGTCATAACCGCCGCCGGTGTTACCGGATCGGTCAAGGAGATCCAGATCTTTGAGACGATTCTCGCCACACCGGATAATATCCGGATCACCGTCCCAAATGGGAAGATCTATGGTGACGTGATCAAGAACATCTCCGCTTACGATACCCGCCGGGTTGATATCACGGTTGGCATCGGTTACGATTCCTCGATGAAGAAAGCCCAGGAGATCCTGGAAGGTCTCTGCAAGGATGATGATAGGGTTCTGACAGATCCGGCTCCCACGGTAGCCGTGGCCGAACTGGCCGACTGCAGCGTGAACTTCGTGGTCCGTCCCTGGACGAATAAGGAAAACTATTGGCCGCTCAAGTTCGACCTGACCCGGAAGATCAAAGAAGCCTTCGATGCCAACGGAATCGAGATCCCCTTCCCACAGCAGGTTGTCCACATGATAACCGAAAACCCGGCTTCCTGATTGCCGGAAAAAGACAATTTAGCCACGAAGGCACTAAGACACTAAGAGAAAATCCGGGCATAAGAAAATAGTAATTGTTGTGTTCTTGATTATTTCTTAGTGTCTTCGTGTCTAAATGGCAAAAATTTACGAAATGAGGTTTTATCTTCGAAAGTTTCCCGATATTCATCGGGATTCTGATGTGTTCAAAAAAATAAGTATCGGTACAATCATAGTTTGGAAGCTTTGAACCGATATTGCAGGAAAAAATTAAAAAATTCGTGTAATTCGTAGTTCATTAAGTTTTATTTAGCGAAGATTAGCTAGCACCGCAAAATGACTTCCGGTCATCGCGGGGTGAAATTCGCGGTTAAATAAGTTGCGAAGCTAAGTTCCTGCTTCGGAATTTCAATAAATCTGCCACAAAGGCACAAAGACACTAAGAAAAACTTAAGAAAGGATAAATAATGTTGTTACAGCATCTTTAATTCTTTACTTTGTGTCTTAGTGTCTTCGTGGCAAAAAAGTTGCGAAGCTAAGTTCTAAAAGGAGAATATTTGTGAAGAAATGTGTCATAGTAGTAATGTTCAGTATTGTTGCGGCGGTATTTTTATGGACTGCTGCCGTAACGGCGGAAGATAAACTGGCGACCCAGATCGATGATTCAATGAAGGCATCCCGGGAAGAAGCCGGGTCGGAGGCATATCTCTTTCCGGGGTGGATAATAGATTTGAGCGCCGGATATTCCCTCTCCCGGGGAAACTCTGATACATCCGATTTCCTGGCCCGGGCCGCTGTCATCAAGAAGTTTGAAGAGACCTGGGAGCTGATCGCCAGAGGCGAGTATGCCTGGGGTGAGGTAAAAAATAAGGATACAGGCGAGTATGACAGCACCGCCGATCGTGGTCTCCTCAACGGCCAGGCCAATATATTTGTCATCGAGAGCGGTTTCCTCTACGGCCGCTCCGAGGTATCATACGACAAGATTAAGAAACTGGACCGACGGCTTGATAACGGCATCGGTGTCGGTTATGAGCTATATCGGGAGGGAAAAACATTTGCCGCTCTGGAGGCCGGTGCCGCCTATATCGACAGCAAGTATGAGGATGATCAGCGTGATCACGGAATCTACCTCCGACTGGCCCAGAGCGGGGCGCTGGTAATCAACGAGCGGGTTACTATTGTCGAGAGCGTCGAATATAAGCCAAAATTTGATGACTTCGATTCCTACCTGATCAACGGTGAGGCCTCTCTCCGGGTTGGGCTCTTCTCGCAGCTGTACTTTATGCTGAGTCTGACCGACCGGTATGATAATACCCCGGCGGCTGGAACCCAGCGGAACGATCTCTCGGTCATCAGCTCCCTCGGGGTTTCTATATAGAACTTAGCCCTCGGCTTTGCCTTGGGCAACTTTTCCTCTAAGGAAAGCAGGAAATCAGGAAAATTTAAAATACTCTCCCCTCCTGTTTTAATGCTTTCCTTAGGGGTTATTGTCCCGGTAATATCAATTAAGACAACCGGGATCCCGAAGTATTTCGGGAAAATTCCGAAGCAGGAACTTAGCTTCGCAACTTTTTTAACCGCGGATGAAGCGGATTATGCTGATTATTAGTTAAATGCTTGTACATTCTTATTTTTCGCAGTAAAAATATGATCATTGAAAGTAAGCTTTCAGTAAACCCCGTTGCCCCGTGCTCGTAGAGGCCCTGCCAACGGCGGGGCCATCGTGTGGCAGCCTAAAGGCAGCCGCTACGAGAGGACGGGGTGAAAGCTTACCATTGAAAAGCTGAGGCAAAAGGGCTGATAAAACTCGGCACTGTAGTGATCGCGATGAAGAGACCGAATAGCGTAGGAACGTCGTACCCTCGCAAGGACGGCCCGGATAAGGTCCATGGACGGATCCGTTATACTGATGACGTACATCCGCCCGGCACCCTCCATGCCGCGTTTGTGATCAGCCCCCACGCCCATGCCGAGATCGTCTCGATCGATACTGAAGCTGCGGCCGCTGCCCCTGGTGTTTGTAAGGTAGTGACCGGCGCGGATTTCAATATCCGGCTCGGTATCTACCTGGGAGACAAGACCCCACTGGCCCGGGGGAAGGTCCGCCATTTCGGAGAGCCGGTGGCGGCGGTGATCGCTGATACCCCGTCGAACGCGGAAGCGGCCGCCCGGCTGATCCGGGTTAAATACAGCCCGCTCCCCATTGTCAACAGTATCCAGGAAGCTCTGCTCCCGTCCGCCCCTATCATCCACGAGCAGATGGAGAGTTATGCTCATATCCCCGCCATGCTCCCTGAGCCCGGTTCCAACGTTGCCAACCGGACCAGGATCCGGAAGGGAGATGTTGAAAACGCTTTTGCCGGGGCCGACATTATTATCGAGGAGGAGTTCAGTTTCCCCCCGGGGGATCACGCGGCCATGGAGCCCCGGGTCTCCATCGCCGAGATCGGCGCCGACGGCGCCGTCACTATCCGCTCTTCCACCCAGGCCCCATTCGTGGTTCGCTCCCTGATGAGCGCCTTCTTCGATATCCCGCCGGGGAAGATTGTCGTCATTGCTCCTCCCGTGGGCGGCGGCTACGGCGGTAAGGCCGGGATCCAGCTTGAGGGACTTGCCTACCTCCTCTCGAAGTCCGTCGGAGGGAGGCCGGTTCGGGTGGCCAACAGCCGCGAGCAGGATCTCGTCTCCTCCCCGGGGCATATCGGATTGGAGTCGAAGGTGAAGCTGGGAGCCCGGAGAGACGGCCGCCTGGTCGCCATGGATCTTCTCTATCTCTTTAACAGCGGCGCTTACGCCGATTACGCGGTCAATGTCAGCCGGGCTGGAGCCATTGCCTGCACCGGTCCCTACCGGGTCCCGAACGTGAAGGCCGATTCCCTCTGTGTCTATACGAATCATCCCTTCTCTGCCGCGTACCGGGGTTTCGGCCATGAGGTAATAATTGCCGTTGAACGGGCGATGGATATTCTGGCCGACCGGCTGGAGATGGATCCGGTAGAACTGAGGATACTGAACGCCATCCGTCCCGGTGACACATCGCCTACCCGATCATTGATGGATTCCAGTACCGGGGATCTCCCCGAGTGTCTCCGCCGGGCGGCCGGGATGGTGGGGTGGGAGGAAGGCGCCCGTGTCGATATCGGAGAGAACCGGGTTCGGGCCAGGGGGATAAGCAGTTTCTGGAAGGCCCCGGCCATGCCCACCAACGCCGGTGCCGGCGTGGTGCTCACCTTCAACGCGGACGGCAGCATCAACCTCAGTTCCGGCATCATTGAGATCGGGCAGGGAGATCGGAAGA
>CAKZYZ010000071.1 GCA_937885075.1 uncultured bacterium | reverse complement strand
CTGCTTTCTCTCGCTTTTCTTCTCTCTCTTCTTTTTTTTTTTTTTGTTTTTCTTGTTTTGTGTTGTTCTTTTTTTTTTTTTTTAATGATACGGCGACCACCGAGATCTACACTCTTTCCCTACACGACGCTCTTCCGATCTCTGGCGCCTCTGTCCCTTTCTCCAGATCGCCGGGCATATCCCACCAGAAGCCCGGATCGTTGATATCGGCTGCGGCCGGGGTCTGCTGGCCAATTATCTCGCGCTGGGAAGTTCTTCCCGCCGTGTTACCGGGATAGATAAACAGGTCAAGAGAATTGAGGCCGCCCGGGCGTCAATCAAGGGGAGAGATAATATCCAATTTTATCTCCAGGACGCTCTTGAGCTTCCTCAGGAGGAATTCGACGTGGCCATAGTCAGCGATATGCTCCACCATCTCACCTATCCTCAGCAGGAAAAACTGCTCGAACATTGTTATCGAATTCTGCCGGAAGGAGGTATCCTGATGATGGAGGATGTGACTCCAGACCCGAAATGGAAATATATAGCCCATTTCTTGATCGACCGTACCCTTAACTGCGGAAGAAGACAGAACTTCCGCAAGTTAGCTGACTGGATAACCTTCCTGGAAAATCTGGGGTTTGCGGTGGAGCATTTTCCCGCCCACCGCAATATTCCTCTGCCGGATTTCCTCCTCAAATGCCGAAAATAAATCGAGATGAATAATCGGGCTAAATTAAGGATGGCGCTGAGATATCCCGGCGCGGCGCGGGAGAGAATTCGCTCCCGGATCCGCTCCCGGATAAAAATATCCCCCCTGATAAAGAAAGGGGTTACGGATGCTCCCGGACCCGGCACCATTACTATCAATCTGACCCATCTCTGCAATCTCAGGTGTAAGATGTGCGGTCAGTGGCGGAGGAGAGATGTCTATCGCAAAGAAATTCTTTCTCTGGAAAAGTTGAAGGAGCTGATCGATGATGTCGCCGCCTACCGCCCGAAAATCTATCTCTGGGGCGGCGAGCCGCTTCTCTATCCCGATTTCAGCGCGTTGATTCGATATCTGAAGGAGAAAAAGCAGTACACGATTATAAATACCAATGGAGTTCTTCTGGAACGATACGCCGCTGAACTGGTGGACCTGAAGGTGGACGGTCTGGATATATCCATCGATGGTCCTCCCGAAATACACGATGAGATCCGGGGAGTCCCACATACTTTTGAAAAAGTTATCCAGGGACTACGCCGTCTTAGAGAATGCCGTCGGGAATCCGGGCAGAGAAAACCGATGGTGAAGGCAATTTCCACCATCAGCGATATGAATCAGGATAAGCTGGCTGAGACCCTGGATATGCTCGAATCAAGCGATCTCTTTGACGCGGTTATTTTCAACCTGGGCTGGTTTACCACCGATAAAATCGGTCGGGCCACAGATCAGATTTTCCAGAAATACCTGGGATGTGAATCTACCTCCTGGAAAGATTTTGTGGGAGCTCTGGGGGCGGTTGACCCCGGAAAGGTTAAATCATTCATGGAAAGAGTATCTGCCCGCCGCCGGAAGGGGACGCTCCCGGTATTTTTTATCCCCGCTCTCCGGCCGGAAGAAGTGGAAGAGTATTATCTCCGCCCCTCTTCTTTTATGGGCCGGAAAAAATGCTCCAGCCCCTGGTCAAACCTGGAGATCCGTCCCAATGGCGATGCCACCTTCTGTCCCGATTTCCCGGACTACATTGTCGGTAATATCGTGGAAGAACCCTTTGAAAAAATCTGGAACGGAGAGAAGGCAAAGAAGTTTCGCCGTCTCCTGGTAGAAAAGGGTCTTTTCCCTCTCTGCTCCCGCTGCTGTGGATTGTACATTTAGATTTTGCTGTTTTGAAACTCCCCCCACCTTGCCCTCTTTGCAGTCCACTAATTTTTACCCCGCGATGACTGAAGGTCATTTTGCGGGGACACTAATTTGCACTAATTGTTTCCCCCGCCGCGGCCCCTTTTTAGTCCACAATTACACAGATTACTCTGATTATTTTGTCTGTTCGACGCCCCCCGAAGGGGGGTAAATTCGAAGCTTGCCCCGCTTTGCGGGGTTGAGCAGCCTGCCCGCCATAGCTTTAGCGACGGCTGGTTGAACGTTGAATGTTCAGTCTTTTGTTCGATGTTCAGTCTTTCTCCCCTTCCTCTCCCTCATCCCCTTTTTTATGGCAGGACCATTGCAGGCAGGACCATTATCCTCGCTTCGGCTTTTATTTCTTTTTGTCCATTAATCATCCTGCCTGTAATGGTCCTGCCTAAATTTCTTTTTGTCTTTTAATCGTCCTGCCTGTAATGGTCCTGTCTAAATTTCTTTTTGCTTTTAATCGTCCTGTCTGTAATTTTACTGAGAGTCTGTGATTTGGAATTCAGGTAACAGTAGTCCCCTTGTCTCCGGATTATCGGCGATCTTATTTATGATAAGTTCCGCGATATATTGATTCCCTTTTTCGGTATAATGACCCTTGGATGCCTTATAACCGGGGATGTCTCTCTGGAAAAATAACTCAGGAAGATCTCCCGGCTCCAGTCCGCGGAAATCATCGAAGAGGTCAATTAAGAACCATCCGTTTTCTTTCGCCTGAGCAGAGAGGAAACTCCTCAAAATCCGGGTTCTTATGTTATCTTTGTATTCCGGCTGAGTCGGAAGATATACAAATATGACTCTTCGATTCTCCTGTTTATTATAATTATACAGAGATTCAAATATCGCTGAGGTCAGCTTTTTCACCCGCTTGACCGGTTCGTCTTTATTTCCCCGGGGGGCATGGTCGGATTTCTTCAGCATATCGATTAAGGCATGTACCAGTGTGGTTACTCTTAACGAGTTAATAGCTGATTCAAATTTAGGTAGATGCAGAGCGATGAATCCGGGCCTAGGCACTGGAATATTATTCTTAATGATCTTGCCATCCTCCACCGATAATAGTGGTTTGGAATAGTCCCTGAATTTAGGGCTGATGGCTCGGGTCAGATCAGCTGAAATAAACGCGAAAATTAGAAGATCGTATTGCAGTTTGACGCCGTCCCGCATGAACCAGAGATAAGCCTGGTCTATCCCGTATCCACCCTGTCCCATATTGACAGTCTCTACATCCGGGGCGATGGATGATAATAAAGCCGGCCAGGTATTATCATTATCCACTCCGTAGCCCAGAGTGAAGGAGTCCCCGCAGCATATCCAGCGTCTTTTCCCGGCCGGGATGCCGGAAGAAAAATTATGGCTATTCCGGAAACGATGTGAGTTGGTCTGGAAATATTTATCCGGGCCGTACATATCCTTGATATATAGATCAGGCTTATTAATCCAGCCCAGCAAGGGATCGTATTCCGTGTGAATTCTTTCCGCTACTATCTCTGACCTCTCAAATTGCAGGAAAGAGAATATCAGGCTGCAAAATCCCTCCAGAGATGTGAAGAGCACCAGAGTGATTATCAGGGCAAAGAAGATATACTTCAATCGGGATATTAATTGAGGATTCTTTTTCATCCGGGATTATTTTATTTATTTGTCACGATTTTGGAATAAAAAAATTCTGCCGTAAATTCTGTCTCATCCAGGGGTGAAATAATGTAATCATTCGTGCTCCTGGTGAGAGAATATATCGGCCATTTAAGCCGGGGCTCTCTCTTCCATCTGATGGGAAAGTAAGACAGTCGAGCTTCGTAATTGCTCAGATTGACAATATCCCGCCCGATAATTCCATAAGAGATAGCATGCAGTATGGGTCTTGAATCCTGATTAGATTTAGAAAAGTCCCGGGAAGTTGTCACGAAACAATGGTCCGGTAATTTGTCTGCCAGATGGATAATCCTATTATAATGCCGGTTAATCTGTTTCCGGGCTGACCGGTTCTCTTCGAAATGAGACAGGTTTAATATGAAGATAGCGCAGATCAGAAGAATTCGTAATAGCATATTTCGAGGAGTTTTCAGCCAGACAATTAAAGGGAGGAGGGGATAGAGAGCAAGTCTCATATTTAAATATTTACCGCCGCCGATCGCGTCCGGAGAGATAAAAAATATACCGAAAAGAACAACTACCAATATTATAAGCCGGTTGCTTTTATCCCCCCGATTCGATGGAGTAGTGTTTTTTAATATAGACCATGATCTGCTGATAATCCCGATTCCCAGCAGGACCATAAGGGCGATATACCAATTTTCATGATAGTTGAACCCGCTGAGCATTTTACCCTGCACCAGATATAAAGCTTCCTTTTTAAGGTAAATCCAGCCGGGCAGTTCTAATCGATACCGGGAGGGAAAACTGCAGGTATAATAAATCAGGAGCATTCCCATGGGAAGCAATCCAGCCAGAAATCGAAGAGTATCTTTAATGCTGCCCCGGAAAGAAAGCCGGAGAATAACCAGGGCCGTTAATGACAATATAAATGAAACTATATGGCATAAGTAAGCGGAAGTCAGAAGGAGATTTAATATCAGGATCCGGAATACGGACCACCCCCGAATATTACTCTTCCAGAAGTAAGCCAGAATAAAGACAAATATAACTAATCCCATCCCATGATTCTGAAAGCCCCGATAGAGAGGATGGTTAAGGGCAAAGAAGAATCCCAGCAGGGTCCACCAGGGGACACTCGGATTCTTAATACCGGCCGCCACTGCCCGGGAAAGATATATAACCCCTGCTGGCAGCCCCAGAATAATCAGGGTGAGCCAAAGTTTCTCGGTGGTGATCGGAGAAAATATATGCATCAATGAGAACATGACCGCGTATCCCATCCAGTTGGGGAATAACTCCCGGCGTATGCAGTAGCTTGAGTTAATCAGAGGATAGTCGGGGTTGCCCAGTTCTGTCATGATCCAGGCATTGTAGAGGTGGGAGGGTCCGTCCTGTGAGGGGAAATAGGCTGGAGCCCAGATAAGATATATCAGGATCAGGCTGAATAAAATCACCAGTCCCCAGTAAATAATCCATTCCAGGTTGTCTTTTGTTTTAATCATTTTTAGGGAATAGGGAATGGGGAATGGGTTTTCCGCTTCCCCGTGATGTTATCTATTTTCATAGCGATATTGAAGTTACGGTTTGAATGCAAAAAATATTTTTGGTATCGCGTCAATAGAATTATGGTAAGGTTTCTGAACTCCGTCACCTCGGGCTCGGCCACCTCGTGCTCGTAGCGGCGACCTTCAGGTCGCCATCGTGTGGCAGGCTAAAAGCAGCCGATAAGAGAGACGGGGTTTACTTAAATAGACAACATGTGATGGGGGTTGGAGAACCATTCCCTATTCTCCAATCTCTATTCCCCGGATTAGCGCCGTTGGTGCTAATTTAACAGAAATGACCAGTCATAAGCGAATTATATTTTTTCTCATTCTTTTAGCTCTCATCCCCCGGCTGATCTCCTTATTTACTTTTGATTTCATCGATTCCGGCGGCGGAAGTGATAGTGTTACCTACATTGCCCTGGCCCGTAATCTTTTCACGGGGCATGGTTATACCGAGTTTGGTTTACCCCACACCGTTCATCATCCTTTTTATCCGATTATGATCGGACTAATCTGGCAGTTAACCGGAGACCTTCTGCTTTCGGCTCAACTTATATCCTGTCTGGCGGGGATACTCCTGGTAGTCCCGGTATATCTTATGGCTTCAAGCATGTTCGGGCGCCGCACCGGAATTATGGCCGGGCTGATGATCGCTCTCTTCCCCATTATGGTCTATGGCTCGACCGAGTCCTTCTCCGAATCACTCTATACCCTGCTGCTTCTCTCCGGACTGGCAGCGGGCTGGCTATCGTATATTTCCGGCCGTCTCTATCTACCGGTCTTTTCCGGAATATTTCTGGGGTTAAGTTTTCTTACCCATCCGCTGGGGGTTACCTTTTTCCCCCTGGTCGCGGGATTTAATCTTCTGGCCGGTTCATGGCGGTTAAGCGCGTTGAGGAGGAGATTCATCCGCACTCTGCTGATAGCCTTCGGATTCATTCTGGTCTGCTTACCCTTCTGGATACATCTCCACTCGGTAACCGGCAACTGGCAACTGAGTGGCAGCAGCCATTATCAGGATTTCGGACTTCGTTACGATCAGAGCCGGGGGGTTAATGAGAGTAAGGTCATATTTGAGCATATGGAAGCACTTTTTGATCCGGAGGTCATACCTGATGTAGATCCCGATCATAAGCCGATGGGTATGGCTGAACTGATCATCTCTCATCCGGACCGTTTCTTCGGAATTATCCGGTTTAACCTGATCGATGGATATCATGAAGCCGTTAAGACCGCCCGCTACCTTTCTCTTCCCCCGGGGGTATTATTTATTCTTCTGGCAACCGGTATCGGCGTATTGATAGCTTTCTTTCTTTTCGCCTTCATCCGGAACGGCCAGCGTGCGGAAATCATTTATCTGGCCTTGATGTTTACACCCCTGAGCGTATTCCTGATCATGCAGACCGAGCATAGATATTTTTATCCCTTTATTCCTCTCGCGGTGATCGGGTTTGCCGGTGTTATCGAGAGTATCGATGAATTCAGCCGGAGAAAACCCCGGTGTAGGCGGATCTTTCTGATCGGGTTATGGATATTCTACCTGGCTTTAGCCGCCGGCAGCGCGTTTGTGGTCTACCGCAAAGCCATTAAAATCGGTGTTCCCTATGAATATAAGATTATGGGTAATTGGATGAAAGACAACATCCCCGGGATCGAAAAGGAGAGGGTAATGATGTTCCGCCTGGGGATAAGTTATTATGCTGGGTGCGATTGGAATGTATTCTACTGGGGTGAATTCTCCGGGCTCAAGGAATATCTGAAAAGAAGAGGGATCAAATACTTGGAAGTGGATAGCTATAAACTACATATGATCCATCCGGACCTCCGTTTCCTTCTCACCGCTGATCCTCTGCCTTCCGATTTCAGTCTGGTACGGGAGATTGAGTATGACGGAAGAAAGATCCGGCTCCTGGAATTTCATCCGAAAATGTAATAGATAGCAGATAGCTTCTCAATTTCTTTGACAAGACGATTTTGGGACAGGACGATTCCCCATTACCTCGGCCTCATTTATGACAGGACCATTACAGTCAGGACTATTGCCCCCTACCTCGGTCCCTTTTATGACAGGACCATTACAGTCAGGACTATTAACCTCGCTTCGGCTTAGATTTCTTTTTGCAGTTAATCGTCCTGTCTACATTCCTTTTTGCCTTTAATCGTCCTGTCTGCAATCGTCCTGTTTCCAATTCTCTTTGATTTTATCGGTATTCCACCTTCACCCAATCCAGCATCACCCCCAGTTCCCGGGAGTCTTTGACACCCGGTACCCGGCTGGGCTGCCAGGTGGATGAACTGAATGTCATGGCGGCAATACCCTGTTCTCTGATGGATCCGGAGAGTTTCATTTGATAGGTATTTTCTCCCGGACGGAGTGTGAGATTCCCGAGATCTTCTCCATTGAGAGCAATAGTTACCGAACCGATCTCATCCCGCGGCGTTCCGGTATCAACAATGTGAAAACTGATAACCGGCTCGGTTTTATCTCCCGGGGAGAGAGGAATCCGGAGTACCGCGGTCTGCCGGGTCCAGCGGACCGGAGTTTGATGGAGATATTTCTCCCGGTGATAAAAACCGTTTTTTACGAACAGTTTGTCCTTATCTGTTCCCACATCGATCAGAAGATCTTCACCTTCCCGGTAGCTATCGGTGAGGAGATCGGCCGGATCCGGCTGATCCCGGGCAGGGATCTGCCCCTTAAAAGAATCATTGAATAAATTTTTGTTTATAAGCCCGGTAATCGCGTCCGCCAGGACCCGGGCCACAATCCGCCCACCCCGGCTGGAATAATGAGAGTGTTTATAGAGTCGGCTCTCCCCCTGCATCTCTGGCGCCGGATCCACCACCATCACGCCTGATTTTTTTAGTTCATCCAGAACCTGATAATGGGCCGGGCGGGTGCCTTTCTCCAGGTATTTTAGATCATTTTTTTTCGGGATATGAAGGATAATCGGAATCTCCCCCTCCGCCTGGGCCTCCCGGGCGAATGTTTTCAATATCAGCAGGCTGGTCCGCATCGGCTCACCTTCCGGGTCCCAGTAATGGCGACCCGGCCTATGATCGTACCTCCCCCCCGGATGCGGTTTATATTCATTAAAAAAAGTATATAATAATGAAATAAATCTACTTTTCAGCCAGAATGATTGGCGGTAATTATCCGGCGCGTACCAGTATTCATGGGCCGCCAGCGGAGATCGAGACAGATCTTTCAGCACATCGGCGACTTCTTGGGGGGGAATAACCGGACTGTTAACTAATTCCAGTTTACCCTCTTTATTGATGAAGAATCGGGGCTTGGAGAATACCAGCCAGGTATTTCGACTATAGAGAGAACGGAAGATGTTGACGGTTCTCTTGATATTTTCCGGCTGAAACCCGAAGACCACGATACGGGGGGAATATTTTTTCCCCTGATACTTCCATCGGAGATAAGCCTGGCCGATTCCATATCCGGGGACACCGAAATTCAGAACTTCCGCGGAGATACCGGCATTAATCAGATCATCTTCTAAAAATTTCCCCCAGGTTTTTTCGAAAGGCTCTTCATCTCCGTGAGTAAATGAATCCCCGAAAAGCGCTATTCGAAGAACTCCTTTCGGGGGAGAGAGGGAATATTCGTTGGGGCGGGACCTGATCCCGGCTGAGTTGGAACGATACATACCTTCAATGTTAGTTCGGTTTGGTCCCACGGTCCAGCCTAAGATGGGATCATCGACGACATAAGCTTCGGATTGCCGGTTGAAATAATGTTCCATCTTTTTTCGTACCATCTCTGCCGGGAAATGATAGGGGAGAAGGGGCCGCTTCCCGTAGTAAGCCTGACCATCCTCGTTGGTTTTGGTTATCAAGCGGGCGACAACTTCGCAGAACCCCAGACCGAGGAGAGTGGCGATAAGCAGTAGAACAAGATTATTGATCCAGCGGAGTTTCATGGTATTGATAGGAATAATATATATTTAATCAAGACCGTGTCAATTGATTTGGGTCCGGTTCCCGGATAATAAAATATTTTGCGGTAAAGTATTTCTCCTTTGCCGCGGATTTATGTAGTATAGATTATCTCAGCAAAAATACTCCGGTGAAGTTATTGAAACTATATTAATCAATAGTCTGATAGAATTATATAGTTTCTGGTTCAAAACTAAATTAGAGAACGAAGTGAGCTAATTTAATGAAGATGGCAGAAAATCTGTATTCTCTCTTTGATACTACGACGGAAACTCACTGGTGGTTCGTGGGACGGAGAAAAATTGTTCTCAGTCTGGCGAGACAGATTATCGGAGGAATAACACAGCCCGTGATAGTTGATGTGGGCTGCGGGGCCGGAGCTACCTTAAAGGAACTGGAGAAGCTGGGCAGTGTGACCGGGGTTGATATCTCCCCCCGGGCCGTTGGTTATTGCCGGACCCGCGGCTGCCGCCGGGTCTGTCTGGTGGAAGAAGAGTCTCTGCCCCTGGGTGATAATAAGATATCCCTGATTGTTTCCCTGGATGTATTGGAGCATCTGGACCACGATTATCTCCATCTGCGGGAATATCACCGGATTTTGAAAGATGATGGTAAAATTCTCCTTACCGTTCCCGCGCTTCCCTGGCTCTGGTCCAGTCACGATGTTGCCAATCATCACCGCCGGAGATATACCCGGACCCACCTGAGAAAACTACTGGAAAGAGAGGGCTGGAAGATTGAGAAGCTCTCCTACTTCTGTACTATATTATTTCCTCTGATTATGGTAATTCGTCTGATCTCAAAAGGAGTAAATAAGACCATAAAAAGTTATAACGCCGATTGGAATTTCAAAATTCCTGGATTCGGCATAAACTGGCTCTTCGCCAAGATATTTGCAAGCGAAGCTTTCTGGTTTTCACGGGGGGGATTCCCGATCGGTTCTTCACTTCTGGCGGTCTGCCGGAAGTCAGGAGATCAGGGGATCAGGTTATCAGGAGATCAGGTTATCAGGGTATCAGGGGATCAGGGGATCAGGGGATCAGGGGATCAGGGGATCAGGAGATCAGGTTGGCCAAGCCTGGCGACCTGATCTCCTGATAACCTGATCCCCTTGTAACATAGTTGTTAAATCCGCATTATAGCATATGAAAGTGGCTGAAATAATAGAATCATTGCTGAGCAATCCCCTGGTATATCGCCTGCACGCCGCCGGAGTGGATCGGCCAAAACTGGCCGCGATCCGTAAGCTTTGCTCAGATTACTCCGGCTTGAAAGTCCTGGATCTGGGCTGCGGCCCGGGAAATACCGCCCATATTTTTTCCGGCGCGGATTATACCGGCGTTGATATAAATGAAAGATATATCTCCGTTGCCCGGAAAAAGCATCCCGGATTGAATTTTATCGTCGGAGATGTCAATCGGGTAGAGTGGGGGGCCGGGTTTGATATAATCCTGATCAATTCCTTATTGCATCATCTTGATGATAATGAGGCCTCTAAAATTTTGAGGAAGGCTGTTGCCGTTCTCAAAGAGACAGGAAAAGTTATTATCCAGGAACCGATGCTTCCGGGAAAAGAAGAGTGGTCTTACCGATTGATGATGAGACTTGACCGGGGTAATTATTTTCGCTCTCTGCCCGACTGGAAATATCTATTGGAGAAGGCCGGTTTATCTGCCGGAGAAATCTCTTTCTACCACCTTCGGGTATTCGGTTTTAAGAACTATCACATGGTATCGATGCTTCTTGAGAGAGGAAGACAGGGATGAGCAGGGAGGAGAAGGGAGCAGCAGGGAAAACCTATCGGCTGCCTGCTGGCCCGGTTTCCGGCTTTGCAGTGAGGCGATAACCCCCGGTCTGATCAGTCAGATCCGACCGATCCGTCTGATTATAAACACCGGCCCGGGGTAAGGCTTCGCGTACTTTGCCTCAATTCCCCTTATTCGTTATTCTTACGAATAACTTCCAGGATAGAGTCGGCGATAATTCTATGCGCGGCGGGGTTGGGGTGGCGGTCCACCCTGACGGGGGGATTACCTCGATAATGCGCGTAAGCCTGGCAATAGGCATATTTAGTCTGTTCCCCGAGTCGGCTTAAAAGTTCGGCATGGCAGTTGACCGTGGTCAGTCCCATCTTCCGGAGTGATTCGGGTATCACCAGTGGTTCTATCATATTTCCCAGGCCGACTATTATCAGCCGGGAATTATATTTTTCGGCCAGTTCCTTTATCTCTCGATAGGCATTTTCTACTATTACATCCTGCCTGTCGGATGGTTCCGGGATCAGGGATAAAATCGACTTGATTTTAAATACCAGCAGATTGAAGTCATCGTGTAGAATTAGCGGAATACCCACTCGGGAGAAGAGAGAGAAAAAATCGGAAGAAGATACCGGGCTCTTCCTCCATGGGCCCAGGTCGACGGAATAGCAGGAAAATACCGGAGGATGAATATTAATCGAACCATCTTCCGCGTCGATATAATAAGGATTGGGAGCGAATGAGAAACGGGTGGGCGCGAAGATCCTGGTGGAACGATTCAGCAGCCAGGGCGAGTATTGAAATAGAATATATTCCGGCTTGTATTCCGGGATCAGTTTCCGGGCCAGGATTACCATCTGAGACAGGCCGTAGCTGCATAAGCCGGCATTCAGTTCTGTCCCTCCCAGGGCCTGTGCCACCAGGTGGGGGAATGTATCTTCCGCTCGGCAGGCATCACCGTAGGTAAACGAACAGCCTAAGGCCAGCACATAAGGGCGCTTATATTCTTCGTTGGAGATATTTACCGGTACCCGGAACCCGTTTCGATCAAACCGCATCGGTAAATCTTCTCCGATGGGGAAAGTGTGAGCGCCCCGGGCTCCGGCCTTCGCTCTAAACCCCAGTTCCCGATCGGGCTCGAAAACCGACCCGCTCCAGCCCCGCCGGTTATGCTTGGCATAACGATAGAGCTGCTTGCTCCTGAGGTAAAGTGAACGGCCATAGACACCGAGAAATATCGCGACCAGGGAGAGGAGGAAGAGGATATAAACAAATTTTATAATAGTGGAGCGTTTCACTTTGAAAGTGGAGTTGAGGTGGGAATCGGGGTGTGAAAGCCTATCGGGGTGGGAGATGGAGTGGGTGTGGGTATAATTGAAGGGGCCGGTGTTACACTCGGGGTGGGAGATGGAGTAGGTGTGGGTATAATTGAAGGGGTCGGTGTTATACTCGGGGTGGGAGAAGGGGTGACAGGCCGAGGAATCCGGCCGGTGACCGAAATATCACCGGCAGTACCGTAATAAATCCGGCTCAGAGTTCGCAGGGACCAGAGTCCCGCGCTCTCCCGAAAAATGGCCGCCGTGGCGTTGGCGCCGCCATAGGAAGCCGGAACCGGGTTATCATCCGATGAACCGTAATAAAACCGGCTGTACCCCCTTATCGCCCAGAGGCCGCTGCCGGCTCGAAAGATTCCGGCCTGATCGCTTCCATTGCCGGAGTAATCAGCTACTGAAGGTTGATCTTCCGAACCACCGAAGTAAAATCGGGTGAAGTCCCGGGCGGCCCAGAGGCCGGTGGAGGGCCGAAAGATCGCGATCCCTTTTTCTCTGTTGCCCTGGTAATAACCAGGAATTGGAATGTCATCCTCGCTTCCGAAATAGCAGCGGGTGATCCCCCGGGCTGCCCAGAGGCCAGTGCTTTCCCGGTAGATGGCGATATCACAGACCCCGTCTCCGTTGTAGTCGCCCGGGGCGGAAATGTCAGAGCTCCCCCCAAAATAGACCCGGGTTATTCCCCGGATCGCCCAGAGTCCGGATGATCCCCTAAAGAGGGCGATATCTGTGGTCCCATCATTGTTGTAATCTCCGGATGCCGGTCTATCCTCTAAAGCTCCGAAATAGACCCGGGTAATCCCCCGGACCGCCCACAACCCTGAGTCCGGACGGAAGAGAGCGATATCGGATGTACCATCCCCGTTATAATCTCCGGAATCAATAATTGCGGGGGGAGGGGTAGGGGTGGGAGTATAAACCGCGAGAGTATCATACCAGGCGTCGGCAATATGTTGCGACCCCGCTGGATAGTATGGATGTACTCCATCCCAGTAGGTGAGGTAGTCGGAGCACCAGTTGGTGTGGTCGATAAAATTCTGCCAGGGATTAGCCAGCTGGCAGTTTTTCCAGGCGGCTAAAGGAATAATATATGATGTGACCAGTGTGGTGGTATCATTATTAAGTGAACTGTTGTCGCAGCGGGGAATGATTGTCCCCAGAATAGGATTAGATCCCAGTCCGCGCGCCCGGTCTATCATGATGTTCAGGTTATTGGCGATGGTGGAAGGATTAATATGGTCGGAGATGTCATTGGTCCCCCCCATGATAAGGATCTGGGAGCATTGGGACTGATTGATCGCCGAGATAATTCCGGGACACGCCCAGTTGCCGGTACTGCCTTCCAGCAGATCGTGGGTGGTCGCGCCGGGGTATCCCCCGTTATAGATGGTGAAGCTATCGGCCGGGTAATCGGTCTGCAGGAGTGCCTTTAAAAGCGGGATGTAGCAGTCCCCTTTGTGGGTGGCGGGATCACCGCCCGGTGGGGTTGTCCCGTAGGTGATACTGTCCCCGTAACCGGTGTAAATGTGGGAGGCCGCCATCCGGGAGTTTTTCCCGGAGGCCGGGAATCGATCTATTAGCTCCTCCTGAGGGGAACGCAATAAAGAAAGTCTTAAGGGGAGAGCTTCTCCTCCGGTGCCGTAGGCTAGTATCCAGCCCCGGGAATCACTTATCGGCGCCGGTGGGATAGTATTTTCCGCGCGTTTCCGGTAAGAACGGGACCATTGTCCTGACCTCCAATCGGCATTTATTCTCTCACCATTCTCCCTCCAGCATCCGCTCAGTTGATCGGATCGGTAGGATAGGGAGGGAAACACCTGACCGACCCCTCCCCGCGGGGAGAGCAATTCCTCCTTGCTCCAGCCGTCGTCCCCCCCAATACTGAAATATATCTGATAGAAAGATTTGTTCTGTCCTTCCCATAGCATGACCATGGTATTATTTTTTCCGGCGCCCAGGGCGGGATTGATATTGGGAGAGGTGTTGGAGGAACTGATAAGTTCCGGCCAGGCAAAAGCGTTCCCGCCCCATACGGCGCAGAAAATATTGGTCTTATCGGCCGCGGTTTCGGACCATGCTACCCAGGGAAGCCCGCTTCGGTCAAAGGAAATCACCGGGGTTTCTTCCCAGTTGCCGCTCTCGGAAACCGTCTCCGGGGAACTCCATTGCGTACCGGTCCGCCGGCTGAAATATATCCGGGGCGGTTCCCCCTCCCGCCGTCCGGCCCAGACCATCCAGAGTATGCCTTCGGGGCTGATCGCGAGGCAGGGAGCGGAGTTCGAAGAAAACTCTTGGGCCGGAGGAAAAAGTTCTGCTCTCCACTCTCCCTCGGTATAATGCATGAAGGAGATCGGTCTGTCAGCCTGGTCCCGATCAACCCCTACCGCATAATATTCTTCCGAAAAAAGATTTCCTTGAAAAAGGATAAAAATGCATAAAATATATAGTAATCTAATCGTTTTCATGATTATACTTTACCACAGATGGTCGCTTTGGCCAGAAGAAAAATTCTTCGTGGACGTTATAGGTTTCGTGTAAAAAAGGTTACTGTATCGATTTGAAGCTATGAAAATAAACATAAAAATATTGATTGTACTGGTGATGGCAGCTCTCCTTGGCGGGGGGTTATATTTTTCGGGATTGCTAAAGGGGGGAGATAGTCCCAATGTTATATTTATTCTTCTCGATGCCGCCCGCGCCGATCGTTTCGGATGTTACGGATACGGGAAGGATACTTCCCCCAATATAGACGCTCTAGCCCGGGAGGGGGTGGTCTGCCTCAATAATTTTTCTAATGGCAAGTTTACCCTGGAGTCAGTCCCCAGCTATTTTTATTCCCGTTATTACATCAAGTCTCTCTTCCCGGCTGATCCGGATATCCCTCTGCAGGAACCGGAAAATCTATTCCATGAGCTTGATTCGGAAGCTATCTCGATGGCCGGTGTCTTCAAAGCGGCCGGCTACCGAACCGTACTTTTTTCCGCCCATCCCTGGCTGGTCCGGGGCCACAAACTGGTCGAGGATTTTGATGAGTTTTATAAGATCAAACCACATCACTCCCCCCATGCCGACGCCGCGACGGTTTACCAGGAGGTGGAGGAGTGGCTTAAAAAAAATTCCGGTCAGCCCTTTTTTGCCTATATCCATATGATGGATACTCACACCCCTCACAATCGAAAGGAGGAGACCACAATTTTTGCTGATCCGGATTATGATTATAATAAAAAATTCGACCGGCATGGTAATCCCCGGGGACAATATATAGGGCCTTATGGAGATTGGAGGATTCCCTCGGACTTCACGAAAGCGGATCGGGATTATATGAACGCTCTTTATGATGGAGATATACGATATAGCGACCGCTGTTTCGGTGATTTCGTCCAAGTTTTAAAGCAGGATGGACTATATGACAGGACTCTGATAGTGATCGGGGCCGACCACGGCGAACATCTGGGAGAACACGGCCTCTCTCAGCATGGGGGTAAGCCCTGGGAAGCGGTTATCCGGACCCCCCTGATCATGCGGCTTCCGGATAAGATCCCGTCGGGAACCAGGATTAAGTTTATTACCGAGAATGTCGATATTCTCCCCACTCTGGTGGGATTGACGGGGATCTCTCTGCCGGCCGGCAAAGTATTTGATGGAGACGACATCTTTAAAATGACTCCGGAATCTGAATCGGCCCGGTGGGCTCTCTCCCGGGACATGATCAGATCAGGAGAATTCAAATACATCACCGAAAAAAATACCGGGGACGAATTTCTTTATGACCTGAAAAACGATCCGGCTGAAACCAATAACATCATTGATAAAATGCCGGAGAAAACCGCGGAATTAAAGAATACCCGGGAGAGGCTCCTCTCTCGGTCAAAAAAGAGGTATGAAAAAGCGTTGAGGAAAACTCCGCCCCGACTCCCCTTCGCCATTCCGGCCGCTTATTTTAAACTGAAAAGCAAATCTCCGATTCAGGGTATTAAGAAGTTTAATCACCCCTGGCAGGATCAGGAAATTATCTCCCGGGCCCGGAGTGAACAGGTCTGGATACATAATACCCAGGCCGGTCGTGATTATGTTCTGGGATTCAATCATCCCGGACTTGCTCCTCTGCGCATACGCTTCCCGGTCCCCAATGGGGAATATAAAGTTTCATTGGACTGTCCGGGTGGTGAGAATATTCATGGATATCCCGGCAGTATCTTTGAGATCAGTCTCGGTTCCGATGAAGCTGTACCATCAGTTAGGGTAAATACCAGTAATTCCTCTGTCCGACAGAGGGTTAATCTGGGGGTGGTCAGGATAGAAGATAATAATTTTGAAGCCGTGGTCAATCCTGTCTCGGAACCATCCTGGATTCTGATGCGGTATTTCGGTTTCGAGCCGATTATTTCCGCTGATGGAGCCGGGTATATCAGTGACGAAGACGCGGCCGCGCGCAGGAAAAGACTGGAAGCCCTTGGTTACGCGCAATAATCTCAGTCTTTTTTCAAAACTAAATTAGCGCCGAAGGTGCTAATTTATTATTGACAAGAATATTTAATCTGCTAGATAACACCTGTAATAATATAAGTAGAAAATAACTTTATGGATTACATGTGGCTAATAAAAATACAATAAAAGGGCTGGGGCGGAAGGAGGCGGGACTTGTCGCCCGATTGATGTATGAGAATAAAAAGATTATCACTACGGAAGAGATCGATAACTACCTGCCTGAAGGGTATAAATACCGCCGCCAGCTTGTATATTCCCTCAAGAAAAAGAGCATCTTATCTCCAATTAAGAGAGGTGTTTATGTCTTTACACCGCTAGATTCCGTGCCGACCGGAATACGGATAAATGAGTTCTTAATTCCAGCGGTCTTTTTCCCTGAAAATAATTACTATATCGGATATTCTACGATGTTTAGCTATTATGGCTTCACCGAACAGGTTTTTCAGACAGTATATGTGTTAAATACAACAATATGTCGGGAGAAGGATATCCGCGGGGTTACTTATAAATTTGTTAAGGTACCGGAAAACCGTATATATGGAGTTGATACCATAAGAGTGGAAGGTATGGAAGTATTTGTGAGTTCTAAAGAGAGGACGTTGGTGGATCTGATTTATTTCAATAAGCCGGTTGGCGGGTCATTGCCCGCTCTCCGCATTTTCAAGAGAATAATAAGGGGAAATGGATACGATATAAAAAAGTTCATTCAATACGCGTCTCGTTTCCCCAATGTAACAACCCGAAAGAGAATCGGGCTGGAACTGGAAAGAATGAATATCTCCAGGCTCATCTTAAAACCACTGAGAGAAAGTATAAAAGATACAGCTATCAGCTCATTCAATAGCTCCCGCAAAGGATCCATAAATAAAACCTGGAGAGTTATAATTAATGATCCACGGAGATAAAGATAAATTTCTCAAGGTATTAAACCAGGTCGCGATGCGGACAGGCTTTGTATTGCCGTTGTTGGAAAAAGATTATTATTTAACACTGATTATTTCCCGTATACACAGATTGAGTAAAGATCTCATCTTTAAAGGGGGAACCTGTTTAAATAAGATATATTTTTCTTATTATCGATTAAGTGAAGATCTTGATTTCAGTATGCGTCTTCCGGAATATACGGTAACCCGAAGTGTACGGAGAAGATGTATCCAACCGGTAAAAGATAATATTGAAGAACTGGCGGAAGATCTTGGGATGAAAATTGACGACACCGAGAATCCGGGCCACAATGAATCCAGGCAATATATATTTTATTTTATCTTTCAGTCCCTGGTTTTGCCGCAGGAGTCCAGGATCAAGCTGGAGATCGGACTCCGATTCAATACCCTCTGTCCGCCGGTGGAGAGGGAAGTCCGGCATAAATTTTTACATTCATTTACCGAGCAACCTTTATTTAATGCCGGAAAGATTAACTGCCTGGATATAAACGAACTTATCGCGGAGAAGATTAGAGCGGCGGCAACCCGCCGGTTAATCGCTCCCCGGGATTTTTATGATATAGATTACGTTCTGCGAAACGGTTTTGAGATAAGCAGTCCGGCTCTAATGGACCTGCTCAAAAAAAAGCTGGCCGAAGATAACGCCGCCACCGATCTTTCAAAATACAGTATTAATCTCGGAAGAACGGATGATGAGATCCGGGATATGAAATCCCGGATTAAAGAGGAACTCTTTGATGTGTTAACAACTGATGAGCGAAAGTGTTTTGATATTGATATTGCTCTGAAACGGATTAATCTAGCAATGCGTACTTTAGCCTGATTTGAAAGATGAATAAGAAGCGTTTCTGTCTTATAACCACCTTCTACCCCCCGTTCCATCCCGGGGGGTGCGGACTTCATGTCTATCATCTCGCCAATCTTCTTGCCTGGGACGGCCACAGCGTGGATGTTATCTGCTCCGGGGAGGCGCAGGCCTATAAACTCAGTGAGCCGCGGGAGGGAGATTATCCTCACCATCCCGGGGTAACGGTCCACCGGATAAAAAGCGGAACCGGGCGGCTGGAGCCGCTCCTTACCTATCTCTCCGGGGGGCCGGTTTTCTCCCGTTCTCAGATTAACGCCGTCCTGGAAAAAGGCTTCGATGTCATTCATTATCATAACATCTCACTCTTCGGCGGGATCAGATCTCTTGGCCTCGGACAGGGGACCAAGCTCTTTACCCAGCATACCTACTGGCTCTTCTGTCCCACCCATTACCTCTGGAAGGATAATAAGAAAGTCTGTGATGAGAGATCCTGCCTGAAATGCCTGGCGGCCTACCGCCGCCCTCCTCAATTCTGGAGGATCGGCGGACTGCGGGACCGGATGCTGAAAGAAATGGATTCCCTGATCATGCCCTGCCGCTACATGCTGCAGCGTCATCGGGAAGAGGGATTTGCCGGAAGGATGGACTCTCTCCCCTACTTTGTCGATCCGGTGGAGAAGAGGGAATCACCTGAGTTGGAGATGAACTTTTCCGACCTTCGGCCCTTCTTCCTCTTCGTGGCCCGCTTTGAGGAGTATAAGGGGCCCCGGTTGGCGGTGGAGACCTTTATGAAGAAAAAGGGCGACAGTAAACTGGTAATGGTGGGGACCGGGAGCCTGGAGAAGGAACTCCAGGAAATAGCCGCACCCGATCTCCGGATCCGATTCTTGAAATATGTAGCCCCGGAGAAACTGGACTGGCTCTATGCTAACGCCATCGCGCTCCTCGCGCCCTCGATCTGGCCGGAGATGGGGAATCAGACCGTCATCCAGGCCCAGTCCTGCGGCACCCCATCCATCGCCTCTGATGTCGGTCTCTTGCCCGAACTGGTCCGGGACCATAAAGCCGGGATAATGTTTCGGACCGGGGAAGAATTTTTAGCCGCGATGGATCGGATGGAGAACCCGGCCGTCCGGGAAGAGTTCGTTGACCCTTGTCTCCGCGCCTACCGATCCGAATACACCCCGGAGAAGTACCTGGAACGGTACTATCGATTGCTGGAGAGTATCGCGACTCAGCGCAGGTAACCAAGCGACTTAAGCTGCTTTATAGAATCTTCATCAAGTGTAAGCGGGGTCCGCTTCTCCAGCCGGTTACGCTCCTCGGGGGGGAGTATCTTAAGCATAAAGTCCAGCATTTTGCGGGCGATCTCAGGGTGTTTATCGACCAGGTTGTTCTCCTCCCTCAAGTCATGTTTGCGGTCGTAGAGTGCTCTTCCTTTCGCGTACTTTGGAGCGAGGTGCGGGTGGAGAAGTTCTGTCTCGAAGTGGTGAATATACTTCCACTCCGGCGTGATCAGGGTCTTTGCATCAATAAAAGGAGCTTCGCTCAGGGCGTAACCGCGACTGGAGATATCAGAAGAGAATAATAGAGGTTTGATACTGGTGCCCTCCATAACATCCGGAGCAGAAAGGCCCATCAGATCCAGGATGGTGGGAACAATATCTATTCCCTGTATGAGATGATTATCCACAACCACTCCGGACGGCAATCCGCTAGGCCAGGAGAGGATGAGGGGAATATCAATCAGTTCCCGGTAAAGTGTATAACAATGCTTGAGACCGCCGTGATCGAAGAATTCCTCCCCATGATCGGAAGTGATAACTATCAGTGAGTTCTTTTCGATTCCCAGCCTTCTGATGGCATCCAGGAGACGTCCGATCTGGGTGTCGGCGTAGGTGATCTCTCCATCATAAAGAGCTTCTAGGTGCCGGACATCAACATCCTTCAAGCGGGACTCCTTGCCCCGAATAATCCTTTGCTCATAGTGGGTGGCGTCGCCTTTAGAGACCATCTTGCGGCCATGGTAAGCGGGATCGTAAAGACTGTTGAATGGTTCGGGACTGTGGTAACGGTCGTGAGGATCCATAATATATAAAAAGAGAAAGAATCGCTCCCGGCTGTTGCTCTCCAGCCAGGGGATAGCTTTGTCGATTATGCCCTCCGGTGTCTTAGATACCCATCCCCACTTTTTACCGGCCGGATTCGTATCATCGAAGGTCTCAAACCCCTGATCAAAACCTCCCGCGTAGTGGCCACTTTCCGATCGTCCGATTATCAAAGGACTACTGGAGAAGGCCGCGGTCTTCCACCCCCGGGCCCGTAATATCTCAGCTATAGTTATCTCGCTCCCCGGGAGCGAACATCTGGGACTTAAGAAGAATCGGTTGGAGGCCCGGGAGGTGATAATACTATGCACGGAGGGAAAAGTCGCCGGGGCCGGGGAGACCACATTCCTGACCAACACCCCCCGTCGGGAAAGATTATCAATGACCGGACTCGTTTCCCGTCCGTAGCCGTAACAGCCAAGATGGTCCGCCCGGAGGGAGTCCAGGAAGATAAGGATAAGATTAGGCTTTTTCCCCGGGCGGGCTGCCGGGGTCTCCGCCGGGATGATTTCTTCTGCCGGTCCGGGAAGTGCTGCCAGCAAAAGGAAAGCGAAGATCGGACCCGTGAATATCAAGTTTTTCATCAACCGGTTGCGCATAAATAAATCATCCGGCATTAAATTTTCAGTTTATCCTTCTTTCTTCCTGCGCTCAGCCACAATCTCTTCCGCCAGCGAGAATGGTACGGCTTCATAGTGTTCAAAGTGCATGGAAAAGTTCCCCCGTCCGCTGGTTATCGTTCTGAGCTCGGTCGCGTAGCCGAACATCCGGGAGAGAGGGACCTCCCCACTGAGGATAGCAGTCTTTGCCCTGGTCTCCATCCCGATGATCTTTCCCCGCTTGGAACAGAGATTTCCGGAGACCGCCCCGATATATTCTTCCGGCGCGGTCACTTCCACGCTCATAATAGGTTCCAGCAGCTGGAGGCCGGATTTTTTGCAGGCATCTTTGAAGCCGGTCCGGCTGCATGTCCTGAAGGCATTCTCCGAGGAGTCGACATCATGAGCTGATCCGTCGTATAGAACAGCCTTGATATCAACCATCGGAAAACCGGCATAGGGGCCTTTCGCCATGGCGTCAATAAAGCCGCGCTCCACCGCCGGGATATATTCCTTTGGTACCCGTCCTCCCTTGACTTCATCCTCAAACTGAAATCCGGAGCCGGGTTTCCCACGTTCCAGACGGAATTTAATGTGGGCATATTGCCCGTGTCCCCCGGTCTGTTTGACATGTTTGTGCTCATGTTCAACGCTGGTCCGGATAGTCTCGCGATAAGCGACCTGGGGTTCCCCCACCGAGACATTAACCTGAAACTCGCGGAGCAGCCGGTCAATAATGATCTCGATATGGAGTTCTCCCATCCCGGATATTATGCACTCTCCAGACTCCTGGTCGGTCTTAACGGTGAAGGTAGGATCTTCCTCAGATAAACGAAAGAGGGCGCGGGAGAGCTTTTCCCGGTCGGGGCGGCTCTTCGGGGTGACCGCGACACTGATAACCGGCGCGGGAAACTCGATCGTCTCCAGTACAATCGGGTGCTCTTTGCTGCAGATGGTATCTCCGGTTCCGGTTTCGGAGAGTCCGACCACCGCGCCGACCCCTCCGGCGTGGAGTTCCTCGATCGCCGTCTGCTTATTGGCGTGCATCAGGAAAAGCCGTCCTACCCGCTGCTTTATTTCCCGGCTGGAGTTGTAGACATATTCTCCGGACTTGAGAATCCCCGAATAGACCCGGATATAGGTGAGTTTTCCCATGTGGCGGTCCGTCGAGATCTTATAGGCGAGCGCTGCCAGGGGGGCGTTGTCATCCGGGTTCCGGATGATCTCCCGATTAATGTCTTTCCGGCAGTCAATGATGGGCGGCCGATCGATGGGGGAGGGGAGGTAAGCTACTATGGCGTCCAACAGTCTCCGGACACCTTTATTCTTAAAGGCCGCTCCACAGAGGACTGGGATTAATTCTCCCTTGATAGTGGCTGTCCGGATAGCACTCATTAAAGCGTCTCTACCGGCCGGCTGGCCATTGATGAAGAGCTCCATCAGTTCGTCATCCTGCTCGCTGACCCGCTCGATCATGATCTCCCGGGCCTGCTCAGCTCTCTTTAATTGATCGTCCGGGATCTCTTCATAGCGAAGTATTGCTCCCTGGGATGCCTCATCATAATAGATCGCCTTCATATCCACCAGATCGATGATCCCCTGAAATTCATCCCCATCTATCAGCGGGATAACTATCGGTACCGCGTTCCCTCCGAGTTCTTCTTTAATCTCTTCCACTACCCGATCAAAATCAGCCCCGGCCCGATCCATCTTATTTATGAAGGCCAACCGGGGAACGGAGTATTTCTCCGCCTGACGCCAGACCGTTTCGGACTGAGGCTGTACCCCTCCCACGGCACAGAAGAGGGCCACTGTTCCGTCCAGAACCCGGAGCGACCGTTCCACCTCAGCCGTAAAATCAACATGCCCCGGAGTATCGATGATATTTATCCGGTGGTCTGACCAGTAGGTGGTGGTCGCGGCGGAGGTGATGGTAATACCGCGTTCCTGTTCCTGGACCATCCAGTCCATGACGGCTTCCCCGTCATGAACCTCGCCCAGCTTGTGACGTTTCCCGGTGAAGAAGAGAATTCGTTCGGTGACCGTAGTTTTTCCGGCATCAATATGGGCGGTCAGGCCGATATTCCGAATTTTATCGATTGGTATTGTAGTATTCATTTAACTTGAGTTACTCCCGCGAAAAGATTAGGTATTAATAAAGTGCTTTAGAATATAGATTATCAGGTTTTATGCAAGTAAATTAGAGAGCAGAGGAATCTTATTTATGGGACTGTATCTTGACAAACTTGAAATGCGGGATAAACTGGTCTTTTAGATTGTGGGAGAGGTTTCTAACCTCGATCCGAGCGGGGCCAGGTAATCGGGGTTGAAAACTCCTCCCAGAACTGCTTCGGAATTTTTCCCCCGAAATACTTCGGGATCCCGGTTGTCTTAATTGATAATATCGGGACCGAAATCCTTCGGGATCCCGAGTTGTTTCATGTTGAGTCTCGGGACAATAACCCCTAAGGAAAGCAGGGAGACAGGAGGGGAGAGTATTTTAAATTCTCCTAATTCCCTGCTTTCCTTAGAGGAAAAGTTGCCCGAGGCAAAGCCGAGGGCTAAGTTCCTGCTTCGGAATTTCAATAACCTCTAAGGAAAGCAGGAAGGCAGGAGGGGGATTACTTTATATTCTCCTGATTTCCTGCGTTCCTTAGAGGTAAAGTTGCCCTAGCAAAGCGAGGGCTAAGTTCTAATGAAATCAATAGCATATTTCATCTCCGACGCTCATCTGGGAATTGATATCCCCGATTGCGGGGAGAGGGGGGGTATCCTCCAGGACTTCCTCCGGGAGATCGCTCTCCGGGCCGAATATCTTTTCATCGTGGGAGACTTATTTGACTTCTGGATTGAGTATCGGCACGCGATCCGTCCTGATTACTTCCCCACTCTCTATGCCCTCCGGGCCCTGGCGGAGACCGGGACCAAAATCCACTACTGCCTGGGAAATCACGACTTCGCTATCGGCAGTTTTATTGAAGAAAATATAGGGGTCAAGGTCCATCCTGATGGATTCCGGGGTGAGATCCAGGGGAAGAAGCTGGTGGTAACTCACGGAGATGAACTCCGCGGAAGTCAGTTCCTGAGCCGGATTCTCCACAACCATTTTCTCCAGAATGTCTATAAGATCCTCCATCCGAACATCGGTGTTCCCCTCGGTGAATTTATCTCGGGCTTGAGCCGGGCGCACCTTAAAATTCATGCTTCTGATGAGATACTGGAGGATTATCGTCAGGCGGCGAAAGCTATCCTCTCGACCGGATATGATATTTTCGTCACCGGTCATACCCATGTCCCGGAAGTTATTCAGTATGATGAGGGGATTTACGCTAACACTGGTAACTGGATCAGCCGTTATTCCTATCTTGAGCTCTCCAATGGAGAGATCAATCTCCGGCAATATACTCCGAAAGAGGGGATTAGCCACGAAGACACTAAGACACGAAGAAAATAGAACTTAGCTCGCTTTGCTTGGGGAACTAAATAGAACTACGAATTTCGCGAATTACACGAATTAACTTTAAACTAAGCCTGCAATATCAGTTTTAATGAATGAGAAGTTACCAACAGCATTGACCATCGCCGGCTCTGACTCAGGCGGCGGGGCCGGGATTCAGGCGGATCTGAAGACTTTTCAGGCGATGGGAGTATTCGGCAGTTCAGCGATTACCGCGGTAACCGCACAGAATACCGCCGGGGTTAAAGAGGTTATAATACTATCTCCAAAAATTGTGGCCGCTCAGATCGAGGCGGTTATGGATGATATATCACCCCTCGCCGCCAAGACCGGGATGCTGGGGGATGCCGCCATTATTGAAACGGTATCCCGGAAGGTGGAGCAGTATAAAATTGAACTTCTGGTGGTTGATCCGGTAATGGTGGCCACGTCAGGGGACATGCTCCTGGAGCTGGAAGCGGTCGGGTTGCTGAAAAAATTGCTCCTGCCGCGGGCATTAGTGGTGACCCCGAATCTGGCGGAAGCCGGGGTTCTGGCAGGTTTTCCGGTGGAGAGCCGCCGGGAGATGGAAGCCGCCGCCCGGATCATCCGGGAGATGGGCCCCCGATATGTGGTGGTCAAGGGCGGTCATCGCGAGCGGGACGCTGACGATCTGGTCTATGACGGGGAGGAGATGAGCTACCTCCGTTCCCCCCGGCTCACCGATAAAAAAGTCCATGGAACCGGCTGCACCTTCTCGGCCGCGATAACCGCCGGTTTAGCCCTGGGATTATCTCCGAATGAAGCGATAACCCGGGCCAAGACATTTATGATAAAGGCCTTGCAAAACCTGTTGTCCCCAGGCCAGGGGGCATTGGTTGCGAATCTATTTATTTTTTCGAAGAAAAAATAAAATGATCATTCTCCCAGTTAAAATATACGGAAGCCCGGTACTTCGCGAGAAAGCCTTGCCGATCGAGAAGATAACCGACGATCTGATCAGTCTGATCGGAGATATGAAGAGGAGCCTTGCCTATCATCAGGGAATAGGCCTGGCCGCGAATCAGATCGGAGTAGCCCGGAGAATATTCATAGCGGACGGAGGGGGAAGGCTCAAGGTCTTCATCAATCCCAGGATTATCGAGTCCGATGGTTCCGTGGTGAGCGAGGAGGGTTGTCTGAGCCTCCCGGAAATTTATGTCGATGTCCGCCGAGAAAGTTCTCTTCTGATGGAGTATCTTGATGAGAAGGAGGAGGTTGTCAGAATAGAGGCAGATGGACTCTGGGCCCGCGTAATCCAGCATGAGTACGACCATCTGGAAGGGGTGATGATCTCCGATCATGCCGGGTTTCTGGCAAAAAAACTTATCCGGGGAAAATTAAAACGCCTGCGCAAGAGAGTTCGGGAATCGTTGTGAGATAGGGAATGGGGCAACAGGCCTTTGTAGCCGCTGTCGTTGACCGCGGAACGGGGCAACAGGCCTTTGTAGCCGCGGTCGTTGACCGCGGAACGGGGCAGCAGGTCTTTGTAGCCGCGGTCGTTGACCGCGGAATTTGGGTTGAGGAGCAGAAGCAGGGCGCAACAGTCCGATTGGTCCGATCCGTCCGATCCGTCCGAAAAAAACCATTCTGATGCTAATTGGAATTTAAGCAACAAATTTGCGTTGAAATTTAACAAAGATCTATGTTCAATGCTTGCAAACATATTTTTTCGGAGAAAAAATAAAATATATGAGTACTCCTTATCTATCAGTTATTATCCCGGCTTATAACGAAGAATCCCGCCTCCTCGCTACCCTGGCAAGAATCTATGAATATCTCCGGGCACAGTCCTATGGTTATGAGATGATAGTGGTCAGTGACGGGAGCCGGGATAAGACCGCGGCGGTAGCCCTGGAATGGAAGCCGGAGGGCTGCCCTCTGGAGGTGATCGATCGGAAGGAAAATCGAGGCAAAGGGTATTCCGTCCGGGAAGGCGCCGCCCTGGCAAAAGGGGAGTATATTCTTTTTTCCGATGCTGACCTCTCCACTCCAATTGAAGAGGTGGAGAAGTTTCTGCCTCTATTAAAATCCGGCTCCGATATCGTTATAGGTTCCCGGAGTTTACAGGATTCGGAAATTGTGGTTCGTCAGCCCTTCTACCGGAAGCTGATGGGCCGGGTCTTTAACGGGATGGTCCAGTTGCTGGCGGTCAAAGGCATTATCGATACCCAGTGCGGATTCAAAAGTTTTTCCCGGAAGGCGGTTGAAGATATCTTCTCACTCTGCCTGATTGAAGGCTTCGCCTTTGATGTTGAAATCCTCTTCCTGGCCCGTAAGCTTGGCTTTGCTATTGAAGAAATCCCTGTTCGATGGATTAACGCGGAGGGGAGTTCAGTGAGCCCTATCCGGGATTCACTGGCAATGTTTAGAGAAATTTGCCAGGTTCGCCTCAATGACTGGAAGGGGAGATATACCCGGAGCGGGAAATAAAGATTATTTGTCAGTTTCTTCGCGGTTAATCTGCTCATCCATCTTTCCGCCGGCCTGCTCCTCCCGGGTATTATTCGCCGGAGATTGTTATCACTCTGGTGCCAACGGGCCGCCTTCGGCCCGGCCTTTGCCGCGGCGGCTATATAGCTGGTTCATCCTCTCCGGACCGGGAGCGTTACTTACATTATCCAGCGATATGAATCGTTGCTGGCTCTATTCTGTCTCCTGACTCTATACTGTCTGATCCGCGGAGCGGGATCGGATAAATCGGGCGTATGGTCCGGCGCCGCGATTCTGCCATGGCCCTGGATCGGATTGCTGTTGCTGCTATCAATTTTATGAAAGAATAAAGCCGGGAAAGGGAAGCTGAATCTCCGATATTCAACAACCAATAACTAACCAGAGGACAATTAGACAAGACGATTTAGGGACAGGACGATTAAAAAACAAAAGAATTTAGGCAGGACGATTACAGGCAGGACGATTAAAAAAACAAAAGAAAATAAGGCAGAATGATTAAAAGCAAAAATACAAAGGGGCCGAGGTTGGGGAGAAACAAGATTATACATTATAAACAAAAAGGCTGAAAATAGATCAAATAACGTTGATTAACATCTTTTCTCACATCCAATCACATTCAATCGTCTGTTAAAACAGCCGCCAAGCCGAGGCGAAACAATTAGTGTAAATTAGTGTAATTAGTGGACAGTAAAGCCGCCAATCCGAGGCGAAACAATCAGAGTCCCCGCAAAATGATCTTCGATCATCGCGGGGTAAAAATCCGTGTAATTGTGGGCGAAAAGAGGTCGAGGCTGGGGGAGCGGAATGTCCAATATCCAATGACCGATAACCAATGTCCAAATTTGGAAATTGGAAGTTGGCCATTGGAAATTCATCATGGGGCCGAGGTTGGGGGAGCAAGATAAATAAGTTTACTCCACAAAATGATAGAGAACAAAATAAATAGTTGGTCTATCTTGGTTCTCTCCTTGATTCTGCTGACCGGCCTGGTCCTCAGGCTTATCTATCTTCGGGAAAATATGAATCAGCCGGAGTTTGCTCATCCGGCTGTCGACGCGGCCTATCATGATTACTGGGCCCGTGGTCTGGCCGGGATGGGCTGGATGGTCCCCGATGGTTACCCGGAGCCCCGGATCCGGTCTCTGCCGTACTTTCGTCCCCCCGGTTATCCATATCTGCTGGGTGTGGTTTATCTGATATCGGGTGGAAGTTATCTCGCGCCCCGGATAGCTCAGATTCTGCTCGGCCTGCTGGGTATCGTGGCCGCGTTCATCTTTGCCCGGAAGTGGTATGGCGATCGAATGGCCCTGGTCCTGGCCGGACTGATGGCGGTCTACTGGTCTTTTATCTATTTCGAGGGGGAACTTCTCGGCACCGGCAGCGCGATATTTCTGTCGATTATTCTTATGGCCGCGTCGGCCGCCTGGGTGAAAAAGTTCAATTTCTTTCGGGGGATTTCGGCCGGAATTATCCTGGGGTTATTCGCGCTCTTCCGGCCTAATATCCTACTATTCGCGCCGGTATTGATGGTCTGGGCATTCTGGCTCCGCCGCCGTATTCCACCTGAAGGCAAGATATCGGTTCTCCTGATTGGATTTCTCATCGGCTCTTCCCTGTCGATTGCTCCAGCTGCTCTCAGGAATTATATCATTGCCGGCGACCCGGTAATGATCTCCGCCCAGGGGGGGATGAGTCTCCTGATCGGAAAT
This sequence comes from uncultured bacterium, assembly GCA_937885075.1. Classification (GTDB taxonomy): domain Bacteria; phylum Auribacterota; class Erginobacteria; order Erginobacterales; family Erginobacteraceae; genus CAKZYZ01. The sequence goes on along the minus strand of CAKZYZ010000071.1, from coordinate 6,132 downwards.
AATGGTGAGGCCGATGGGACCAATCATTATCTCCCCGGTTTCGGGATGATGACCTCCCCCTTTGATTATCCGGCGGCAGTCCGGGGATTGGAAGTAGGTCTGGGGATGGGGCAAGGCGCTCTATCCTATTCAGCAGCTTCGCGTGCCTATGCGCTCCAGGCGATTAAATATATTTATCGCCGCCCCGGGCCGTCTCTGCGGCTTCTGGCCCGAAAGACCGCCCTCTTCTGGGGCCCGGCCGAGGTTGCTAATAATCGGGATATTTCAACTGTTCTCGCTCATTCCCGGCTTCTCCGGTTGCTTCCATTGAATTTTTCATTCTGCCTGGCATCTTCCCTGCTAGGTCTTATTATCTTTTGCTCGGGAACTGCTTCCTCCCCCCGATCCGTCCGTTCCCGGCAGGTATCTCTACTGGTCGTACTATTTATCGGAACCTATTTTATATCGGTCCTTCCTTTTGCCTCCGCTGCGCGATACCGGTTGCCGGTAATTCCCGGACTGCTCCTCTTCTCAGCGCTGGCTATTGACCGGTTGATAGATGTTTTTACAGATCGAAAGTATAAGCAGTTTCTTCTCTGGTTGGTGCTCTGGGCCTCTCTTTTTTCCCTCACCGGGATCAACCTGGCTGGATACGAGGCCTCTCCTTCAAAATGGCATTATGATCGCGGATTGGCCTATGAAGCCGGCGGTCATCCGGGGAAAGCGGAGTCCGAGTATCTCCGGGCGCTGGATCTCAATCCGGATGATTTCAGATCGAGACTGAATCTCGGGGCGCTGCTCTTAAAGCGGAAGGATACGGCTGGAGCGATCAGAGCGTATCAGGGGGTTATCAGGTCCTCTCCCGGTTTCGCGGAGGCATACAGTAATCTGGGGGAAGCATACTTTCAGAGCGATGAATATCGTAAGGCGGGGGAATCTCTGCGGAAGGCAATTGAGATTGATCCGGACTGTTTTCATGCCTATAATAATCTGGGGACAGTCCTCCGTATCACGGGGGATCTGAAGGGATCAATCGATGCCTTCCGTCACGCGATCCGGATCAATCCGGATTATGGGGAGGCTCACTATAATCTCGGAACTGTTCTGGCCGGTCAGGGGCGGCTTGATGAGGCGATAGAATATTATCGAATCGCCCTGCGGCTTGATCCACGCTCCGCCGATATCCGGAACAACCTGGGAACAGTCCTGGCTTCCCGGGGAGATATATCAGAGGCTCTCATCCAATTTAAAGAGGCGCTCCGGATTAATCCCGGCCTGGCCGATGGGCATAATAATCTGGCCAATATTCTGGCCGAAAGAAAGAATTATCGGGAAGCGATTGAGCATTATCAGCAGGCATTAAATATCAACCCCGATTATGGTGAAGCGTGTTATAATTTAGCATATACTCTCGATCTGATGGGAGAGAGCGACCGGGCTCGGCGGAGTTATGAGCGTTCCCTCCGGATTAATCCATTCAATCCCCGGGCGCACTATAATCTGGCGATTATATATCTGAAAGACAATCGACGGGCTGACGGGCTGAAACATCTTAAAGAGGCTCTTGCCCTGGATCCGGAATTTGCCCCTGCTCGACGGATGGTGGAGAAAATGGGTAGTGGGGAGTAGGCAGACCTGAATATCCAATGAACAAGGGAAAAAAAGAATTAAGACAGGACGATTGCAGACAGGACGATTAAAAGGGGCCGAGGTAGGGGGGCATAAAGACTGAACATCTGCTTGCATCCCGATTATTTCGGGGGAACGTCGAACGTCCAACTTCGAACGTCGAACGACAAAGGGCCGAGGCGTGGGAACAATTAGTGCGAATTAGTGTAATTAGTGGACAGAAAGGGGCCGAGGTAGGGGGATCAATCAGAGTAAATCTGCCTATTCCTGCTGACAAAAAAAAGGGGGGGGGAGGGGGGGGAAGAAATAAGATAAATTCGTGGAGAAAAGTGACAACTTTATCCAACGGTTAATGTCGAATGCCGCCCGGTACGGGCCCAGGTCGGATCAGTCCTATCCGACCGATCCGTCCGATTAAAAAAATGCTCAAGACCCTGAAAAAGAAAACACTCCCCCGGCATATTCTTATTCTTTCCGCCATCCTGCTCCTGGGGCTCATCCTCCGGATTATCTATCTGGGAGAGATTCAGGATACCCCTGAGTTTTCTCATCCCGGTCTGGATAGCGCTTATCACATCTACTGGGCCCGGGGGATGGTAACCGGGGATTGGTCGGCTTTCGAGGGGAGGGAGGACCCTCTGCTCTACCGGTACCCTTATTATCGTCCTCCGGGGTATGCCTATTTTCTCTCCGGCGTTTACTTAATCTCCGGGATGGGACCTCTCTGGCCTCGATTGATTCAGTTCGGGCTTGGTCTGGGGAGCATCCTTCTGATATTTTCTCTGGCCCAAAGGCTATTCGATAAGACCACCGGACTGATCGCGGCCTTTATGGCATCGTTTTACTGGATATTTATCTATTATGAAGGAGAGCTGGCCGGGGTCTCCTGGGCAGTATTTCTCAGTCTTTTATTCGTTATTCTCCTTCGTCGTTCCGCTTACTCGTGCTCCTTCACTCGCTGCTTTGTCACCGGGTTGGTCCTGGGGGTTCTGGCCATCTTTCGGCCCAATGCCCTTCTCCTCTATCCGCTCTCGGTGCTCTGGATTTTACTGGCCTCCCGCTACCAAGGAGATAAACCCCGAATTCTTCTCCCGGCCGCCGGACTTCTCCTCGGTATTGTTATTGCGATACTTCCGGTTACGATCAGAAATTACGCTGTCTCCGGGGAGTTTGTCCCGATCGCTACCAACGCCGGGATCAGTCTGGGGGTAGCTAACAATGAATTCACCGACGGGACCACTCACTTTATCCCGGGGATCGGAAATATCGGCACACCCTATGACTGGCCCCGGATTGTCCGGGGGCTCTCCCATGACCTGGGGCGGCATCTGACCCATCAGGAAGCATCGAATTATCTCAGCCGGCAGGCTATTGATTTCGCCTGGCGCGATCCCGGCCGATTCTTCGGCCTCCTGGGCCGGAAGACACTCCTATTCTGGGGGCCGATCGAGATCCGAAATCTGAAAGAGGTACACTATGCCCGGCTAAACTCTCCACTATTGCTCCACCTCCCGGAAAATTTCCCCCTGATCCTGTCTCTATCAATTTTGGGCATGATTTCCCTTTTACGACCCATCCGCAAAGAAAATAGGGGTCAAGTCTTCCCTTTGCTCTTTTGGCGCCGCGGAGAAAGAAGGGGTGACAATCCCTTATCTTCCCCCCCGAAAAAACCACCCGCTGAAAGAAAAGCAATAAGTAGACTTGACCCCTATTTACTGCTTCTTTTTATCGGGGGTTATTTTCTTTCTATGGTTCCTTTTGCCGCGGCGGCGCGATATCGGGTACCGGTGATCCCATTTCTGATTATTCTGGGGGCATCCGGGGTGAGGAGGTTCGCGGGTATGCTGACGGAACGAAAGTGGGGTTGGGCCGGTATGCTGGCAGCGGTGGGAGCGGCCTTCTATCTTCTCCTCTCCATCAATTTCTCCGGATTCTCTCCATCTCCGGAGAAGTGGCATTACGACCGTGGGTTGGCCCGGCTGGAAGCAGGAAGATATCAGGATGCTGTTATCGAGTTTGACCGTGCGCTCGAGTATAAACCTGATTACAGCGCTGCCTACACTAACCGGGGGGTCGCTCTCAGTAAGGGCGGTGACCCGGTCGCGGCGATCTCGTCATATCGCCGGGCGCTCGCGCTGGCGCCGGACTCTCCCCGCCCCTTGAAGAATCTGGCTGACACTCTCCTTGATCAGGGAGATACCCAGGAGGCGCTGATTCTCTATCGGCGCGCCCTAAAACTCGCTCCCGGTTATTCCGGGATAGCATGTGACCTCGCCCGGGCACTTTTAAGGGATGGAAAAGATGATGAAGCAATAGCCTGCTATCAAGAGATACTCCAGTCCGATCCGGATAATATTCGGGCTCACCTGGGTCTGGGAAATCTTCTCCTGGAGAGTAACCAGCCTCGGGCCGCCCACGGGCATTATCAGCATATATTAAAGATCAATCCAGGTTCGATCACCGCCCGTTATAATCTGGGTAACCTGTTGGTTGAAGAAGGGAGAACTGAAGAAGGGATTTCCTATTACCGGGAGGTAATTCGAAGGGACCCGGATCATATTGACGCCAGGAATAATCTGGGAGTCCAGTTGGCCCGCCAGGGGAGGGGAGATGAGGGCGTGATGCAGCTTCTGGAAGCGATCCGGATCGATCCCGAAGACCCTGCGGCATATTATAATATCGCGATCATACGGGCCTCCGCCGGCAAAAATGCGGAAGCAATCCAATATCTGGAGAAAGTACTGGAACTAAGCCCGGACTATGATCCGGCCCGCCGGGCTTTGGCGCGGATAAGGAAGTAAGCGGTAAGCAGTCCACCGTTGAACGTTGAAAGTTGAGCGTTGAACGTTGAACGTTCAGTTCTTTAGTTCGAAGTTCAGTCTGTAAGCCTCCTGCCCCGGCCCCATAACTAATTTCCAATGGCCAACTTCCAATATCCAATTTCCAAATTCAACCTTGGCGTTGGTATTTGGAAATTGGCAGTTGGAAGTTGGTCATTGGAAATTCTGCTTTTTCCCACCGCCCACCGCTTACCGCTTACTGCTCACTGCTCACTCCCCATCCCTCGTCCTCCTCCCGAACCGCTCTTACGACCCTGCCCCATACGCATCTTCATCTTCCGGGACCGGTTTGCCCTCATCTGTCTGAGCTGGGACCATTGTTCCGGAGTTAAAACTTTCCGTACCGCGATCTGTTTATTCAGGCCCAGCTTGATCCTCTCTGTGGAGCCGGCTGTAATTTCATCGACCAGCCGTCCGGCATCCTGATCGGAGTAGGTATCCTGGGAGAGGAGATGATCCAATTCCAACCGTGCTTTCTTCAGTTGTCCATCAGAAGCAACACCGTCCATCTGGAATTTATAGTCGATATCCTCTAATTGCTGGACTTGATCCGGAGTTATGGCTAATTTCTCGACTATCTTCTCCATTTTCCAGAACGCGAACCCTTGTCGTCCGCTCCCCATCCGTCCTTCTCCGTGCTGACCTCCGCCAGGCTGGGCGATTGAGTAAGAAGCCACTCCCATCAGGAGTGGAACTCCAAGTAACAACCAGTACAATTTTTTCATCCGGGCACCTCCTTTTTTATTTCCCGGTTTCAATTTTCACGAACTGTGGTATAAATTAGCTCACTTTGTTCGCTACTTTAGTTTTGAACCAAGACTACATAATTCTATTGACTTGGTACTGAAATAGATTTCAATCAACTGGACCATGGTCAAATATTGAAATAATTTCGATTCAGCAAATATATAACGGAGAGATCAGGCAAAGGTTTAACCTCTTATTTTTTTCTTCGAAAAAAATAATGGGGGCAAGCCCTGAACCAATATTGCTTTTTTTTAACCCCGGTCGAAAGCGACAACTTTAGGCACTTTCAACTTATCTTCCATCAGGCACTTTCAACTCATCTTTAACGTTCTTTATTTTCAACGTCTTTATTTTTCAACGTTCTTTCTTTTTAACGATTTTTCCGGTCTTTAACGACCTTCAACGTCATTAAACAACTTACAAATCTCTTGTTTTAAAGTTATGTCAACCAACGGAAAAATAACCTTCACCTACTCCGACATATTCCGGGTCGTCCAATATACCCTGGATCATAAGCGATTGATTATCCAGGCTGTTGGACTCTTCTTATCATTGCTGGCTATATTCGGATGCTTCTTCCTCAGTTACCGGGTTCAGGGTTCACTGACTTTTCTGCCATTATTTTTTCGCCTGCTGGGTATTATTGTCTTTTATCTTATCAATATGATCTTTGCCGGGCCCGTCACCTATCTGATCCTGGAGGAGATTAAGACCGGGCGGAGGTCAACGATCTCCGGTTCCCTTAAGAAAGGATTGAAATACGGGTTGAGATCGGAAGAGCGTCGTGTAGGGAAAGAGTGTAGATCTCGGTGGTCGCCGTATCATTAAAAAAAAAAAAAAAAAAATTAAGAAAAGATGCTGTACACAGATCGGAAGACACAACAATCGATCACTACACTACATACTCCGTCGCCAACACTCCCCCTCCCGCACATCC
>CAKZYZ010000070.1 GCA_937885075.1 uncultured bacterium | reverse complement strand
GTGCTCATAGCGGCCCCGCCGGCGGGGCCATAGGTGTGGCAGCCTAAAGGCAGCCGCTACGAGAGGATTGGGTTCACCGAAAGCTTACCGAGTAGCAATGAGATAGATAACCGCAACTCCCCAAAAACTAATGTATTACATGAATTCAAATCATCAATTGTAGACACTTTCTGGACGATCGTCCAGAAAGTGTCTACAATGAAGTGATATTGGTTTATTATTTTATAAGTTGGATGCTCATCTGTTATCCCCACCTACTTCACTCTTCGCTGGGTAAAATGCACGGAGAGCGCGGCGACAATAATGGACCCACCCACAAATGTCATCTTCCCGGGGGTTTCGCCTTGGAATAACCAGACCAGGAGGGGGGCTTCCACCACATTAAGCAGCATCAGCAACCCCACTTCCGGGGCCGGGATGTAGCGGGGGGCCAGGTTGACCAGGGTGAGGGAGACCGGGAGAATGATCAGACCGGCCACAGCAAATACGGTCAGATCGCGCACCGTGATCAGGAGGGGGTGAGCGAAAGGGACGGCCGCCAGGAACACAAAGATCCCGCTCAGGGCCAGGGCCGGGATCATGTTGGTCTTCTTCTCCCGCCGGATCAAGACCAAACTGCCGGCCCCGCAAATAGCCGTTACCAGAGCCAGGATACTGCCTGTAGTTGTTCCCCCACCCAGACTTCCGGCGAAGATGACGGCGATACCTCCCAGGGCCACCAGGATGGCGATCCAGGTCCGGAGCGGGGTGCGCTCCTTGAGGAAGATAGCGCTGAAGAGGGCGGCAAACAATGGAGTAGTACTGACGATCACCACCACATCCGCTATCGTGGTGTAACTGACCGCGACTACGAAAATCACATGGCGTCCCCCCAGCAGAAGCGCGATCAGTATCCCGAACCTCCCGATAGCCCGGCAGTGCCGTACCCAGCTTTTGCCGTAATATACCCGGAGGCCGATGAAGAGGGCGATCGCCATAAAGGGGCCCCGCCAGAAGCACATTGTCCAGGGAGAGGTGGAGGAGAGCCGGAGAGCGAGGGCGTCCATGCTGAGGATTAAGACCCCGGCCAAGCTCAATATAGTGCCGCGCGAACGATCGGATATAGCCATCTTTATCTCTTTGTGTAGAGAAATGAGAGTCTTCTTCCCACCTCTATTACCGGAGTTTTCTTACCTTATCAAAGTGCTCTTCGGCTTCCTCCGCCTTTCCCATTCCCTTGTAAAGCCGGGCCAGCAATACATTGAACCGAGGATCTTCCGGCCAGATGGATTGTCCCCGCCGGAGGAACTCTTCCGCCCGGCGGTATTCGTCCCGGGCCAGAGCTTCTTTCTCCTCGGCCTTCTCCTGCTTTTTGACTGAACCAAGAGATGCCGCTTCCCGTCCATAGAGGTCTCCCAGGTTGATATAGCAAGCCCCCAGATTATAGTACGCCAGGAGACTTTTCGGGTCGAGTTCCAGGGCCTTCTCGAAATTTTTTATCGCGGAGCGGAGTTTCCGGTTATTGAGATCGATAACACCGAGGTTGAGATAACCGGCGGGATAGTCGGGAAATAATGCCAGTGACGCTTCGATGTACTTCCGGGCCAGTCTATAGTCTTTTATATGGTCGATATAGATAACCGCCAGATTGTTGTAAGCGCCGGCGAAGGTAGGATCGATCTCGATCAGTCTCTTAAATTCATCGGCCGCTCGCTCGTATCGACCCTGGTCCAGATATGCCTTCCCCAGGTTGCCGTGAATCCGGGCCCGTCCGGGAGCTTTCGCCACGTTATCCTCCCAGAGTGAGACCGGGTCCCGCCAGACCAGGTTCCGCTGATAGGTGAGCCAACCCAATAGAAAAACAACCGCGACACCGAGAATAAAACGGGTGCGGCGAAATCGGGCCAGACTGCCATAGAAATATGTAAAGACCACAACCGCGCCAAAGAGCGGTAGGTAGAGACGATGTTCCACGATCACATCGATAATCGGGATAATACTCGATTCGGGCAGCAGAGTCAGAATAAACCAGAAGATTCCAAAAGCAATTATCGATAAATTATTTTCCCTGTAAAAGCAGGCCAAAATGACAAAACTGAAAATAACTAATAATGGAAAAATAACCGCCGGATTAAATAGGGAAAATAATTTAGGATAGTCATAATCAACCTGCTGCTTGATGGGGAGAACCAGCAGGCGGAGATATGTGATGAAGACCCGGGGCTGGGTGAGGAGGTAAACCCGGGGCGACTCGCCGTGACCAGGCGCGGCTTCATCTATTACCCCCGCCTCCTTCAGCCACTCCACCTGGCCGCTGTCGTTGTAGTGCGGATTTTCACTATAAATCATGGTAAGGGCGGGGATGATCAGGAGCAGAATTATAAATGGGAGCAGGCGAAAGAACTTCTTTGAACTTTTCACCCGACGATCCCGTAGAACCAGCACCTCCACGAGGATCAGCGCCCCGGGAAGCGTAATCGTAAACTCCTTGGTCAGCATCGCGCAGAGAGCAGACAAGAGAGAGAGAATGTAATAAGCAACAGACAAATATCCGAATCTACCGGTAGACGTAGATTCACTTTCAAAACTATTCTTTTTTACCTGAAAGCATTTCAGGTAAAAAAGAATAGATAATAGATAAAACCCGGCGGCCAGGGAGGTGGCCCGCTGGATGATGTAGGTCGCGGCCTGGGTCTGGAGAGGGTGGACAAGAAAGATGAGAGCGCCGATTAAGGGAGGAAGCATACCATACTTCCCGACTATCCGCCGGAGGAGGAAAAATACCACCAGGGCGTTGAAGAGGTGGATGGCGAAGTTGCCGAGATGATAAAGGAACGGATCGAGTCCGGCATAGCGGAAGGTAACCGCCAGACTCAAGTAAGTGAAGAAGCGGGTCGGCCAGAAGTTGAAGATAGCTTCCGGGTTGAGATGGCGGATAACCGTGTTGTCGCGGATCGACGGCCCGTCATCAAGATGGAATGAGGCCTGGAAAGCCGGGAGATAGACGACTATTCCGATGCAAATAATCAGCAGAAGAAATATGAATGTGCGAAGAGTTGATCTCATCATAAGTTATCCCCCGATTGAATCAATCGGGGGCTGACTTAATGGAAATGCATTAAAATTAACGCCGGTTGCTAATTTTATTACTTTTTTAAGCTACAATATCAATTTATATACGTCACCATGAAAAATAATTCGTCTTCATAAAAAGCAATTATATTAACTCAAATTCGTGAGATATGGTTATAAAACATGGAATATGGTTAATCAAGATATATTGTGGTTATAAATTGATGTAAACTCATTGACCTACCCCGGAAGATGGGTTATGTGTATTTAAATCTGAAAGAAATGACTGATTTTATACTTCGGTACAAGAGGGTACAAGAGGGTCGGACCTGCGTAACGCGCTAAAAATAAACCACTAACAACTAATCAGGGCCACTCACAGCCCTTAGAGGTCCAGTTTTGGGGTCAAAACTGGACCTCTAAGGGAAATAATTGATAGGCATAGAACTAACTGGGTAAGGTTTCAGTGAACCCCGTCAACTCGTGATCATGGCTTGGTGCTGTAGCCGGCAACCATCGGGTCCGCGGTCACCGATCGCGGCTACAGGGTCAAAGAGATCCAGATAAATTGTGAGGAAATATATAAGACAACGGGGTTTACTGAAACATTACCTAACTGGAATCCCCCGGGAGACGACTAAAATCCTACACTATAATCTGTCGAGATAAAATGGTGCTCTATGCTGGACCAACTGATTCCTGGAAGGAGGCGAGTGTGGGCTGGATGGAGACCGGCTCACCGGCGACCTTGATGGCGGACTTGACGTCCTTTAGGCCATTCCCGGTAACCAGGCAGACTACTCTCTCATCATCACCGATCGTGCCTTCTTCCCTCATCTTCTCCAGTCCCGCGTAGGCGGTAACCCCGGCCGGTTCACCGAAGATACCCGCCCCCCGGGCCACGGTCAGGATTGACTGGAGGATCTTTTCGTCGCTGACCAGGATGCCGGTGCCGTTTGACTCCTTTACCGCCTTGACCGCGGCATCACCATCCCGGGGGAGATCGACCGAGATACTATCGGCGACCGTGGTGGCCTCGATAGTCCTCACCTTCCCGTCACCCAGCAGAGCGTCAACCACGGCTGAACTTTTATCGGACTGGACCGCGATCAAGCGGGGGAGGCGGTCGATCAGACCGACGGCTTTGAGGTCCTTAAATCCCTTCCAGACACCGGAGATGATATTCCCATCCCCGACCGGCACCAGGACCGTATCCGGGACATCCCAGCCTAATTGCTCGCAGATCTCAAAGGAGACGGTCTTCTTCCCCTCCCGGGTATAGGGGTTGTAGCCGGTATTCCGGTTGAACCAGCCGTACTCCGCGCAGATCTCGGTACAGAGATCAAAGGCTTCGTCGTAGGTCCCAGAGACCGCGTAGACGGTTGCCCCGAAGACCAGGAGCTGGGCCACTTTAGCCTCGGGCGCGGCGGCCGGGACAAAGATGGTCGGGCTGATCCCCAGACTGGCGCCCAGACAGGCGGTGGAAGAGGCGGCGTTCCCGGTCGAGGCGCCGGCGATGACCTTGAAATCCAGTTCCAGCGCCTTACAGATCGCCACCGAACTGGCCCGGTCCTTGAACGAACCGCTCGGGTTTCTCCCGTCATCTTTCATATGAAGAGATTTCAGGCCGAGTTTCTGCTCCAACCGCTTTGCCCGGTAGAGTGGGGTCCAGCCGATCTGGAGCGGCATGATATTAGATCGGTCCGATAAAGGGAGGAGGTCCCAGTACCGCCAGACGGAGTAATCGGTATCTTTCGCCAGGGACTCCCTGGTTAAGCGAGATGCGATCTCTCCGTAGTCATAGACTACATCGAGATTCCCCCCGCACTTTTCGCAGATATACTGCATCCCTTCAACTTCATACTCCTGTCCGCAGGAGATACATTTCAGACCTTTGATGTTGCTCATAATATCACTCCAATTTAGAACATAGCGCCTTCGGCGCAACATCGTAGTGCAGGACTTCAGTCCTGCCTTCGTTGGGCAGGACTGAAGTCCTGCACTACGAGATTATTGAAATTCCGATACAGGAACTTAGCCCTCACTTCGTTCGGGCAACGTTCTTAAGTTAAAATTGCCTAAAGTTGAAAGATTCGCCTCGGGCAAGTGACTTGAACTACGAATTACGCCCCCGATTAAAACTTCGGGGCGGAGAAATTACACGAATTATGCGGATTAAGGGAAAACAATCTCCGTCAGACCCGGCGGCTCTACCGGACGGGCGTCTAATCAGTTTCCCCGCTCTCTTCGGGGCAAGAATCTACGGTTTATTAAAATACCGAAGCTGACAGTGTAAAGCCCCGCGACTACACCGCAAAATCACAACGTAGCCGCAGGGCTTTTATCAGATTATTTCCCGAAGGAAAAAAATTATTACTTGGTATCCGGCACAACTCTGGTGCCCGACTCGCCTCTCAACGCGGCGATGGCATTATCCAGACTGGTGATGATTGCCTGCTGGCCGCCCCACTCGATGAAGCGGAGGCAGGACAGAACTTTCGGCCCCATCGATCCGGCCTTGAAGTGACCTTCCTCGGAGAGTTTCTTCATCTCTGAGTAGGTAATGAGGCCGACATCTTTCTCCTCCGGCGTTCCGAAATTGATCTTGGCATGAGCGATGTCGGTCAGAACCAGAAAGACATCGGCGCCGACAACCGTAGCCAGAACTTCACCCGCTTTATCCTTATCAATAACCGCGGCAGTCCCTTTCAACCGTTTGTTCTCATCATAAACAACCGGGATACCGCCACCGCCGGAAGCGATGACCACCATTCCGCTGTCAACCATCTTCCGGATAGCGAGATACTCGATATTCCTGATTGGTTCCGGAGAAGGAACTACCCGCCGGAAGCGTCTCTCTACATTTTCCGGCTTTACTTCCTTAATTACATACTCGGGCCGTTCCGCGCCGAGTTTCTCAGCCTCTTCCTTGGTATAAAAAGGACCAACCGGCTTGGAGGGATCCTGGTAATCCGGGTCGTCCTCACTAACCAGAACCTGATTGACGATCGAGACCACCGGGAGAGGAACCTGCTTGTCCCAGAGCATATTCTGAAGGGTCTGCTGGAACATATAGCCGATCTGGCCCTGGGTCATAGCGCCCACAACATCCATGGGCTGGGCCGGAACTTCGGCCACACCGGCTTCCTGCTGAATCAGAAGACTCCCGGCCTGGGGCCCGTTTCCATGGGTAATAACCAGGCGGTTCCCATAAATTAACATATTGACCAGTTGCTCACAGGTGGTAGCGATATTAGCCCGCTGCTCCTCGACCGTCCCTTGCTCGTGGGCCTGTTTGATGGCGTTTCCGCCCAAAGCTATTACAATTACTTTTCTCATCTTGGTACTCCTTAAGTTAGCGCCTACGGCGCTAACGAATTAGTGTAAATACACTAAAATTAACGCCATTTGATAATTTTATACTCTATAATTTTTCTTTTATTGAAAGACGACCAGTGAGCAGTAAGCAGTTAGCGGGAAAACGCCGCCCGGGAACCGGGCAACCGCTTACCGCTCACTGCTTACCGCTTACCGTTTAGACTCAGTCAAGAAATCCGGCCATGGTGGCGGCCATGATTGCTTTCTGGCCATGGAGGCGGTTCTCGGCTACATCGAAGATGCAGGAGTTGGGGCCGCTGGCCACCGCGTCCACCACCTCGGATCCCCGGTCGATCGGCATCGGGTGGGTGAAGATGGCGTTATCGGTCATGTCCATCCGATCGGAGGTACAGGTCCAACCCGAATACTTCATGGCTTTCTCGATCTCGGCAGCCTTCAGAAGCTCACCGTTCTGATACGCCTCCGGGCTCATCCAGTTCCGGGAGTAGACCACATGGGCTCCCTTGTATCCTTCTTCGGCATCATTTGTCTCGACGAACTCCCGGCCATTCTCCTCACAGTTAGCCTTGGTCGAGGCGATGACTTCCGGGTCAAGTTCGTAGCCTTCCGGATGGGCGATGGTAACATCCATCCCGTAGCGGCTGGCGATCAGGGCCGCCTCCTGAGCTGAACACCAGGAACGGCAGAGCGCGCCCTGGGACCAGGTGAGGAGGAGTTTCTTGCCGGCGAGAGCTTCCGGGTTGAACTCTTCGGCTAAGGTACCGGTATTCTGTTTCCCCTCCGGGGCCAGCCATTCCATCCAGCCCATCAGGTCCGCGATCCCCTGGCAGGGGTGGAACTTGTCGTGGGCCATCGAGATAACCGGCATTTTGGTATATTTGGCGTACTCACGAATAATCTCATCCGCTTCTCCGTACGCGCTGATCTTGGCCTCCAGCATCCGGATACCGAGACCGAAAGCATAGCGGTCCATCACCTGGGCCGCGTCCTCGATCGTCTCCCCGGCCGATTTCGCGGTCTTGAGCCGCATCGCGCCGGGCTCCAGGAACTGAGCGTGGGCGCCTAATTCGGTGGCGGCAGCTTCAAATGACTGCCTGGTCCGGAGCGACGGATTGAAGAAGAACATAAAGAACTGCTTCCGGTAGAGAAGATCAAGATACTTCTCCCCGAAGCGGTCCTGCTTCATCTCGAATGCCAGTTTAAATAATTTATCCAGATCTTCCTTGGCCCAATCCTGGGTACAGATTAAGTCTTTGCCTTTCAGATTTCCCATTGTTCTTCCTCCTTTTAATTTTCGTCTGAGGCGAAAATTAAAAATTACTGTTGTTAACTTCCATATCAAACTCTGCTATAGAAGTTCGTTGTCTGTCTTAACATCACTAGTAAGTCAGTTTACTTCGTTCGGGATAAAGCCGGCGGATGCACAGCTGGAATCGGGTATGAAAGGGGCGTTGCGGGTCTTACACACAACCATACCCGTTTAATAATAAACGAAAATGTCTCTTCCGAAAATTTTTAAAAAAAAGTACACCCTCGTCTACCTTGAGCGAAGCTCGCAGATAGTAAGTAATATTCTCCGGAGAGTCAAGCAAAATCTTTTTTTTGCGAAAAAAATATTCTTCTATATTTTCTTTGCCCATAAGAAGAGATTAAGAAATAAAGAAACCCATTCTCTAAATCAGCCCAGGACATCCACCAGGAAGAGCCCGATCATCAGGAGGCTGAAGACTACCTTCATCAGGGTCCCCCCCAGGAAACCCAGCAGGCTTCCTCCCCCTACTTTAAGGGCGGTCCGGGTATCTTTCTTCCCCTTCCATAGTTCCATTATAACCGCTCCGGCAAAAAGTCCGCCTATCATTCCCGGGATGTTAAAGATGAAGAACCCGACCAGGCCACCGATCAGTGACCCCCAGATCCCCCAGCTGCTCCCTCCGAATTTTTTCGCGCCGTAGGCCGAGGCCAGGTAATCAAGGAGTTGGGAGACCCCGGCCAGAAGACCCAGTACCAGGAGCAGGACCCAACCAATCTCCGCGAAGCCGGTCAGCAGACCATAGATGAGCGCGCCGGCAAAGACCACCGGCGGTCCGGGCATCCCGGGAATAATGCTCCCGGCCAGCCCGACAAGAAAAAAGACAGAGACCATCACCCAGAGAAGAATTTCAATTGTTACGCTCATAATCAATAATTGAATAGTTGACGTTGTTAGTATCCTTAACTATACTGCTGACCCTGAATTTAGGATAGAGTTAAAAATAAGCAAGCGGCGTTTAACTTAGTGTACTTCCACTAAGTTAGTCCCGCCAACGGCGGGAATAACTTATTATGAGATGGATTTTACGTTCCAAAATACACCGGGCCACAGTCACCGAGGCCAACCTGGAATATATCGGCAGTATAACCATCGATCAGGACCTGATCGATAAGACCGGGTTGATGATCGGAGAGAAGGTCCTGGTAGTCGACAACACCAACGGTGCCCGGGTGGAGACCTATGTCATCCGGGGAGAGCGCGGTTCGGGGATAATCTGCATGAACGGCGCTGCCGCCCATCTGATTAAAAAAGGCGATCAGGTCATCATCATGGGCTACGAGTTAAGCGATACCCCTATCGATCCCAAAAGAATCCTGGTTGATGATGAAAATCGGTTTGTCCGTTTTCTTTAAAATACACAGATCAACACAGATTAGAAGACAGATTCACACAGATTGCCTCAGCCCGGCAACCGGTGCAACTCAGCACTCTTTCTTTAATAGTCCTGCCTGCAATCGTCCTGCTTTTAAGTTCTCTTGTCTTTAAATCGTCCTGCCGAAACCTCGTTATTGAATCTTTAATTCTTTTCTTTCTGTCTTAGTGGCAAAAAAGTTGCGGAGCTAAGTTCCTGCTTCGGAAGTTTCCCGATATCCATCGGGATCCCGAGTTGTCTCATATTTAAGTCTCGGGACAATAACCCCTAAGGAAGGCAGGAGGAGGGAGTATTTTAATTTTCCTGATTTCCTGATTTCCTTAGAGGAAAAGTTGCCCGAGGCAAAGCCGAGGGCTAAGTTCTAGTATATACCAAAAGAAAAATTCTGAACAAAAAAATCCCCCCCCTGATACCGAATACATCAGGGGGGGGATCAAAAATAATCGGTTCAGTCCAGTTCCCGCAAGACCTTCAGGGCACCGGCCTGTCCCACTATTTCGAAATGGGGATTGTACTGATTCTGATCGGGGTATCCCTTAAACCGTGCCTGATATCGGGACCCATCCATCTCGATCAGGTATGAATGATTAATACGACAATTCTCATGCATGATTTCTTCTGCTATCTGCATCTCTTCCTCCTGTTAAGGTTAGTATGATTAGTATGTTCCGTTAATTTTGGTTTAAATCCAGTTCTAGTATCAACTGCCTCTCCCGGGCACAGATCTCAGCTCCCAGCGGGGTAAGCCGGATACCGCGCGCAATATTCTTCTCCTTGGTGATATAGTCTTTCTTCTCCAGAGCGGTGAGAGCCTTATGGACAGTCCCGGGATTTGAGATTCCCAACTCCCGCTGGATCTCGGTTATCGTCGGCGGGTAACGCCTCCTCTGAAGAAAATCACCGATAACCGTAAGGATCTCAGACTGGGGATCGGTCAGGGGTAATTCGATTTCAGGGTAGATATTCATACTTTTTAGCTATATTTTTCCTTGATTTTGCCAGATTAAACTAACCGGCCTATCTATGTCAAGAAAAACATCCGGATTATTCAATTATTTTACCCATATTTTTTCTCGGCGGCCTAAATTTATAAGAACTTAGCCCTCGCCTCGCTCGGGCAACTTTTCCTCTAAGGAAAGCATGAAATCAGGAGAATTTAAAGTAATCCCCCCCCTGCCTTCCTGCTTTCCTTAGAGGTTATTGTCCCGAGACTTAAATATGAGACAACTCGGGATCCCGATGGATATCGGGAAACTTCCGAAGCAGGAGATTACCTTAAATTACCAGATTTGCACTTGCTTTTAGATGCATGGTAAAATAGTATCCTAAAGAGAAAAAAATATAGGAGCAGAAAAATTATGAATAAAGAAAGAACTCCACTGATCAAATTACCCCCGGACGCATCGCCGCTGGTCACCTATCCACTCCTCTTCATCTCCTTCGTTCTATTGATGGTGGTCCTGAACCTTCTCAAATCCATGCTCATCCCCTTCGCCCTAGCCATCTTTCTCGCTTACATCCTCTATCCGGTAATTAACCTGCTGACGAAACTGAAGGTCCCCTATGGTCTGGCGGTGGCGATCGTCCTCCTCATATTTCTCGGTGTATTCCTGGCCGCCGGCATAATAATCGGCAACGAGATCTCCGGGTTTATCCAGGCAATTCCTCAATACAAGGAGGCATTGAAAGAGAATCTTGACAGTGTGATATCGGCCTATAGCAATGTGGTGGAGAAGTTCGCGACAATTCTGCCGGGAGAACATGGGGTTCAAGGCTCAGCACCGCCGGCCAAGAGCGCCTCTTCCATCCTCGCCGGGATTATCGGGAATATCTTCACCGCCCTCCTCTCGGTCTTCTCCATCCTCTCGGACTTTGTCCTGGTCTTCTTCTTCCTGATATTCCTCCTGGCCGGCGCGAAGAATTTCAAGGAGAAGCTTATCTCCGCCTGGGGTTCGAGGGATGGAGGAAAAGCGGCTGAGATCATAGAATCAATAAATGATGGGATCGGGGGATATATCATCATCCGTACGGCACTTAATCTGGGGCTGGCAATCGCGGTTACTATTGTATTGCTGAGCTTCGGGATCGATTATGCCTATATCTGGGGTCCTCTGACCGGGATACTGAATTATATCCCGTATATAGGCGCTTTACTGGCCATCATCCCGCCGGTTGTCATCGCCCTCTTCCAGTATGACTCCTATGGAACCGCCATAATTATGCTCGTGATCATAGTCGGTATCCAGAATATCGAGGGCAATATACTTACCCCCCTCTTCATCGGAAAACGGGTCAACCAGAATCCTCTAACGATATTGCTGGGATTGATCCTCTGGGGGTTCATCTGGGGACCGGTGGGGATGATCCTGGCCACCCCGCTCACTACCTGTATCCAGATTCTCTGTGATAATATCGAACCGCTCAAACCCATCGGAAGTATCCTGGGGGGAGATGTAAAGAAGAAATAGTTCTTGAATCTTTTATTCTTTAGTGTCTTGCTGGCAAATAGTTGCGAAGCTAAGCTCCTGTATCGGAATTTCCTCTCCCGAAATCCTTCGGGATCCCGGTTGTCTTAATTGATATTACCGGGACAATAAACCGCGGATTCTTGTCCCGAAGGAAGCGGGGAAGCAGATTAGGCGGATTGTTTTTTCTTTTAATCAGCATAATCCGCTTCATCCGCGGTTAAATAGTTGTGAAGCTAAGTTCAAAATGACTGAAAATATAAACACAAAAAAACCTGTCCTGATCATTGGAACAGTTCTGTTTGTATCGCTCCTCTACTTCCTGGTGGGAACCCCTTCTTTCTACGAGAAATACCTGGGGAGTTTCACTGATGGAGGGACATTCGGTTTTCTAGCTCCCAGCCTCTACCAGTTCGCGGTAACGCTCATCTTATTCTTCTTCCTCCCGATGGTGCTTATTAAGAATATCCTTCATGAAAAACCCCGTGACTACGGCTGGCAAGCCGGAGATCGCCGGATCGGATGGCTCTTCCTGAGTTGGGGGATTCCTCTGGTCCTGGTAATGGCCTGGTTCTCTTCCAGTCAACCTGAATTTCGTCAGCAATACCCTCTCTTCATCTCCAGACTATCCACCTTCCCCTTAAAGGGGCAGAATATCACGGTATTCATCCTCTATGAGTTTACCTATATCTTCTACTATATCGGATGGGAGTTTTTCTTTAGGGGATTCGCGCTCTTCGGCCTGAAAGACTCAATGGGAACCACCGGCGCGCTTATCTTTCAGGCGGTTATCTCCACCCTGCTCCACGTATCAAAACCAATGCCGGAGCTGATCCTGGCCCTCCCGGGAGGCATCATCTTCGGACTGGTGGCATTCCGCTGCCGCTCGATCCGCGCCGTAATAATTGCCCACTGGCTCCTGGGCTTCGCCCTCGATCTCTTCATTCTTATTTCTGCTGCGCCGAAATAATAAGTTTCTGCTTCGGAATTTTCTCTCCCGAAATACTTCGGGATCCCGGCTGGTTGAATTAAATTTACCGGGACAATAAACACAAAATAATATCGAATTCAAAAGATAATAATTTTTACAAAGTAAAAATTATTGTCCCGGTTGAATCAACCGGGACCGGATAAAGTAGCGAACGAAGTGAGCTAATTTATAAACTTCATGCGAGATCGAGAAGAAAAGATAATCTTTCAGGGGGACTGGCTCTCCATCAAACGGGCTACTTACCGTTCGGTTCTCGGAGAGGTGGTCGACTGGGAGGTGGTGGAACGGAGTAAGTCCGAGACTGTCATCATCATCCTGGCCTGGATGATCCACTCCGGACGGTACATCCTCCTCCGCCAGTTTCGGGCCGGGATTAACCGGCATGTCATCGCCCTTCCGGCCGGTGTGGTCAATCCGGGTCACGATCTCAGAAAGCAGGCCCATAACGAACTGAAAGAAGAGACCGGATATATCGGGAGGATTGTCAGCCGGAGTCCGGTGTTAAAGATCAACCCGGCTATACTTGACTGTGATGTGGTGGTATTCGAGATGGAGATAGATGAGAACGGTCCGGAGAATGCTGAACCCCGGCAGGAACTGGAACCGGAAGAAGAGATTGAAGTGGTCCTGGTGGAGAAAGATCGGGTGAGGGATTTCCTGATCAAGGAAGAGAAAAAAGGAACCGCGATCGACGTCGCCTGCTGGTTCACCTTCGCAATTTAATTACCCCTAAGGAAGGCAGGAAGGCAGGAGGAGGGAGTATTTTAATTTTCCTGATTTCCTGCTTTCCTTAGAAGAAAAGTTGCCCGAGCTAAGTGAGGGCTATGTTCCCGCTTCGGAATCTCAATAAGCTCGTAGTGCAGGACTTCAGTCCTGCCCAACGAAGGCAGGACTGAAGTCCTGCACTACAAGGTTGCGCCAAAGGCGCTATGTTCTAAAAATATACCACCAGCCCGGCCCGGAGCTGCTGATGGTCGAGATTCAGATCTTCTTCCTCTTCATTCCCCAGGTAATCATCGTATTTATACTCTGTCCTCATCCAGCTGTAGCGATATTCCATCCGGAGACCGATATGTTCGCTGACCGTCATCTCGGCCCCCACCATGGCAAAATAAGTTATATCGCTATCGATACCCGGACTATAAATTCCCCGGGTGGCCAGGTCACGTTCGGCGTCACCGGTTAACTGGAGGCGGTAGATGGCGTATCCCAGCCCTCCACCCAGATAGAGGTAAAAACGCTCCAGCGGGAGACCGGCCCGGATTCCGAGGGTCAGGGGACTGATCTTAAGATGAGAGTTATCCAGATCCTTATTCCTGGTCTCAATCCAATCGGCCCCGAACTCCAGACGAACACTGGGGATAAACGCGAAGAAGAACGACGCCCCCCCTCCGGGCACATTATCATAATCAGCTTCACCAAGTGCTCCCGTATCCCCGTCAAAATCAAAGGCATAGATCCCATGGAGATCAAAACCAGTTGACTGGGCGGGAAGAACCGCCGGGAACCACAGGAAACTCAGAAGTATCACTCCCAGAACCAAAATCCGCATATAGAAAGACTCCTTGATATATAAAGCATCCCCGGCTAACCGGGGATGCTTTATTACATTGATAAACGAACTATTCCATACCAACAGATATCAGCTCCGATATAAGCGAAGCAGATTAAATTTTTCGCCTTCAGCGAAAAATTTAAAAATTGACAACGAATCCGCCGCGGACCTGCATATGGTCCATCTTCCAATCTTCCTTGTCGCCGGTTGCCTTTTCCTTTAACTCGGGCGTGAGCCATACGTAACGAAACTCACCCCGAAATCCGATCGTCTCATCTTCGGTAAAGGCCAGCTCAAATCCGCCGCAGGCATGATAGGTCACACAATCTTCCAGTTCAAAAAAATCATCAACAGCACTATCCATATCCAGTGCATTGAAACTGTATCCACCACCGCCGCCAACATAAATGTAGGCAAAATCAAGACGCGGGCCGAACCGGATGGTTCCAGTGACCGGGATAAGTTGGACATAATCATTATCGCCGGCGTCCTTCACCTGGGGACGAATATAATCTCCGCCCAGGTCCAGTTTGACGAAATCGCCCAGGCCGAGAACAAGCGATGCCCCGCCGCCCCAGCCTTTTTCAAGTTCCAGGTCATCATCACTGAAATTAAAGCCATACAGCCCATGAAACTCCAGACCGGCCGCGGGACTGGCCGGAGCCCTGGATCCCATAAAGAGTAGTAAACTTACCCCCACCAGCAAAGCTACCATTCTCTTCATACCTGCCCTCCTTATCGCTTGCCCTGATCATAGGGCGGTTAACAGTATCAACCATTCTTGAAAAGAATATATTATTATCTTTTCTTCTTTTAAATCAAGAAAAAAAGTGAGGTTACCAGATCACAATTAATTATGGCATTATTCCGGCCACTCCGGGCGTAAGATTTCAGTGAACCCCCGTCGCCCCGTGCTCGTAGCGGCGACCTTCAGGTCGCCATCGTGTGGCAGCCAAAGGCAGCCGCTACGAGAGGACGGGGTTCACTGAAAGCTTCCCTCCCGGCACCAGATCTGATTTCCATTCCAAACATTTTCATTGGCTTTAGCCAGTCGCTTATGTAACGTATCTATCTTGGGAGATAAAATTTGCGGATTCGCAGCTACTTTTACTGCTTCAAGATCCCGAGTTGTTTAACACCGATTTCCACAGGCCTTTTAAGCGTCATTTACTAAGGCGTCCAAATGACCTTCAGCGGCTTATTCCCCAACCATGGTATTCTAACTTCTTTGTTCAGTTTTTCTACGCCTAAGAGGATC
>CAKZYZ010000069.1 GCA_937885075.1 uncultured bacterium | reverse complement strand
GGTACGATAGTGCGATGTTGGAGATGTAGGTAGATGTAAGTGATTCATGGGGGGGGGGAGGGGGAGGGGGGGGGGGGTGTGGTGGGTTCTTGTTTTTTTTTTTTTTTCAAGCAGAAGACGGCATACGAGATATATCAGTGTGACTGGAGTTCAGACGTGTGCTCTTCCGATCTCGATAATACTGCCGATATCCGAGAAGACCGTAGAGTATGGCCGGGATCTTAAGAGACAGTTCCAGTCCGCCGGTATCCGGGTCGAACTTGATGAACGGAACGAGAAGATTGGCTATAAGATTCGCGCCGCCCGGAATCGAAAGATTCCATATATGCTGGTGGTCGGCGCGGCGGAAGAAGAGTCCAGGACAGTAGCGGTGAGAAAGATCCAGGCCGGGCAGCAGGGAGAATGGAAGATAGAGAAATGCCTGGAGGTACTGAATCAGGAGATAAGTAAGCGAAGTGAGGACTAAGTTCCTGCTTCGGAATTTCAATAACCCCTAAGGAAAGCAGGAAGGCAGGAGTGGGAGTATTTTAATTTTCCTGCTTTCATGCTTTCCTTAGAGGAAAAGTTGCCCGAGCGAAGTGAGGGCTAAGTCCTATAAGTATATAATAAACTGCTTTCTGGGAAGCAGGAAAACATGGAGGTGACATACGATTCGAAGAAATATTTTTA
Organism: uncultured bacterium; assembly: GCA_937885075.1. Taxonomy (GTDB): domain Bacteria; phylum Auribacterota; class Erginobacteria; order Erginobacterales; family Erginobacteraceae; genus CAKZYZ01. The sequence continues at coordinate 9,684 of CAKZYZ010000069.1, read as the reverse complement.
TTAACAGGGATATCCGCGCCAATAAAGTTAGAACTATTGATACGGATGGTACTAAGCTGGGAATTCTGGACCTGGACGAGGCGTTGCGGTTAGCCCGTGATAAAGATCTTGACCTGGTCTGCGTAGCCCCGAAATCAGTCCCTCCGGTTTGCCGTATTCTCGATTACGGGAAATACAAATATGAGTTGGCCAAACGGGAGAAGAAGACCAAGGCGCAGCAGCATATCGGAAAACTGAAAGAAGTTAAGCTGAAGGCCCGGATAGAGGAACATGACTATCAGGTAAAGCTGCGCAAAGCGATCGGTTTTCTGAGCCGGGGCGACAAACTGAGGGTGACTTTGACCTTCAGAGGCCGGGAGATGATCCGCCAGGAGCATGGACGGCATATATTAGAGAGAATGATTAAAGACCTGGAAGAGTATGGCCATGTGGAAGGTAACGCCCGGATGATGGGACGGAGACTGGCTACTGTTATCACTCCGACTAACCCAGGAACGTAGGGAGAAGTAAGTGCCTAAAGTGCGCTAAAGTGAAATAAGTTGAAAGTGCCTAAAGTTTGAAATGCGCTTCAGCCAGAGGCTGATCCGCCTCTGGCGGAAAAGTGCCTAAAGTTGTTCGCTTTCGACCGGGTTTCTTGAGGCTTTGGATCCAGCTCAAGGTAGGTGCATAGGGTTAAAAAATACTTATGGCTACCCGGGCAAGTAGCACTTGCTGGAGGTCGATTAGATTCACAATTTAATAGATTTATTCAGTGCGTTTAATATTTGACGCACTGAGTTCTACATAAATGATAGTAAGGGTTCAGTTAACCCCGTCCTCTCGTAGCGGCTGCCTTCAGGCTGCCACACGATGGCCCCGCCGGCGGCGGGGCCTCTACGAGCACGGGGCAACGGGGTTTACTGAAACCTTACAAACGATAAATTATCAGGAGTAGTTATTATGCCAAAAATGAAGACCAACAAAGGAATGAAGAAGAGATTCAAGATCACTAAGAAGGGAAAGGTTATCTTCCGGAGTGCCGGGAAGAGCCATCTTCTTAATTCAAAGAGCCGGAAGAGGAAGAGGAGACTTAGGGCTGACCATGTACTGGGCGGCAAAATGGCGAAGAATATCAAGAAACTGCTGAGTTAAACCCGGAGTATGATTGATCAGGATATACACTCTCTGGAAGATAAAACTAATACATAACGAGGTAATACTATGACAAGAGTAAAGACGGCGGTTGCCGGACATCGCCGAAGAAAAAAGATCAGAAAGCTGGCTAAAGGATTCAGGGGAGGAAGAAGTAAACTCCACCGTACCGCGCGGGGGGCAGTTATGCGTGCCCAGGCAGAGGCTTATCGGGGACGTAAACTGAGAAAACGGGATTTCCGTACTCTCTGGATTACCAGGGTCCGGGCCGGCGCTAACCTGGAAGGCATCTCTTACTCCAAATTTATCGGTCTGTTAGGTAAAGCCGGGATCACCATAAATCGGAAGATCATGTCTGAGCTGGCCACGCATCACTCCGATGTATTTTCGCAGCTGGTGAAGGAAGTCGCGAATAATAATCAGTAATCGGTTATCGGTGATCGGTGGTGACCAAGTCGAAGCGTACTGATCACTGATAACCATTTACTGATTACTGTTCTTCTTTTTCGATTACCGATCACTGATTACTGATTACCGGTTTTATTCCATGGACCAGATATTACAGGAATTAAAGCAGTCGGCTCTGGCCGAACTTGAGACCATCTCCGACCCGGAGAGCCTGGAGGCTCTCCGGGTTGCTTATCTGGGGAGAAAGGGGCGTCTGACCCTGCTGATCCGTTCGATCAAGGAACTCCCGGTTGAAGATCGTCCCCGGATGGGTAAGGCGACCAATCAACTGAAGATCGAACTCCAGAAGCGCTTTGACGGGATACTGAGTTCCCTCCAATCCCGTGACGCGGAACGGAAGGCAAAAGAAGAAGCTATAGATGTTACTCTCCCCGGGATTTCTTTTCTGAGAGGCCGGAAACACCCGGTGGCCGCGACCCTGGATGAGATTATTGAAGTATTCTCCGGGTTGGGCTTTAAGCTGGAGAGCGGACCGGAGATTGAGACCGAGTACTATAATTTTGACGCGCTGAATATGCCGTCCGACCACCCGGCCCGGGATATGCAGGATACCCTTTATCTCAAGGGAGGATCGCTGCTCCGGACCCATACCTCTCCGGTTCAGATCAGAACCATGGAGAAGACCCAGCCCCCGCTCCGGATGATCTGTGCCGGTAAGGCCTTCCGGGCGGATACCGCCGATGCTTCCCACTCCCCGATGTTTCACCAGCTGGAAGGGTTGATGGTTGATCGCAGAGTGACCCTGGCCGACCTGAAGGGGATCCTGACCGAGTTCGCGCATCAGATATTCGGCAGGAATACCCGGCTCCGTTTCCGTCCCAGTTTCTTCCCCTTTACCGAACCGAGCGCCGAGGTAGATATCTCCTGCGTGGTCTGCGGCGGAGAAGGATGTCCCCTCTGTTCCCGGCGGGGCTGGCTGGAGATTCTGGGCGCGGGGATGGTCGATCCCGAAGTATTCAAGGCGGTCGGATACGATCCGGAAAAGTATACCGGTTTTGCCTTCGGCATGGGGATAGAGAGGATCGCCATGCTGAAATACGGGATCAATGATATTCGGCTTTTTTATGAGAATGACCTAAGGTTTCTCCATCAATTTTAATTGGAATAAAACTAATTGAAACCACGAAGGACACGAAGATCACGAAGGTTTTTTAAATTGAGCTAAATTATATTTATTCCTCAATAATTCTTCGTGTCCTTCGTGTTCTTCGTGGTAAATCTCCTCGTTGAAGAATAATTAGATATTGTAGATCGCAGAGATTGGAAGATAGTCAAATGGCGTTAACTTCAGTGTTTTTCCGCTAAGTTAGCGCCGCAGGCGATAACTTAAAATGAAGATAAGTTACAATTGGTTAAAAGAATTTATTCCGATTGATCTCGGTCCGGAGGCGCTGGCGGAGAGGCTGACGCTCTCCGGGGCTGAGGTTGAGCGGGTGGAGAAGATCGGCCCCTTGTTCACCGAAGTGGTGGTGGGGCGGGTGGTCTCCGCGGAGCCCGATGAGGAGAAACCGGCCTGGAGCTGGTGCCGGGTTGATATCGGGGGGAGAGAAGTTGATACTCTCTGCGCGGCACCCAATGTCCGGGTGAATCTTCTTACCGCGGTAATGCTGCCGGGGGGGCATATGGCCGGAGAGAGCAGGGTGGTTGAGGTTAGAAATATCGGAGACCGGGTCTCGGAAGCCATTCTCTGCTCCGAGAAAGAGCTGGGTCTCGATGACAACGATCAGGGGATCATGGAACTCTCCGAGGAGTTTATACCCGGTCAACCCCTATCCGAGGCTTTAAAGCTGGAAGACACGATCCTGGAGATTGATCTTACCCCGAACCGTCCGGACCTCATGAGTCACCGGGGGGTGGCCAGGGATATAGCCGCTCTGACCGGTCGGAGACTGAAAGAAGAGGAAGTAAACCTGGAAGAGACCGGATCTCCGATCGGAGAAGCCGCGGCGGTAACCATTCTTGATTATGACCTCTGTCCCCGTTATTGCGCCCGGCTGATCCGCGGTATCAAGGTAGCCCGGAGTCCGCTCTGGCTCCGCCGTAGGTTAATACTCTGCGGGATCAAACCGGTCAATAATGTGGTCGATGCCACTAACTATATGCTCCTGGAACTGGGGCATCCTCTCCATGCTTTCGATCACAGCCGGCTTATCGGAGGAGAGATTATTGTCCGGAAAGCCGGACCGGGAGAAGCGATAGTAACGATCGACGGGGATGAACGAAAACTCGATCCGTCGATGCTGGTCATTGCCGATCGGGAGAATCCGGTCGCGGTAGCCGGTGTGATGGGAGGACTCCATACCGAGATCGGGGATGCTACCTCCACGGTATTACTGGAGAGCGCGTACTTTGATCCGATCAGTATCCGCCGGACGGCCCGCTCGCTGGGGATGAGCTCAGATGCCTCCCGGCGATTTGAGAGAGGAGCCGATCCTCTGGTCGCCGACTACGCCCTGGACCGGACTGCCGCCCTGATTGTTGAACTGGCCGGCGGAGAGGCGGCAAAGGGGATGATCGATGACCGAAAGCAGGCCTTTGAAAACTCCCGGGTCGGGATAAGACCGGAAAGAACAGAACTTCTCCTGGGATATCCCACCGGGGAGAGCAAGATAATAGAACTGCTTTCGAGTCTGGAATTAGAGCTGGAAGAAGAAGATGAACCGGGAAGGCTTACTTTTAAGATTCCGTCCTGGCGCCCGGATCTGACCCGGGAGGTGGATCTGATCGAAGAGGTGGCCCGGCTTACCGGGTTCGATAAGATACCGGCCGTTATACCGGTCAGCCGGATAACTTACCATAAGAAAGGCAATGACGAAACGGTCCGGAATCGGCTCCGCGGGATCTGCCTCGGCCTCGGTCTTGATGAAGTCATCACTTACAGCTTTATGTCACCCGGGGTATTTGAGAGACTCCGGCTACCTTCCGACCATCCGCTCAGACTATCCTGCGAGATTACCAATCCGGTGAATAAGGAGCAGGGACTGCTCCGAACCACGCTTATCTCCGGGCTGCTGGAGATCGTGGAGCGGAATATGAATCAGAAGGCGAGGCAGGTTAATATTTTTGAGATCGGACAGGTATTCAGTCTGGGGGCGGAAGATGAGCCTCCCCGGGAGCGTCCGCTCTTCTCCCTGGCGCTCTTCCGGAGACCGGATAAGTCCGACTGGTGCCGGGAAGAACCGGCGCTTGATTTTTATCACCTGAAAGGGATTCTGGAGCTTATCGGTCAGCGGATGGATCTTAATGGATTAGACTTTCTCCCGACCGACCATCCGGTATTCCAGCCCGGGCAATCCGCCCGGGTAATGATCGATGGCAGGGAGGTCGGATTCGCGGGGACTGTCGCGGATAGTATCCTCGATAACTACTCCCTTTCAGCGCCGGTCTATCTGGCGGAACTGGATCTCTCGCCATTTCTGAAGGCCGGGGGGCGGATACCTCATTTTAAGAGCCTGGGGCAATACCCGGCGGTCCGGAGAGATATGGCTATGGTCGTGGATGAGTCAGTTCCCTACGGGAAAGTACGGGGAGCGATTGAGAATAATCGTCCGGATCTGCTGGAGAAGTATTCTCTCTTTGATCTCTACCGGGGAGATCAGATTCCGGGGGGCAAAAAAAGTTTTGCCTTTAGCTTGCAGTATCGTTCCTCAAGTGATACTCTTTGTGAAACAACAATAAAAAATATTCACCAGGAATTTCTGCGATCATTGATCGTGGAGTTAGATTGTACCTTTAGATAAAACCTGAATTGTCAGATAATACAACCTGAATTAAGCGATTTTCGTGATGAACTTATACCCCGAAGAATGCCGGAGGCAGTCTTGTCGGGATCACTAATCTTACGACGGTTCATCAGCCTCTGCTAAAGCTATAATTGGCGGGGCCATAATAATCGCTCGAAGGTAATCAGACAACGGGTTGGATAAGAACCCGCACCGGATAATACGTGACGGAATTACCACCTGGGCGATCTCCGGGCCGGGAAGCAAGACTGTGTTACGATACAGGCGATTACTTTATCAGCATCAGAGATGCTGTTTTCGATTTAGATTACCACGAATAGAGTTTGAAACGTGAAAAGACGGGATAAAAATAGAAGTAGAATTGTAATATAGGATCAACAGAACTTCCCTCTCTTCTCGTTCCGCCTTCAGTATCGGAATAAGCCTTGCCCAACCCTTGTTGTCGGGCAGGGCTTTTTTCATGGACCTATTTTTGGATGACACCATAAATTCCGGCAGCGCTAACGCGTCCCTGGCTTTTCGGATGCGGCCCCGGGATCTCTCCGAACTGGATGGACAGGAAGATCTCCTGGGAGAAGGCAAGCTCCTCCGAAGACTGATCGACTCCGATCGGATTAATTCCGCTATCTTCTTCGGCCCCCCCGGCACGGGGAAGACCAGTCTGGTACAGATCATCGGTTCAACCACAAAATCCCATTTCGTTACTTTAAGCGCGGTGGATTCAAATGTATCCCGGCTGAAAGAGGTAATCGCCGGAGCCCGGAACCGGCAGGCTAACTCCGGAGCGGCGACCTTGCTCTTCGTGGATGAGTTTCATCGTTTTAATCGCGCCCAGCAGGAGGTTCTCCTCCCGCACATTGAAGATGGGACAATCTCATTTATCGGCCTTACTACCAGCAATCCTTTCCACGCCATGGCCCCGGCGCTCCTCTCCCGTTCCCATCTCTTCCGGTTTCAGCCCCTGGGCGCCGGTCCGGTGGAGCGGATAATCCGGCGGGCGCTGACTGACAGAGAACGCGGTCTGGGGGGATATGAAGCCGTGGTACCGGAAGAGACGATTAAATTTCTGGTTCGATGGGCTGAAGGTGACGCGCGCAGAGCCCTGAATACGCTGGAACTGGCGGTTATTACCACGCCTCCGGGACCAGCGGGGATAATTGCCGTTACTCCGGAGATTATGGCCGAGGCCGCGCAGAAGAAGTTTGTCTCCTATGACCGGAACGGCGATGAGCACTATAATACGATCTCCGCCTTTATCAAGAGTATCCGGGGGAGTGATCCGGACGCCGCTCTCTACTGGCTGGCCAAGATGATCCGGGGGGGAGAAGATCCGCGTTTTCTGGCCCGGAGACTGGTAATTCTAGCCTCCGAGGATATCGGCAATGCCGATCCCAACGCGCTGGTTATAGCAATGAACGGTGCCCGGGCGGTTGAGTACCTGGGGATGCCGGAAGGCGGCCTGGTTATGGCCCAGGCGGTTACTTATTTAGCGACCGCTCCTAAAAGTAATGCTTCTTATCTGGGGCTAAAAGAGGCTTTGCGTGATGTTGAAGAGAAACCCCTTCAGCCTATTCCCGCGTATCTCAAAAGCAGTTCCTCCAGGGCGGAGTCAGCGGAAGGAGTCAAAGAGAGTTATCTCTATCCTCATGACTATCCGGGGGGTTGGGTGGCGCAGCGGTATATGAAAGAGAATAAGCGGTATTATCGCCCCACCTCCCGTGGTTATGAGGCGGTTATCCGCAAGAGAATGGAGGGGTTACAGGGGGAGGGGGGGGAGATGATGCTGAAGAAGAAAACCAGGAAAGAGGCACTGAGGAGAAGGAATTCCCTTTTGCAGGATGACGTGCTGAAAGGAAGCAGGGCCATCGGAGATCGTCTGGCTGCGCTTCCGGATTATCAGGGGGCGGGATCAATCATGTTTTATGTATCTTCCGGGAGTGAGGTAAATACCCGGGAGATGATTGAGGCCGCCCTGAATGATAACCTCCGGGTGGCAGTTCCTCTGGTAAGGCCGGAGGTCGGGGAGATGAAGGCTATCCTGATCACTGATCCGGATCGTGATCTTTCTCCCGGATTTAAGGGCATCATGGAGCCGGAATATGATTCGGATCATGAATTACCAGGCGCCGAACTTGATCTGATCATAGTTCCCGGGGTAGCGTTTGATCTCTCCGGTAACCGCATCGGGATGGGAAAAGGATACTACGACAGATTTTTAAGCCGCCTTTACCCGAAGGTTAGAAAGATAGCACTGGCATTCGAGAGCCAGATGGTGGACTCCATACCCGGGGATGATGATGATGTCAGGATGGATGTGATAGTTACTGAGGAGAGGGTGATTTGGTGCGGGGGGACGGAAGGCGGAGGACGGAAGACAGAGGACGGAGGACGGAAGGCGGAGGACGGAGGACGGAAGGCGGAGGACGGAAGGCAGAGGACGGAAGACGGAAGACGGAAGACGGAGGACGGAGGACGGAGGACAGAGGACGGAAGCGGAGGACGGAAGACGGAAAATGAGCCGGCAACCAGGCGAAAGCAACAACTTTAGGCACTTAAGGCACTTTAGGCACTTTTAACTTTTTCACACAAGGAGACGTATATATTATGGAAACAATAAGTTATGTAATGACGGCGCTGGGGGTGCTGATCGGCATCGGCATTGGAGTCGGGATTTATACTATCCGGGCCAAAAATATGATAACATCAGCCACCCGGCAGGCAAAGAAGACTATCGAAGATGTCGAGCGGGAAGTTGCCGCCAAACGAAAAGAACTGGCGCTTCAAGCAAAAGAAGATCTCTATAAAAACCGGGCCAAGTTCGAGAAGGAGACCAAGGAACAGCGCCAGGAACTTAAGGTGATAGAAAAAAGGATTCATTCCCGGGAAGAGAACCTTGATCGCAAACTAAATTTTCTGGAGCGACGGGAAGGAAAAAACCAAGAGAAGGAACAGAGATTCAGGGAACGGGAACAGAACTTTGGCAAGAAAGAAGAGCATCTGAGGGGCCTGATTGATAAGCAGCAGATTAAACTTCAGCAGATATCAGGGTTGAGCCGCGAGGAAGCTAAGAATATCCTGATCTCTTCTCTCCGAGAAGAGGCGGAGAGAAGTTCCGCCTTGATGATCCGGCAGATTGAAGCGGAAGCCCATGACAAAGCTGAGAAGGAAGCCCGGAAGATAATCTCCCTCGCTATCCAGAGATACGCCTCCGATCAGGTCTCCGAGATAACCGTCTCAACCGTGCCATTGCCGAATGATGAGATGAAGGGAAGGATTATCGGTCGGGAGGGGCGCAATATCCGCGCTTTCCAGGCCGCTACCGGGGTAGAGATTATTGTCGATGATACTCCGGAGGTGGTGGTCCTATCCGGGTTTGATCCGGTTCGCCGCGAGATTGCCCGGATGGCGTTAAAAAAATTAGTTGGTGATGGACGTATTCATCCCCCCCGGATTGAGGAGATTGTCCGGAAATGTACCAAGGATATAGAGAGGGGTATCCGGGAAGCCGGAGAAAAGACGGCGTTTGAGGTCGGGATCCATGGATTAAAACCTCCCCTTATAAAAATTTTAGGGAGACTTCGTTATCGGACCAGCTACGGGCAGAATGTTCTCGATCACTCCCGGGAAGTAGCCTTTGTGATGGGGATCATGGCATCGGAATTGAAGCTGAATATTCAGACCGCCAAGAAGGTTGGTCTGCTTCATGATATAGGGAAAGCGGTCGATCATGAAGTCGAGGGAACCCATGCTCAGATCGGCGCCGCTCTAGCCAAGAAATACGGCCTGCCCCCGGTTATAGTTCACGCTATTGCCTCTCATCACGGGGAGGTGGAACCTCAGACTATCTTCGATGTACTGGCCCAGGCAGCGGATGCTATCTCTGCGGCACGGCCCGGGGCTCGTTCGGGATCAATGGAAGGATATATCAAGCGGCTGGAGAATCTGGAACAGCTGGCGCTCTCCTTTAATGGAGTGAAGAAGGCTTATGCCATTCAGGCGGGGCGGGAGGTTCGAGTGATGGTCGCGCCGGATAAAGTCGGAGATAACGAGACCTCTCTTATCGCCCGGAATATCTGTAAACGGATTGAAGGTGAGATGGATTATCCGGGGCAGGTACGGGTGACGGTGATCAGGGAGACCCGGTCGGTTGATTATGCTAAGTAAAGAAGTGCCTAAAGTGCGCTAAAGTGCCTAAAGTTGAAAGTTGTCGCTTCGCCTCGTGGCTTTGATTGCAGGAGATAGGAAGCTGGCGGGGGCGCTAAAAGGACTAACTTCGAACCAGCCTACGCTAAAGCTTTGGCAGATCGGAAGAGCGTCGGGTAGGGAAAGAGTGTAGATCTCG
>CAKZYZ010000068.1 GCA_937885075.1 uncultured bacterium | reverse complement strand
CTAAAATAAGTTTTTTTAATGATTTTGTTTTTAATGATACGGCGGCCACCGAGATCTACACTCTTTCCCTACACGACGCTCTTCCGATCTCAGTCCCCGAACCGACCTCATCATAAGTATCTTCCTCCGGCAAAAGTGCCGGACCGGAAGTCCGGGACCGACGGGGGGTCAGAAAACCAATCAGGGATAGAACAAGGAGCGGGAAGGCCAGAATAAATGCCAGGGGCGCGTTCTTGATATGCATCATCCAGATCCCGGGATGGAAGTTAAGATAGTCGATGATCATCCTGATGCTGAGAGGCACTTTGGTGCTGACAGATGTTTCAACCGGCTGCTGACCGGCGGTATATCCCAGATTAAAGAAACTGCCATAGCTGGCATGATTATAGAGGAGTAATCCCCCCCCGAATAGAACGACCAGAATAATCACGACAATCAAACGCTTCCCGATAACTTTCTTTCGTTCGATCAGTATCATGATCGCGAACCCGGCCAGATAGACAATATTGGTCGGCCGAATCCAGATCATGGATCCGGCGAATACCCCGAAGGCGAGATAGAAGTAAAGTCTCCGATTCTGAAGAAGCCGGATCAGAAAGTAGAGCGCCGCCAGAAATACTGCCAGGTTGAATAGGGTCGGATTATAGGCAAAAGTGCGACGGATGAAGACCGGCATGGTGGCTAGAAGTATCGCCGCGCGGAGCGGGGTATTGAATCCGGGGAATACCGCTTTCCCTATTAAGAATAGCAGCCACAGCGCGAATACGGCACAGATGGGATTAACCAGCCGGGATGCCTCCTCCGGAAGGATCCGTTTCAACCCGGCCCAGAAGATGATAAAGCCGGGGAACTTTCGGGGGAAAGTCTCTCCCCGGGAATTATAGACGAAATACCTGGGAGTAAATCCCTCTCTCCCGAAGATCGTGTCGCCGGGCGGACGGTATCCGATCTTACCGGTCGCGGCCAGATGGGAAGAGAAGAAGTCATAGACCAGGTCATCCGGAGAGATAACCTCGTCAGTAAAGAAAAATGGCAGGCTGTAACAGACCAGCGCTATCAGGAGAATGTATATAATCTTCATTAAATTAGCTCATTTCATTCGCTACTTTAGTTTTCATACAAATTGAGCTGAAATATATATTAATCTGGTTGGACTTGCAAGATCAACCATCGCGTTCTCCAAAATGCCCCCGGAAGTAATCGCGGATACCGTGCTGCCAGGCTCGGAGTTTGGGACCGCGAGGTCCGCCGGAAGTAACAACGGTAAAGAGAAGCGTGTAGAGCATTATCAGAGGACTCCGGATTCCCCGAAGTATCAGAGTCCCCTGAAGTTGTTTCTTCCCGACCAGCAGATGATTGCGGGTAGCATAATAAACCGTCATCTCCGAATACTCCCCCCCCATGGAGCCGCTTACTTTATGCCGGACCCGGGAGGAAGAGACAGTAACTATCTTATATCCCATCCGCCCGGCCCGCAGGCAGAGATCAACATCCTCGAAACAGAGATAGTAATCTTCATCCAGCAGGCCGACTTCGCGAAGCATCTCGCTCTTTAACAGCATAGCCGCGCCGCTGACGGCGTTAACTTCAGTAATAATACCTGAAACTTCCGAATCTTTCCGGTTATTATAGGTCGTATAGATTCTTCCGGAGATCCGGTTGACGGCGATCCCCTGACTCCAGATTATATCCGGCCGGTCATGATACAGGATTCGGGAGCCCAGGATGCCGGCCCGGGGGTCTTCCCTGGCAACGAGGAGGAGTTCTTCCAAAAAATGGGGATCGACTTCCGTATCATTATTCAGCAGGCAGATGTAATCAGCCCCCTCCGCTAACGCTCTCTTAATCCCCAGATTATTTCCTCCCGCGAAGCCCAGATTGATGGGAGCGGTAATAATCGTAACTCCCGAGAAATGTTCAGTTACCGCTCTCGCGGTCCCATCGGTGGAGCCGTTATCGACTACAATGATAGACGGTTGGTAGGACACGAGTTTCTGGAGAGATTCTAGACATGTCAGGCAGTCATTCTTCCCATTCCAGGTAACGATAATAATTGTGACTTTAGGTATCACAAACTATAAGCTCAAGATAACAGACGTTGAAAAAAGGAATGTTGAATAAAGAAAGACATTAAAGAACTCCCTGTCGGCCCTATCCACCAGTTGGCTCGTCGTTCGACGTTCGGAGTTCGGCGCCTGCCCGCCGTTGCCTTGGCGAAGGCTGGTTCGACGCCTGCCCGCCGTAGCCTTGGCGGAGGCTGGTTCGATCTTCACTCTTTATAATTTGTCCCTCCTCTTTCTTTATAGCCAGCTCCTGGGTCAGCCGTTTAACCTGATTGGTAAGCTGGGATATTTTTACCGAGAAGTGGAGGTTTATGAATACCACGAACATCAATCCGAAGAAGAAGACGGTATTGATGGGGAGTTCGATGCCGAGAAATCCGGTGATTACCCTTAGAGATTCCTCCCAGAGAGAGAGAACCAGGATAATGATACCGATCAGCACCCAGAGCCAGGCGTATTCCTCTCTAAGCTTCCGTCTCCGGACGGTCTCAATGATAAATATCAGCAATCCCACAGCCATTACCAGCGCTAATATTTTCTGTTTCGGGTTCATATTATTTCTCCTTTCATAACTTAGCTTCGTAACTTTTTAGACAGGATTAACAGGATTTACAGGATAAAAAACAAATGATTCAGGAGAGAAGCCATCTATTTATCCTGTTGATCCTGTTATCCTGTCTAAAATAGAGTTTATTGAAATTCCGAAGCAGGAACTTAGCCCTCACTTCGTTCGGGCAACTTTACCTCTAAGGAAAGCATGAAATCAGGAGATTTTAAAGTAATCCCCTTCCTGCCTTCCTGCCTTCCTGCTTTCCTTAGAGGTTATTTTTAGATTTTTTCCGGGAGAAACTCAGGCTCGATACGAAGGTGGAGAGCAGCATCTTGTATATATAGTAGAGAATAGTCCAACCCCGGTGAAGGCTGGTGGACTGGGTAGCCCGGACTGTAATTGGTATCTCCCTTATCCTCAACCCCCGGAAATGCGATGAAATAATTACATCGGCATCGGGGAAATGCTGGGGGTAATATCCGCCGGTATAAACTTCCATCGCCCGGCGGTTTATCCCCCGGAAACCGGAGGTGGGATCGGTAATCTTCTGCCGGAGTACAAGCGAACAGATAGTACTGAAAAGTTTCATCCCGATTTTTTTCGACAGCGGCAGATCATACTCGTGTTCCCCCAGGAAACGGGAACCGACTACCAGGTCAGCCTCTCCGGTCCGGAGGGCCTGGAGGAAGAGGGGTATCTCCCGGGGGGTGTGCTGGCGATCTCCGTCAAGATGGATAATGTAATCATATCCCCGGCGGATAGCATAAAGGAAACCGGTCTGGCGGGCGGCGCCGTCACCGAGATTGAAGCAATGACTGATAACGATAGCTCCTCCGGCCCGAGCCTCGTCCGATGAATTGTCACTGGAACCATCATCAACCACCAGAATATCCATATCCGGATATAGTCCCCTGATCTCCAGTATCAGACTCCGGATACTCCGGGATTCGTTAAATACCGGAATCAGGATTAGTATTTTATCTTGTGCTGGTTTTTTCATCAGTCTTATTAGTCGGACAAGTCGGACGGGGCGGACGGTTGTGCTTCCCTGCTCTTCCCTGCTCCTCCCTGCTACTTGGAAGTTGGCAGTTGGAAGTTGGTCATTGGATATTCCTTCCTCCCTCCCTCCTACTCCTTCTCCCTGCCATTCCCTGCTACTCCTTACTCCTCCCTACCTTCCAATATGCCCGTTCCATCTTTTCCCGGCATTTCTCCCGGTTATAGTTACGCGCTACCCACTCTCTTCCGGATTGACCGAGCCGGAGAGCCTGGTCGGGCGACTTTAGCAGCTGGATGATCGCGGTGGCGAAATCGCTTGACCGGTCGGCGATCAGAATCTCGGAGCCATCTCCCGCCTCAATCCCGGCGTTGGCGGAACGGCTGGCAACAACGGGACACCCGGCCGTCATAGCCTGGATAATCTTCAATATAATCCCCCCGGCCACGCGGAGCGGAACAGCCATGAGAGACGCGGAGACAAGATACGGCTCAATCTCTTCCACCGAGCCGGTTACAATAAAATTATCGGAAGCGAGGTTGAGAATCTCGTCCGGGGGATTCGCCCCGACAACAAGACAGCGTACCTCCGGGCATTCCTTCCTGACCAGAGGAAGGATCTCGTTTTTTAATCTTATAACCGCGTCCCGGTTACCGGGACGGTGCATGGCTCCGACAAAGAGAACGGTCCCCGGCTCTCTTCTCTCCTCCGGACGATTAAGCATCTCTCGATCAAGAAGCGGCGGCATAATACCGGTGTTAACCCCTACATCCCAGGACTCAACCGTCCGCTTATCCTTCAATGACATCAGAAAGACATTCCCGCTCCAGATCGCGTACCATTTCTCCCAATAGCGGCTTAATTTCCATTCCCGGTAATAGTAGTATTTTTTCCACCCCGAAGCAATCCGAACCTGCTGCCGGAGTACATCACTGACTATATCCTGCATCACCAGGATCCGGGGAATATCCGGATCGATCAAGCGTCCATACTGTCCCAGATGAAAATTCTCAAATTGAACACAGTCATATGACCCGCCGGCGATCATCTCCCTGAGATTATCGATGAGGTCCCTGGAATAATTTGCCGCGACCGAAAATGGATGCCGGACAAATAGCGGGGCCCGACTGATTCGATTCAATAATGACCTCTCCGCCGGGACCGTCCGGATCTCCTCGAATAATTCCGAGATGGACTCAAGGCGGGACCGGTCTTCATCCCTCATGAAAGAGAGGAGAGACCAGGTATGAGAATCAGACAACTCCTTCACCCATTGAAAGGTGTGACGGCCTCCCCCATGACTGGCGGAAGCGCTGGGAAGATCTGATGCGACCAGTAGAATTCTCATCATTAATTAGCGCCTTCGGCGCAAATTAAACGTTAAAAATAACAAACGTTGAAAAAGAAGAACGTTAAAAGAAAGGACGTTAAAAAAATGCACTTATTCAGAATCTATAATTTTGCGATTGAATTATTATATGTTTTCTTTATTTTAAAGACAGTTAAATATATTTAGCGCCTGGAGCGCTAACGTTGTAAACAAAACAATTTGATGCTCAGTTCCATTGTCGAGGCGAATCTTTTAACTTTAGGCACTTAAGCGCACTTTAGGCACTTAAGGCACTTTAGAACGTTGCCCGAACGAAGTGAGGGCTAAGTTCTATTTTATATGTTCTCCGATCGATACAGAAAAACTAAAATCTTTGGGTTGATTATAGTACTCGGTCTCCTGGCCTGGTATTCTGACGCGGCCCGGCAGACTCTGACGCTCTCCGAATGCCTGGAGAACCCGGAACTCTACGCGGGGAGGGAAGTCCCCATATTTCTGGAAGCCCGGGTTCTGGGTATAACCCCGGATTGTCTCAAAGTCTCCCAGATTACCGGTCCAATTGACATTGTCATCCCCCCCCGGTTCAGTGGGATGGTATCGTCTTTTGCCTCTCTGGAAGATATAAAACCCGGGCAGTCACTGGAGGCGGTTACTCTCTTCCGGCTCCCCGGTTACCTGGAACTGAAAGAACTCCGGATCGCCCCCTTGCGCCCCTTAAAAATTATAGTCTCCATCTTCCCGGCGATTATAGTGTTTATTATCCTAATTAGTGTCTGACCGGAAACTCAGAATTTCGCCCGATTTTTCGATCAGCCGGTTTTTTCAAGATAGTATATTGTGAGAAATCAGACCCTGGCTCTCCTCACTCCGCGCTAAAGTTGGACATTTTGTAGTAACCAAACAATATACGCTAACTCAGGACAGACTCCCCCATAAGTAGTGCGTTTTTCTTGTCGAGCGTCAGTTGATTAAGCGGCCAGTCGCATCTTTCTCCGCTGCTTCCTCATCCACTTCTTCCTCTCTTCCTCCAGGATAATCCGTCCCAGGTTCTGAATATTACGCCCGACTATTCCCAGAGCAACATAACGCTTAAACCCATCTATCCCATGATCCGGGCATCGATCCAGGCCATGATGATTCAAAGCGTTCTGTGCCGATTCTATCGCCGGGTGTTGTTTCCGTCCCCTAATAAAATATTCAGTCGCCTGTCTTATCTTCTCATCAACTGATAATTTTCCTTTTTTCGGAAGTATGACTTCTTCCAGAATTTTATCCAGAATTTCATAGTTCGATGGCGACCAGAACGCCTGGTCAAAACTGCAACTGTTTAAATCCGGAAACTTTTCTTTCGCTTCCACTACCATGGACACTGCCACTTGATTATCGGCCTCTTTTTCCATTACTCGATGATGGAGAATAAACTGATATTGATCTTCCAGGAAGCATACCTTTAATCCCAACTCTACTGGCTTACCTGCTTTTCCTTTGCTGATCCATTCTGTGTGTTCTTCAAATACTGAAAATATCTTTTCCTCGTGCTTGATCATTTCTCCCAAAAGAACCCGGCGGTTTACCTGATCCATCAACTTTTCCGCAAAGCCCATATAGTGCTCTATCTCTGCTATTGTCTTGCTTTCGCCAATCGTCCCTCGTGCTTCGTTGATGGTTGTTCTTGCCCGAAGGAAAAATTTATTCACCAGGTTCAGATACTCCTGGTATAAATCGAGAATCAATTGTTTCCGTTTCTCCTTCTTCTCTTCATTCTTAGAAGTTGAATGCTTCTTCCTCTGGATCCGTCTGAGCAGATTTTTTATATTTTTGCAATTGTGTTTATACTGCCGCCAGCCCGAGGTCTCCAGAGCATCACTCAGCCGGGAGGTCAGAATAATTACCTTCCGAATCGCATCAAAAAGACACCAGATATCCGTTGGAAAATGAACATCAGTTTCGAGCACGGATGAATCACATCTGCCTTTTAAGCCTTCTCCATACTTTTTTTTTACTATCATATGACCTGCGTTCACAACCACCTGGTTAATCTCGTCCAGTACTTCCAAAGTCAGCAATGATACATTATCCTTCAATGTCTGCAGAGCGTACTTCTTATCCGAATTAAACATATTGTGGCCTAACATCTGCCTCAAGCCCATATGATGATCCGCCATCTCTTTTAGTCGGTCATAGTCCCAGTCGCAATTCAAGCGGATCACTCCCAGAACCAAAATTTTCCATAGATCCATCCCGGGCCGACCATTGTTGGCGTCGGTATCTTCCGGAACAATCTTCTCTAATATTTGAAAAACTTTTTCCCGCAATTCAGGTGTGCAATAAATATGCTGCAACCCCTTTAAGATTTGCGGAATGTCATCCCGAGAGCGAGGATCAAATTCGATTTTAGAAATATCTACCTCTCCCAGGATCATTTGCGGTTCAATTGTTTTTCTCATTTTTTCCTCCGAAGATTTCGATATTATTTTGTTCAAGGACAAGCCTGCCTTCGCAATCAAATTGCGAAAATTGACGATACCCATTGCAAGTTAATCAATTATAACAAATCATCCTGATATTCCCAAACAAAAATAATATATTTTTCTCTTTATTTTTTGAAATCTTCAGATTGAATTATTCGATGAGCTCCTTTAGTATGATATGGTTATGACTTTCCGGTCAGACACTAATTATGAGAACTTATCTGGACTGTACCCCCTGTTTCTTTCGGCAGGCTCTTGAAACCGCCCGCCGAGCGGATCTATCGGAAGATGAACAGCATCAAATTTTGATTGAGTTCGGCCGCCGTCTCTC
>CAKZYZ010000067.1 GCA_937885075.1 uncultured bacterium | reverse complement strand
ATGGGGCCGAGGTAGAGGGAAGCAATTAGTGTAAATTCGTGTAATTAGTGGACTGCAACGCCGCCAAGCCGAGGCGAAACAATCAGAGTAATCTGTGTAATCCGTGGACAAAAAATGGGGCCGAGGTAGAGGGAAGCAATTAGTGTAAATTCGTGTAATTAGTGGACTGCAACGCCGCCAAGCCGAGGCGAAACAATCAGAGTAATCTGTGTAATCCGTGGACAAAAAATGGGGCCGAGGTGGGGGGTACAAGATTTTGTCAGTGGAAACTTTAAATTAGGAAATAAGATGGCCCAATACCCCGCCGAGATGCAGAACGCGATGGACGCTCTTACCGCCCTGCCCGGGATCGGCCCCAGGAGCGCCCAGCGGATACTATTTTATCTCCTCCGGAACAGTGAAGTTGACACCCGGAGGCTGATCCATTCACTGGGAGAATTAAAATCCCGGATCAGGTTCTGCTCGATCTGCGGCAATCTCACAACCCATGACTCCTGCCGGATCTGCCGCGACCAATATCGCGATCACGGACTGATCTGCGTGGTGGAAGATCCCAAGGATGTTATCGCGCTGGAAGCCGCCGGGAGTTACCGGGGCGTTTATCATGTATTGATGGGGAAGATAATCCCCCTGGACGAACTCGGTCCTGATGACCTGAGAATCAAGGAACTTATGAATCGGGTAAAAGATATCGTCCCCGATGAAGTTATTATCGCGACCGGTTCCGATATAGATGGAGAGACCACCGCTCTCTACCTGGCCCGGGCGCTCAAGAGTCTGGAGATAAAAGTCACCCGGATCGCCACCGGCATCCCGGTCGGCAGTTCCCTGGATTTCATGGATCCGGCAACACTTGCCAGGGCAATTAACGGGCGGCAGGAGTATTAGTATTTTTTAAAGAAAAAAAATACCCTGAAATAATTAAAAATAATGTTGTTGGTTTAACCCGGTCTTGTTATTATTAAAAATCATTTTAGATAATTATTGGAGCTGTATAGAGAAATTTTCAGTAAGTTAGCGCCGAAGGCGATAACTTAAGGAGATACCGTGAGTAATATTATTGAAATACGATGGCATGGTCGAGGCGGTCAGGGGGCTAAGACAGTTGCTGAGTTTCTGGCACTGGTAGCCCTCAACGAGGGAAAGTACAGCCAGGGATTCCCCGAGTATGGGCCGGAGCGTTCCGGCGCGCCGATTAAAGGCTATACCAGGATCAGTGAGGGCCGGATCAAGATGCACTCGGCCATCTATCATCCTGATATTGTTCTGGTACTTGATTCCAGCCTCCTGGATTCCGTCAATGTCTGTGATGGGCTGAAGGAAGGCGGGATAGTAATTATTAACACCACCATCCCCATCCCGGAGCTCGTAAAAAAATACGCCTTTCTCAACGGCAAAAAGGTCTGGACTCTGGATGCTAACCAGATCGCCAAGGACGAGATTGGGAAAGCTATCCCGAATATGCCTATTTTAGGGGCACTGGTTAAGGCCAGCGAAGTGGTAAAGATGGATTCGGTTATTAACGATATCCGTGAAGAATTCACCAAAAAGTTTCCCCCCAAGATTCTGGAAGGGAATATTAAAGCGGTGAAGCGGGCTTACGAAGAAGTAAGCGGCGGATAAATTATATTTAAGGTAGAGATTATGGGCGAAAAAGCACCTGGATGGAAAGAGATCCCGATTGGGGGAGTGATAGTTCATCCTGGAAATTCTTTCGAGTATAATACCGGTGACTGGCGGTCGGAACGCCCGGTTCTGGACAAGGAGAAGTGTATCAACTGTCTCCAGTGCTGGATATTCTGTCCCGATGGCGCGGTGCTGGTTGAAGATGAAAAGATGGCCGGTTACGATTACGAACACTGCAAGGGCTGCGGAATCTGCGCCCATGTCTGTCCGGTCAACGCCATCGAGATGATCCCGGAAGATGATATCTCCGGCGTCTCCATCGATGAATTTGGTATTAAAGAGCCACCCCCGGAAATTTAATAATAATTCTCCGTATTAACGGCAGATTAAAATTAGCCAGAGAGAGATTCTATGAGCAAGATGCACGCACTTACCGGAAATGAGGCCGCCGCCTATGCCATGAAGCAGATCGATCCTGATGTGGTCCCGGCCTATCCTATTACCCCCCAGACGGAGTTGATGCAGACCTTCGCCCAGTATGTGGCCGACGGCGCGGTGCAGACCGAGATGATCCTGGTTGAATCGGAACATTCGGCGATGAGCGCCGGAGTCGGCGCCTCCGCGGCGGGAGCACGGGTCATGATAGCCACCTCCGCCAACGGCCTGGCCCTGATGTGGGAGATTGTCTACATCACCGCCTCCAGCCGGCTGCCGATCGTAATGGCGGTCGTCAATCGGGCGCTCTCCGGCCCGATCAACATTCACTGTGACCATAGTGATTCCATGGGCTGCCGGGACGCGGGCTGGATCCAGATCTACAGTGAAAACTGCCAGGAAGTCTACGACAACATGGTCCAGGCGCTCAGGATATCGGAGCACAAAGATGTCCTCCTCCCGGTTATGTCCACCCATGACGGCTTCATCATCAGCCATACCGTGGAGAGGGTGGACGCGCTGAAAGATGAGGAAGTTAAGAAGTTTGTCGGTGAATACAAGTCTCTCTATCCCCTTCTCGATGTCAGCAAGCCCGTCACCTACGGTCCGCTCGATCTCCAGGATTATTACTTCGAGCACAAGAAACAGCAGGCCGAGGCCATGAAGATCGCCAAGCGCGTTATTCTGGAGGTGGGTGAGGAGTACGGGAAACTCTCCGGACGCTCATACGGACTTTTTGATGAGTATCAGACCGAAGATGCCGAGTATATCATAATCGCTCTGGGTTCTACCGCGGGCACGGCCAAAGCCGCCGTAGATGATATGCGGGCGATGGGAAAGAAGGTCGGAGTTATCAAACTCCGGGTATTCCGTCCCTTTCCGGCGCCGGAGCTGGTCCAGGCACTCTCGAACGCCAAGGCTGTCGCGGTCCTCGACCGGTCGGAAGGCTTCAGCGGCATCGGCGGCCCCCTCTTCCAGGAGGTGCGGTCGGCCCTCTACCGGAAAGCCGATATGCCGGTCTCCGGTTATGTCTACGGCCTGGGAGGCCGGGATATCACCCCCGAAATGATAGCCGGAGTCTTCGGCGATCTAAAGGAAGGCCGGATCCACGAAGACGAAGCTTTCCATCTCGGTGTACGCGAATAGACATCTATTTCTGAATTTAAATAAATTTTCCACCAAGGCACAAAGGCACTAAGAAAGATCAGAAAATAAGAAAAAACGTAGTTATTGAACCTATAAGTCTTTTCTTTGTGTCTTTGTGATAAAAAAGTTGCGAAGCTAAGTTCCTGTATCGGAATTTCAATAATCTCGTAGTGCAGGACTTCAGTCCTGCCCAACGAAGGCAGGACTGAAGTCCTGCACTACGATGTTGCGCCGAAGGCGCTATGTTCTAAGGACAATATCATGCCATTAAATCTTAAAGAACTCTCGAAAAAACCCGAGCTACTCAGCCCCGGTCACCGGGCCTGTGCCGGCTGCGGCAGTGTTGTTGCCATCCGGCAAGCCCTGATGGCGGTGGATGGTCCGGTCGTCCTAGCTTTTGCTACCGGGTGTATGGAAGTCTCGACCACCATCTACCCCTATACATCCTGGCGGGTTCCTTATATTCATAACGCCTTTGAGAACGCCGGGGCCACAATTAGCGGTGTCGAGACCGCCTACCGGGCCCTGAAAAAGAGGGGAAAGATCAAAGGTGATATTAAGTTCATCGCCTTCGGTGGAGATGGTGGGACATATGATATCGGTCTCCAGTCACTCTCCGGCGCTCTGGAGAGAGGTCATAATTTCCTATATATCTGTTATAATAATGAAGCCTATATGAACACCGGGATCCAGCGTTCCAGCGCCACCCCATTCTGTGCGGCCACCACCACCAGCCCATCTGGTACCGTCATCCCCGGTAAGACCCAGTTCCCCAAGGACCTGACCGCGATTGTCGCTGCCCATAACATCCCTTATCTGGCCCAGGCATCCCCCCATAACTGGCGGGATTACATCGGTAAGGTCAAAAAGGCCCTCGACATCGAAGGACCGAAGTTTATCAATGTCTTATCCTCCTGCTTCCGCGGCTGGCGGACCCAGCCGGTCACCTCGATCGATATCGTGAAGACAGCCGTTGAGACCTGCTTCTGGCCGCTTTATGAAGTGGAGAACGGCGAATGGAAACTGAACTATATGCCGAAAGAGAAACTCCCGGTCGCGGAGTGGATCAAGGTTCAGGGCCGCTTCAAGCATCTTCTGAAAGAAGAGAATAAGCCGCTCCTCCAGGAGTTTCAGGACTGGGTAGACAAGCAGTGGGATATTCTCCTGCAGAAGACCGGCGACACGGTCCATAAAGTTGTTGTCTGACGATATCTTTTCCCGGGGGCATTATTTTCCTTTTTGCACTCCTTCCTCCTTCAGTGCGTCCCTTCTCCACGCAGGAGTGTGTGTACGTGCCGGTTTAAAATCATCCCACCTGTAAGCTTTC
>CAKZYZ010000066.1 GCA_937885075.1 uncultured bacterium | reverse complement strand
CGAAGGTCACGAAGAACACGAAGAAAAACAAAGAAAACTATGGAATTTTCCTTTGTTTCTTCAAATTCCTTCGTGAACTTCGTGTTCTTCGTGGTTTAAAAGGCTTTTCGAGTAAGGTCTAGCTAAGGCTGTTATTGATATTATTGATGCTTACGTCAGGACCAAGCAGGAATCATTTAATGGATTCATTCAAACTTGCGAAAAACTAAGTAAAATATCAAAACTGAATAAAGATAAAGTCAAAGAGTTTATCATAGGTCTTCTGGCCCCTAATATAGATGCTCGTCTTTTCGAAATCGTCAGCTATGCGATATTAAAATACTACTATCATGATCAAGTTGTTTATTTTGGTTTTCAAATCGATCAATTAAAGGAAGCCCCTTTAAAGTTATATAAAACGGGTCGTACCAATGCCAATGATGGAGGAATTGATTTTGTGATGAAACCGCTGGGCCGGTTTTTTCAAGTCACAGAGACTCTCGATGTTAGAAAATACTTCCTCGATATAGATAAAGTTGAAAGATATCCGATTTCATTTGTAATCAAATCGGATGATTCGGTAAAGTTGTTAAAAGAAAAACTTAGAAAAGGCGCTGAACGTCAGTATTCAATTAAAGCAATTGTGAAGAAGTACATGGGATGTATTGAAGAGGTGATCAATATACCTATTCTAAGGAAACGTTTTGAGATTGCCTTTGAGCAGGGATATATTCGCAAGATCATAAAAGAAATTGTTTTACAGAGCAAAGTTGAGTTTAACTATGAAGAAACAGATGATAGTTGGAGTGATGAGGAGTAATACAATACTTCAGGATGGTTTAATTAAATGAACTCACAAGAAATCAGAAAAGTCTTTCTCGAATATTTCGCCGAGCGCGGCCATACCGTCCGGCCCAGCGCCGGGATTATCCCGGCGGCCGACCCGACCCTGATGTTCACCTCCGCCGGGATGGTGCAGTTCAAACCGCTCTGGACCGACGCGCCGCTCGAATTTTCCCGCGCGGCCAGCTGCCAGAAATGTCTCCGGGTCGGGGGCAAAGACAGCGACCTGGAGAATGTGGGGAGGACTCTCCGACACCACAGCTTCTTCGAGATGCTGGGCAACTTCTCCTTCGGCGACTACTTTAAAAAGGACGCCATCGCCTGGGCCTGGGAGTTTGTCATCGATGTTATGGGGCTGGAGAAGGATCAGCTCTGGGTCACTATCTTCCAGGACGATGACGAAGCTCATGAACTCTGGAAGAAGATGATCGGGATCCCCGTGGATAAGATTGTCCGGCTGGGCAAAAAAGATAATTTCTGGGGTCCGGCCGGTTCCTCCGGACCCTGCGGCCCCTGTTCGGAGATCTACTTTGACCGGGGCCCGGAGTTCGGCTGCGGAAAGCCGGACTGCCGACCAGGCTGTGACTGTGAACGCTATTTCGAGTTCTGGAACCTGGTCTTCCCCCAGTTCTACCAGGATGAGTCGGGGGAGCGCGAGAAGCTGGCCCGGCGGGGGATCGATACCGGGATGGGGCTGGAACGGTTGGCCCTATTGTCCCAGGGGGTGGTCAGCAACTATGATACCGATCTCTTTATTCCAATTATTACAGCCCTGACGGAAATCCTGCCGGCGGCCTCCGATCCGGCCAATCGGGAACCGTGCCATGTCATAGCCGACCATATCCGGGCTCTGACCTTTGCCCTCTCCGAGAATATCCTCCCCGCGAACGAGGGGAGGGGATATGTAATCCGCCGCCTCTTACGCCGGGCCGCCCGATTCGGCCGAAAATTAGGCATGGCGGACCCTTTCCTCTTCCGGTTGGTTCCGTCGGTGGTAGAGGTGATGAAAGACCCCTACCCGGAACTCCTGGAAGCCCGGGAACATGTCAGCCGTATTATCCGGGCGGAAGAAGAACGGTTTGGTGACACCCTGACCCAGGGGCTGGTAAGACTGGATGAAATTATAGATAGCCTGGAAGATAAAAAAGAAAAAATAATCCCGGGAGATGAAGTATTTAAACTCTCCGATACCTATGGTTTCCCCCCGGAATTGACCGAGGAGATCGCGGTAGAGAAAGAGTTCTCAATTAACTGGGATGCCTTTCATAAGGCCCTGGAAGAACAGAAGGAACGGGGACGAAAGGCATGGAAGGGACTGGCGGAGAAGGAAGTACTGCCGGTCTATCAACGTCTGATGAAAGAAGGTTCTACCTCCGTCTTCTCCGGATACGGGAAGACCGCTCTCCGGACCGCGGTTCAGGCTGTCATCCGGGATGGAGAGAAGGTCAATTCGGCCCAAGAAAAGGAAGAGATCGATCTCATTCTCGCGGAGACCCCATTTTATTCCGAGGCAGGCGGACAGGTCGGAGATACCGGGATCATCCAATCATCGGCCGGAGAATTTCGGGTGGATAACACATTTTCACCATTAGAAGGAATTATTCTTCACCGGGGGAAAATTATCTCGGGCAGCTTCACCACCGGAGATGAGGTTGAAGCTCTGGTGAACCGGGACCGGAGAAAAGCGATCGAGCGTCATCACTCCGCCACCCACCTCCTCCAGCAGGCTCTCCGGGAGGTTGTCGGTGAGCATATCTCCCAGGCCGGGTCTTTTGTCGGGCCGGACTATTTCCGCTTTGATTTCAGCCATTATCAGTCGCTCACCCCGGATGAACTGAAAGAAGTGGAAGCCCGAGTAAACCGGCTGACCATCGCCAACGATCCGGTCAAAACCTTCCAGCTCTCCTTAAAAGACGCGAAAAATCAGGGAGCTCTGGCCTTCTTTGGAGATAAATACGGGGACCGGGTCCGGATGGTGGATATCGGAGGCTACAGCCGGGAACTCTGCGGGGGAACTCATGTGGGAGGAACCGGAGAGATCGGCCTCTTCACCATCCGGGGAGAGAGTTCGGTCGCGGCCGGCATCCGCCGGATTGAAGCCGCCTGCGGGGAGAAGGCTTATCGGAAAGCATCTGAGACCCGGGATATCATCCGGACTTTAGCCGGACAACTGAAGACAACTCCGCCAGCGCTCCCGGCGCGATTGAAGAAGATGGAGGAAGAGATTAAATCTCTTGAGAATGAGAAGAGAGAATTACTGAAGAAACAGGCGGGTGAGAGCCTCTCCGGGCTGATCGAGAACGCTGTCGAGATCTCCGGCTTTAAGCTCCTGGCCGCGGAACTTAAAGGGGTGGATATGAACACACTCCGCGCAAGCGCCGATGAACTGAAAAAAACACTCGGCTCCGGCATCGCCGTTCTCGGAACCATATCCGGGAAGAAAGTCCATCTGATCGCGGCCGTCACGCCCGATCTGGTAAAGAAGGGTTACCATGCCGGAAATATAGTGAAAGAAGCGGCCCTAATAGTAGGCGGCAGCGGCGGCGGCCGCCCCGACCTGGCCCAGGCCGGAGGAAAAGACCCCGCGAAGCTCAAAGAGGCCCTGGCAGCCATCCCAAAAATAATCCAGCAGATCGAGAAATAATACCTGGCTATGCCTGTCAGGCAAGAACATCTCCCGAGGTTTCTCCCCGGGGAATGTAAGTTCAATAAGCTAACTCAGCGATTCAAATCCAAATACGACCCCTGCCGCTTCACGCGGCAGGTGAGAAAGTTCAAAAGCTAACCGGAGTCCCAAAGCCCAAAAACCTTCTCTAACTTACATATGATTGAAAACTACCATTTCGGCCGGATAGTGATTGACGGCAAGACCTACACCTCCGACGTGATCATATTCCCGGACCGGATCCGGGAAGAGTGGTGGAGGGAAGACGGCCATTCTCTCAGCCTGAAGGACATCGAGGAAGTACTGACGCTGAGACCGGACATCCTGATCGTCGGCACCGGAAACGCCAGCCTGATGAGGGTCCCTTTCCCGGTAGCCCATACTCATAACTGGTCTACCCGGATGTATTAAGGTTATTTTTAGATTGACCGGTATAACCGAACAATTGTATGGTTTAACCGATCATTATGACAATACTATCAGAAATACTATCTTCAAGAGCAAGAGCCGAAATATTCCGGATTCTATTTTCGGGCGCAAATTCAGAACTGCATGCCCGGGAAATTCAACGTAGGGCTGGCATGAGCATTGCGGCAGTGCAGGACGAACTCAAGAAACTCGACAGGCTAAATTTGATAAATACACGGCCGTCGGGCAATCGGGTCTACTATCGATCTAATCAGGAGCATCCTCTTTATCGAGAAATTTATAACCTGGTTTTGAAGACATCCGGTCTTGCTGATCTCTTTAAAGAAGCGTTTGAAGATACGAGAATCCGGATAGCTTTCATTTTTGGTTCTATTGCGGATGGCAAAGAAAAACCCGGAAGCGATGTAGATTTAATCGTGATTGGCAATCTTGGCTTGAGAGAATTATCCGGTTTGCTTGCCGGACTGGCGGAGAAGATAGGGAGAGAGATAAATCCTCATGTATTTTCTCAGGATGAATTCTCTCAACGTTTAAACCAGGTTGACCCATTTTTAAACAGGGTAATTTCATCACCAAAGTTATTTATTAAAGGAACTGAAGATGACCTTAGAACAATGGGTGAGTAATTCTTGGTTAAAAAGACATCAGGTCAGCAAGGACGAAATAACTAATTCATTCAGCATGATTGATCGGGATTTGCGAGATGCCTCTGAGCGTGAACTCTCAACGGATTGGCAATTCGGAATTGCCTATAATGCTGTGTTGACTCTTTGCACCGTTCTTCTGAATTGCGAAGGTTACCGTCCGAGTAAAGGGAACCTGGGTCATTATTATACATTAGAGTCCCTGGCAGAGATAATCCCTTCAAGAAAGAGTGATGTTGAATATCTCCAATCCTGCCGTAGCAAACGTAATATAGTAGAATACGATTATGCTGGAGGAACTACAGATTCTGAGGCATGGGAGTTGATCAAATTTACGAAAGATTTGCGAAACGAAGTTATCGAATGGATCAAGTCTCGACACCCGGAATATACTCCTGAAATCACCGTATAAATAGAAAATATTTCAAGGAGCTAACGCATTCCGCGGAATCTTATCTTCAACGGGATATGACAACCTTTAACTATCTTCAACGTCCTTTCTTTTCAACGAATTTTTTCTAACCACATACAGCGGCCGGTTAACCACTTCCCCGTGAATAGCCGCGATATATAAAGCCATTAATCCCAAACAACTCAGGACCACACCCACCAAGAACATTATAAAGACAGCCAGTATGGCCGGGCCGGAGAAACCTAATTTCATGGGATCTTTTAGAATGAAATTTTCAATTAAAATAAACAATCCTATAATCCCGGAGATAGTAGTAATAATAAGTCCCAGGTAACCGGCAATCTTGAGGGGAAAGAGGCTTAGCGAAACAAAACTGTTCATGGCCAGTCTTAAAAGTTTGAAGAAAGAGTATCCCGGTTCTCCCGCCCCCCGTTCACCAGCTTTAAAGTATATATACTCTCTTCTAAAACCCAGCCAATCCATCAGTCCCCGGGATATCCGGTTCCTCTCCGTAAACTTATTAAACTCATCAATGATGATTCTGTCCAGCAAGCGGAAATCAGTTGCTCCGGGTATGATATTTACGGAAGCAATCCGGTTAATAATCTTATAAAAAAGAGAAGATCCGGCTCTTTTAATCTTATCGCCGCTGTGGTTATCTTCCCTGATCCCGATAACAGTCTCCGCCCCATCTTCCCACTTTCTGATAAACTCGGGGATCAGCTCAACCGGGTGCTGGAGGTCAGCATCTATCATGATACACGCCACTCCGCGGCAGTTATTGATCCCGGCGGTCAGGGCGACTTCCTTGCCGAAATTCCGGGATAGCTCTATATACTTCACCCGGTCATCCGAATCAGACAGATCAGAAATTACCTGTTGTCCCGCATCGGTGCTCCCATCATTTACAAAGATAATCTCCAGTTCATACTTCTCCCGCATCTCTTCTCCGATCCGGGCGAGCTTATCGTAGAGAAGGGGAATATTCTCCGCTTCGTTATAGACAGGAACAATTATGGATATTATTCTCATATTATTTTTCTCCGAAAAATAATAGTGTATAGGAAAATATATTTCTGTGCTTTAAAAATCCACCACCGACCTTGTGTCGGCGGAGATGTGATTGATTGCTAATAAATATAGTTGAGATGTCTGATAAAAGCAAAATAAAAACCTCCCCGGAACCTTCGGTCAGTATCATCATCGCCTTTCAAAAACCAGGGGATTATCTCCAGGAATGTCTGGCGGCAATCGGAGAATTAGATTATCAAAATTATGAGGTAATACTCTTGCCCGAGGAACCGATGGAATCAGCGGGGGAGGGGATAGCGATTATCCCCACCGGACCGGTAGGACCACCGCTAAAAAGGGATATCGGCGCGAAAGAAGCGAAAGGAGAGATAATCGCTTTCATCGATGATGACGCCTATCCGCGGGAAGACTGGCTGAAAAACGCCGTCAGGGATTTTAGTGATCCTGCCGTCGCGGCGGTAGGCGGACCAGCCACTACAGCTCCGTCTGATAATTTCTGGCAGAAGGCCGGGGGAGATGTACTGGCCGGCTGGATGGTAGGAGGTGTCCACTTATATCGAATGCTCCCTATGGAACGCAGAGAAGTTGACGATTACCCCACCTGTAATCTCCTGGTCCGCAAATCAACCTTTGAAGATGTTGGTGGTTTCGACTCCCCTTACTGGCCCGGGGAAGACACGGTACTCTGTTGGAAGCTGACCCATCAGGCAAAGAAGAAGATCATCTACGATCCGGAAGTTCAAGTATTCCATCATCGCCGCCCGCTCTTCCGCAAGCATTGGAAACAGATCGGTAACTACGGCCTCCACCGGGGATATTTCGTAAAAAAATTCCCCAAGACATCCCGCCGATTCAACTATTTCCTCCCATCACTCTGGACAATATTTCTCATCCTTGGCTGGCTGCCGCTGCTCTTCATTACGGGGGGAGTAAAGTTCTATATAATTATCGTTCTTCTCTACCTCCTGGCAGCTATCACAACCGGTGTACGGAGTCTAAATTTCAAGACAACGCTAATCATAGCCGCCGGAATAATAAGTACCCACATTGTCTACGGGATCAACTTCACCCGTGGTTTATTAGTGAAGAAGCTGCCGGAAGAATAATTAGTGTCTGACCGAAAACCCCGAAAACTAAGTCATTGCGAGGAGGAACGACGAAGCAATCTGCTTTGTTTGTGAGGAGATTGCTTCGTCGCGATGCTCCTCGCAATGACAAATTATATGAAATTCGGGGTTTTCGTTCAGACACTAATTATAGAAATGCTAATAATGCTTTTTTCGAGCGTTCTATGCTGTTCTCCGACGGCGGATCGGCTTCGGGGGAAAAGAAACAATCCTTTGTGGGTGCTCCCGCTCCTTTCTTCGTAGATCTTCCGCCATAGCATGTAAGTCATTCCCGAATTTCATAGCATACTCCCGACGCGCACGGCGAACTTCAGCAACAATTGGATCATCTTTCATGGTTATTCCTCCATAAGTTCCTCAGGAGTACAAATAATTGGGCAATTGAAGCCTGAGCCTTCAACCATTTCCTCAATCCGAAATCTGAGAATCGCGTTCGCAAGGTGTTTGCAATTCCATGTGAGAAGGTAATTAACTCCATTTACCGCGGTTATCGCAATATGAAGGGCATCAGCAGCCGATCCCGTTGGGACTAAGCCAACTGAAACCAAATGGTTGGCAAGTTCTACAGCTGTGTTAGTAACTTTGAGGATCGGTATTTGATCAATAATATCCAAACGGTTTTTAGCAGCTTCCGGATCACCCATTGCTGCCTCCTCGCGAACAAGCTCTGAAACAAGAAGGTCAAAAGCCGAAGCTCTGCTGTTCCACCACTGACGTGTTAGCTCCTGATGAGCAGCAATAACCATATCCCGAGTTGGCCTGGCAGTCAGGTAGCTCACAATTGTTGTCTCAATGTAGACTAATTCTTTCATGTTAAATGTTAAACAGTATCTTTAGCAATTGAGTCTGCCGGGATATAAGATCACCTATTACTGCACTCTTTGAATAATTAAACATAGCATATTATAGAGATTAATCAAGCATCTTCGGGCCTAGCTTGGGTACTCGCATTTGCTCTTACCTTTTGGCTTTAAATTATTGCAAAAATGTTAAAATTTATTATAGTTATTTCCGTATTTCTAATCAAGAAAAACTACTACTAAACGAACACCCTGATTTTGATAGGCGCCCCGCCGACGGCGGGGTGCAAAATATCAAAAATCAGTATTTATATTTAGACTCAAATTAATCAGCTACCATGTTAAGCAAGAAAGATAAGAAAATATTTTCTACCTTTGCCAGTGCGGTAAAATCTGGCTTCCCCCAAGCCCGGATCTGGGCATTCGGATCTCGTGCAAAAGGTTCCGCTTCGAGGGAATCCGACCTGGATGTATGTGTGGTTCTGGAAAAACTCGACGAGAAGATCGATAAAAAGATTATTGATTATGCTTGGGACGTTGGATTTAAAAACGACCGTCTAATCTCAACTGTCACTTATTCCGAAGATGAATTTTACAATGGTCCATGTTCGCAAAGTACGCTTGTGACAACTATCTTAGAAGAAGGAATACCCGCATGAAGGTAAACACTTGGTAAACCGGGGTTCCGTGCTTCTCGCAAGATGCTGTAGCTGCGGTCGTTGACCGCGGGTGCCTGAGGACACGGTCAATGACCGCGGCTAAAGGACCCGAGAATACCCGGCAGTGCCGTTCTTGTTTATCTAAGAAATAATGGGAAGCTTTTAAACTTTTACGGTCGCAAAACGCGACCTTAAAACATGGACAACATCGAAAACAGATTTAGTGTCAGAGAGAGACGGGCAAAATATAATCGCCGCCGAATCACCGAGAAATAATCTACTACTCAATGACCGGTGAATTTGCAAATGATTCTTTCCTGGCGTTAATTATTTCTTCGGTTTTACCAAGAGTACTATCGGACAACATAATCCTATCGAGATTTCTGAGCAGGTTATCCGCGGTATGAACCGGCTTAAATCGGCGTTTAATAACCATACTAAATGATTCTTCCTTCCTCTTCTCCGCCACCAGAAGATTGTAAGCCTCGGTATCTATTGGAATAGTTTTAAACGTCATAGTTTACTTCCTGAATTTTCTCGTGAATTATAATCAACATACACTTACATTATTCAGATAGTTTTTGTATAGTCTATAAAATTAGATTTAATCGGTTGTTTGTAAAGGGGGCCAAGGTAGAGGCCAAAAAATCCCATTCAATCACATTCAATCGTCTGTTAAAATTAAAGAGGCCGAGGTCGGGGTAACTATAATAAGCATCGTCTGTTCATAATGAAAATTTTATTCTCATATCCCCCTTTGGATACAACAAAAGGCTTCCCCACCCTGGGCCAGAACCGGCAGTTCCAGTACTTCACCGAGCCGACCCTGATCTATCCGGTTATCCCCGCCACCGCCGCCACCATGCTACGGAACGCGGGCCACGAAGTCATCTGGAACGATTGCGTCGCCGAAGGCATCAACCGGGAAGAATATTTTCAGCTGTTAGAAGAAGAGAAACCGGATCTAATCGTCTTCGAAACAAAAACCCCGGTAGTAAAAGAACACTGGCAGCTAATCAACGAGATCAAGCGGACACCGCTTACCCCCAACCAAGCCCCAAGCACCAAGCCCCGCCCACCGCTTACCGCTTACCGCTTACCGCTTACTGTCCTTATAGGCGATCACGTCACCGCCCTCCCCGAAGAATCCATGCAAAACTCAAAAGTAGACTTCGTCCTAACCGGCGGCGACTACGACTTCCTTTTGAAAAACCTATGCGAGGTGTTAGCCCTTACCACTGCCCACTCCCCACTGCCCACTCCCCAATTAGAACCTGGAATCTGGTATCGTGAAAATGAACATATAGAAAATACGGGTATATTCCAACTCAACCATAAACTGAATGATGCCCCTTTCATCGACCGGGACCTGACCAAATGGGAACTCTACGCCTATAAGAACGGAAATTACCGCAGAACTCCCGGCACCTACCTGATGAGCGGCCGGGACTGCTGGTGGGGGAAGTGTACCTTCTGCAGCTGGCCGCAGCTCTACCCCAAATTCCGGGTCAGGTCGGTCGATAACGTGCTGAATGAGATCGGGATGATAATCGAGAAGTATCCGGTCCGGGAGATCATGGATGATACCGGCACCTTTCCCCGGGGAGAATGGCTCCGTAGTTTCTGCCGGGGCGTGATAGAGCGCGGTTTCCAGAAGAAGATCGGTTTTGACTGCAATTTCAGATTCGGCGCCGCCACCGAAGATGATTACCGTCTGATGAAAGAGGCCGGCTTCCGCTTCCTCCTCTTTGGCCTGGAGAGCGGCAATCAGGCTACACTTGATCGATTGAAGAAGAATATGAAGATCGAGACCATCATCGAATCATGCCGGTTGGCCCGGAAGGCCGGGTTATATCCTCACATAACCATCATGTTCGGCTACCCCTGGGAGAGTTATGAAGAGGCACAAAAAACATTCGCACTGGGGAGATGGCTTCTCCGGAAGGGATATGCCTATACCATGCAGGCCACGGTCGTGGTCCCTTATCCGGGGACCCCACTCTATCAGGAATGCCGCGATAATAACTGGCTCCTCACCGACGACTGGGCTGACTTCGACATGAAAAACCCGGTAATGAAGACTCCGTTCCCTAAAGAGGACCTGATGAAACTTGTCCAGAAAATGTATTCGATCGCCTTTGACCCTCTTTTCCTCACCCACAAAGTTCTGAGCATCCGGGACTGGTCGGATATCCAATTCTTCCTCCGGGCCGGAAAGAAAGTCCTCGGCCATATCCGGGATTTCAAATAAAAGTTTAGATATGAATAATCGAGTCAAAGCAGAAAAAAATATTTTTAAAATTTTTCAAAGAAAAATTTTAAAAGATGATTTCCTCCACCACACTGCGTTAATGTTAGTTGGAACAAAGTTAGGGGATATCTTCAATTTCATCTATCGCCTAGCTATGATCCGCCTCCTTACGGTCAAGGAGTACGGCACCCTGAACTCCCTGATCTCTTTCTCCATGATCGTCCTATCCTTTTCGCCCTTTCAACCAGTCTTGACCAAATTCATAGCCGGTTATGCCGCTCATAAAGAATGGTCGCGGATTCGTTTTATTGTCCGTAGGTCCTGGCGCGATATCGGTATATTCTCCTGCATTGTTCTGTTTATTTTCCTTCCGGCTTCAGGATGGATAGCTGCATTTATGAAAATTATGGAACCTTCTTACGTTGCGTTACTGGCTTTTTTCATTGCCGGCGGATTGATCATATCTGTCCCAATCGCCTTCATTCAGGGAACCCAGTTGTTCGTGCCGCTGGCCTGCCTCTTGGCTTTTGCCGCTCTCTGTAAGCTACTGGTCGGAGTTGGGCTTGTTCTTCTGGGCCAAAAGCTGATGATACCCGGCCTGGCTGTCGGAGGGGCTCTGGGGGGGTATATTATTGCCCCGCTTTTGGTTGTTCTGATTGGGATAATCGTTATAAAAAAACAATTTGCCCTACACCCGGAAAGAACAAATATAAACCGGATACCTGCCTCCATACTTCCAGTCTACCGATACCTCTTCCCCACTGCTCTGGTTATTGGTTCATTCTGGACGCTGACTAATATTGACATTATTCTGGTAAAACATTTCTTTAGTGATCAAGCGGCCGGA
The DNA here is from genome assembly GCA_937885075.1 of uncultured bacterium. Lineage (GTDB taxonomy): Bacteria > Auribacterota > Erginobacteria > Erginobacterales > Erginobacteraceae > CAKZYZ01. The sequence goes on along the minus strand of CAKZYZ010000066.1, from coordinate 6,858 downwards.
TCTTATTCAGTTGCTCAGATGGTGGGATTGATTATCCTGTTTCTTCCCGGGACGATCATATTGGTTCTCTACCCGAAGGCCGCATCTTCTCACGCTAAAAACATCAATAGCCGCGTATTATTGATTAAAGGATTGATCATCGTAGCTATTTTTTGCCTGCCGGCGGCGTTAATCTGTGGGGTTTTCCCCGGCCAAGTCCTGACCTTAATTAGCGGTAAAAGTAACCCGCAGAGCAATGAATTGGTTTTATGGTTTTCCCTATCAATGAGTTTTTATGCCCTATCCATGGTGGTTATTTATTATCATTTAGCAGTTCATAATACAAAAATTATTCTTCCGATTATCCTGCTGGCGGCGTTGGAGACCGGGGCAATCTTTCTTTATCATCCAACATTGAAATCGGTGCTCTATATTGTTCTCGGGTGTTCTGTCATGACTTTTATAGTCTCTCTCTTTATGCTCCGGTATATCCCGAACGAGAGAAACCCGAAAAAAGAAAGAGCTGATGTTTCTTCAATCGCGGGAACCGGGCAGTTATGAAACGAATTGACGTCTCCATTATTATTACCACAAAAAATGAAGAGCGGCACATTGACGACTGTCTTCGCTCACTTCAAGACCAGACCTATCCTCAAGAACAGATGGAAATCATCGTTGTCGATAACAACTCAACCGACAACACAAAGGAGATTGTTTCCCGGTTTAATGCCCAAGTTTATAATAAGGGTCCAGAGCGTTCCGCCCAGCGAAATTTTGGAATTTATAGAGCAACAGGGAAATACATCCTCTACCTTGACGCTGACATGATCTTGAGTGAAGATGTGATCTTGCAATGTGTTAGCCGGTGCGAAGATTGTGGTCTGGCGGCTCTCTATATCTCAGAAAGGATTATTGGGGAAGGCTTCTGGATAAAGGTGCGGGATTTCGAGCGAAGTTTTTACGATGCTACCTGCATTGACGCGGCGAGATTTTTCCATAAAGAGACTGCCCTAAACATAGGTGGTTTTGATGAGAGTTTAAACGGGCCGGAAGACTGGGATTTCGATCGCCGCCTCCGGGCCACCATTGGCAAGCCGGGTATCACCCACGCAGTTATTTATCACAATGAAGGCAAATTCAATCTTTGTCGTTACCTGACGAAAAAACTTTATTATAGCCGAGGCTTTGCCGCCTACATCTCTAAATGGGGGAAGAACGACCTCGAGATCAGGAAACAGTTCGGTTTTCGATACCGTTATTTCGGTGTCTTTATAGAAAACGGAAAGTGGAAAAAATTGTTTGTTCACGCCCTCCTCGCCAGTGGGATGCTCCTTCTGCGGCTGGCGGTAGGACTGACTTATATCTCTTTGCGATGGAAAAGCAGATCGGATTTAAGAAGAATCAAGCAACATGAAAAATATAATTAATGAAAAACCCTCCTTAAGGCTTCATGGAAGAACGAAATACAGCGCCCAATTCGTTTTAGATGTAAGTATAACACAAAAAGATATGCTCGATATAGGTTGTGGTTATGGATGGTTTGAGCTATATGCCCTAAAGAAGGGTTGTAAAAGAATAACTGGTGTTGAAGTAACTGAAAAAGATCTTTTTACTGCAAAAAAAAATATAGTTTCCAAAAGAGTAAATTTTCAAGTTGGTTCTGCCATTACTCTCCCTTTTAAGAATAATTCTTTTGACACTGTTGTTTCTTGGGAAGTACTTGAACATATTCCCCAGAAGACAGAGCTTAAAATGTTTAAAGAAGTACATAGAGTACTTAAAGTAGGTGGTTCATTTTATATGTCTACGCCACATACTTCTTTTTTAAGCAATGCTTTTGATCCTGCATGGTGGTTGATAGGCCATAGGCATTATTCGGGAAAAAATATCTTTTCTTTTTTAAAGAAAAGTACGTTTGTTATTGAAGAAATTGTGGTTAAAGGGAAAAAATGGGAGATAACTGGAGTAAATAATCTTTACATTGCGAAATGGATCTTCAGGCGAAAACCTTTTTTTGAAAGTATTGTCCAGCAAAAGCAGGATAAAGAATATCAAATGCCTGGATATACTACGTTATTTGTTCATCTCAAAAGGATTTAATTATGTGTGGTATCTGTGGATGTAATTTTAGGGATAAAGAATTAATCAATAAGATGAACGCTGTTCTGAATCATCGTGGTCCGGATCAGAATGGAATATTTATTGATTCATCTGTTTCTTTAGGCAATGTTCGATTATCAATCTTAGATCTTTCAGAAGCAGGACGCCAGCCAATGGTAAATGAGGATAATTCTATAATTATTGTATTCAATGGAGAAATATATAATTTTCAGGAATTGAAAGGTTTACTTAAACAACAGCATACATTCAGAAGTAAAAGCGATACTGAACTTTTGATTCATCTATATGAAGAAAAAGGGATCGATATGCTTCCTCTTCTTAATGGGATGTTTGCATTTTGCATATACGACACAAAAAAGAAGATGATGCTATGTGCCCGTGACCGCTTTGGGAAAAAGCCATTTCATTATTCTTTTGATGGAAAAACATTCCTCTTTTCTTCTGAACTGAAAGGAATTTTTCAATATAAAAAGCCGAATGTCAATCAAATATCTCTTGCACAATATTTGGTGTATGGCTTTGTTCCAACTCCAAGTACAATCTTTGAAGGAATATCAAAATTGCCTGCAGGGCATTATTTGTCATTTGACCTCAAATCGCATAACTTAGTTATTAATCAGTATTGGGATTTCTCAGAATATTCAATTAAACATAAATCCTTTTCTAAATATAAGGCTGCGCTTCACGATACACTTATTGATGCAACGCGGAAACGACTAATTTCTGATGTACCCTTAGGACTTTTTTTGAGTGGAGGTATTGATAGTAGTTTAATTCTCGGATGTCTTAGTAATATTGTTGATACTAAAAAAGTCGATACTTTTAGTATTGGATTTGAAGAAAAAGCTTTTGATGAATCAAAATTCTCAACAATAATGGCTGAGAAATATCACACTCGACATCATCTTAAAATCATTAATGCTCGTGATTGTCTTGATGTGTTGCCCCAAATTATTGACAAGATGGATGAGCCTATTTCAGACCCATCAATTGTACCTACATATCTCCTTTCAGAATATACTAGAAAATTTGTTACTGTTGCACTTTCTGGAGACGGAGCGGATGAATTATTTGGAGGTTATCCAAAATATTTTATTCATAGATATCTACGTTTCTATGATCATTTGCCCCGCTATTTGCAAAAATGGTTCAAAAATATTATGCTCGATCTTCCTACAAACCCGAATAACTTTCTTTTGAATTACAAAGTAAAAAAAGGAGTGTCATATCTCGATTACCCTTATTATCTTAGAAGTAATTTGTGGACTTCAAGTTTTGACCTTGACGAACTTCAGGCAATTTTGAAGCCTGTTGTATCAAAAGATGAAATAATTTCTCCAATTGAGCATTATCATTCTTCTTTTCATGGTAAAGATCGCGTTAATGAATTGATGTATTTGGATATTAAACTGATGCTACAAGATATGTATCTTGTTAAAGTAGATCGAGCCAGCATGTTTCATTCGCTTGAGGTCCGTTCACCATTTCTTGATTTGGAGGTAGCAAAAATTTCTGGTGAGATGCCCTCTTCTTTTAAAGTAACGGGGCGAACCACAAAACTCATACTTAAGGAGATTGCAAAACAATATCTCCCTCAAGAATTAATTACCCGCCAAAAGAGAGGATTTGGAATTCCACTCCACCAGTGGGTATATACTGATCTAAAAAAGGATATTGTTGAAACAATTCAAAGTTCTAATTGTAATCTTATTAATAAGGCCTATGCACTTTCACTCATAGAACAGAAAAACAAAAAAGCAGATTTTTCATCAAAAATTTGGAACCTTTATATTTTCTTGGCGTGGTATGAACAATGGGTAAGAAATTAGTTTCAATTATTATTCCCACATTTGAAAGGGAAATAGAAGTAATCTCTTGTTTAAAGAGTGTTTCAAAGATAGATTATTCTCCTTATGAGATAATTGTTGTTGATAATAATTCGTCTGATAATACTGTGCCATCAGTTCGCAGACTATTTCCTCATGTTAAACTAATTTGCCTTCCTGAAAATCGTGGGGCAGTGGGTGGCCGTAATGAAGGGATAAAACATGCTAAAGGAAATTATCTCCTTTTCTTAGATAGTGATAATTTTGTTACCCCTCATTTCTTATCTGAACTTGTTTCATTGATGGAAACAGATAAGGATATTGGATTTACCGGTCCAAAGATGTGTTATTATGGAGATATGAAGCGGATCTGGTATGCAGGAGGTACGATCGATCTTTTGACTAGTCGCACAAAATATATTGGTAATAATGAGATGGATAATGGTCAATATGATTCAGTTAGAGACGTTGGGCATATTCCTAATTGTTGGCTTGTTAGAAGAGAAATAATTCAAAAAATAGGACCTATGGATGATTCTTATGTTATGACATATGGAGAAGCAGATTGGCCAATGCGTGCAAAGCAAGCTGGCTTTAAGATTATGTTTTGCCCAATGTCCATTGTTTATCATAATATCCCTCTTCCTGCAAACGACAACAGTCTTAGGGGTAAAATTGGTTTTGATAATTCATATAGAGTATTTTACTTTGCGAAAAACCGCATATTATTTATGAGGAAACACACCAGCCCGCTAAAATTTTTGGCTTTCATCATATTTTTTAATAATCTTTTCTTATTCCAATATTGCTTAATCTTAATGCTCTCCAAGAAACCGTATCTAATATTTAGTTATATTCGTGGGTATTTTTCTGGCTTAATCTGGCTATTCAGGCGGATCGTATGAAATTACTGTTCGTAATTCCTTGGTCAAAAACTCTATTTGGAGATGAAAAAGCCATTCCAGGTCATCCCCATATGGGGATTGCCTATCTTATTGCGGTTCTTAAGCAAAATGGCATTTCTGATATTGAGATATTTGACCAGGGCTTGGAAAATAATGACGCTATATTGTTTGGAAAGCTGGAAAAATTTAAACCCGATTTGGTTGGTGTTACCACTTTTAGTTACTGTTATGACTATGCGTCTAATCTGATAAGTCAAATAAAAAAACGCACTAAAACTCCCTTAATCATTGGTGGATCACATGTTTCGGCTATAAAAAAGGACATTTTGGATAGCTCTCAGGCTGATTTCGCCATGAAGGGCGAGAGCGAAAAAAGCTTTCTGGATTTTTTGAAGGAATTCAGTGGGGGCCGGTCTTATTCAGCCGTGGGCAACCTCATCTGGCGCGATAAAGCCGGAAATATCTGTGAAAATAAGGCCGAGCCTTTTATTGCGGATCCAAGTGCAATCCCATTCCCTGCTTATGAAGCTTTTCAGTTTTCCCGGTATAACTATTTTGCCACTAAAACTCTTCCGATAGTTACGTCAAGGGGATGTCCTTATGGATGTAACTTCTGTTCTGTAAAATTATCAATGGGCAGAAGGTTTCGGCCGAGAAGCCCGGATAATGTGATTGCGGAGATGAAACACTGGATCAAAACATTCGGTATTAAAAAATTTGAAATTAATGATGACTGCTTTAATATCGATTTGGAAAGGGCGGAAAAGATCTGCGACCTGATAATAGGCGAAAATCTTGGCGTAAAATATGAACTCTATAATGGAATGCGTGCGGACCGGGTTACGGAAAGACTTTTGCAAAAAATGAAGGATTCGGGGTGCATTTTTATTTCTTATGGGTGCGAGTCCGGCAATCAAGGCGTAATAAACAACATGGGCAAGGCTTTAAAAATTGAAAAAGTGCGGGAAGCCGTTGAATTGACTAATAAAGTCGGGATACGGAATTCTATTAATTTTATTATAGGAAACAAAGGCGAAACATACGCTTCCGCCATGGAAAGCATCGCCCTCGCTCAGGCTCTCCCGACTAATTTTGTTAATTTTTACAATATAATCCCTTACCCGGGGACCGAGTTGTTTGATTGGGCGACAAAGCATGCGGCGCATATGATACCTGTAAACGAGTATTTGGGGAAGGTCGGAAGCCGTGACTTGACTCCGGTCTTTGACACGGAAGAGTTCCCTGCGGTGCAGAGGGCAAAGGCTTTAAAAAAGGGGTATGCGCTATACGAGAAAACCGTACTGCAGTTTCGCCTCGGCAAGATTGCCGGATATCTTGCATACATAATTTCGAGAAATCGAAAGCTGTTTTCGATAGGTAGAAAACTCGCTTTAAGCAACAAAATCGGATTTTATATATATAGCCTACTTTCTTATCGCTCTAGGAAATCATGAAAAATATTATATCTGATCTGTTGAAAACTGTTAGCAATCTTAATGAAAAAAAAGACCGATGGTCTTATTTGACATCAATTGAATACATGCTTAAGAGTCGTCTGTATGTTGACTCTTTATTTAATGATAGCCTTCGGGTGTTAACGTATTTGCCAAAGGATCGATGTAAAATTTTGGATTTGGGGACAGGATGTGGAATATATGCAATTTTGCTAAGAAGTCATAATGCGCTGGCAGATATATGCGCCATAGATGCTACTATAGATAATAGCCCGGGCGATCCGAACTTTTATGATCCCCGCAAGGAGAAGGAGAAGATCTGGACAGTTTTTGGAAAAGAATTCTCAATTAATTTCTCTCATTATAATGGGTTAAAGATCCCGTATCCTGATAGCACTTTTGATGTTATAACTGCCTATGCTGTCATAGAACATATTGCGCCGCTGAAAATTGACATTGTTTTTTCCGAGATACGTCGTGTTCTAAAGCCAAGTGGCATATTTTTTGTTTTTAAAACCCCAAGAAAACTGACGTACATGGAGTATCTGGCTGGTTTCTGGGGCCTTGGCGTTC
>CAKZYZ010000065.1 GCA_937885075.1 uncultured bacterium | reverse complement strand
ACAAATAACGAACATTAATATGTTCGGAACAAGACAGAGCTTTAAGATCTTGATTTATTGCGAGTGGAATAGTGTTGATTGCTACTTTGCCAAGCCCCATACGCGTAGGCAGAATCACACGACCAGGCGGAATTAGGTTTGCGGCGCTGTTATCTAGCCCTTCTTCAGTTATATGATCTTGAGTCTCAGATAATTCGATATCAGTAAAATCTTTAACTGTTGCCCATGGTATCGTACCCCCCCAGTAGCGATCTTGTTTCTTCTCTGGAGTACCCCCTCCTGTTATCGTGACTAAATCACCAAGTTTATAATGCTGAAGATTCATTATAAAAGTATCCGCAAATCTGAAAGATCCTTTGCGACCCCATCTTCTATCTTTTTCAATCTATCAAGAATCACGTTCGGTTCATCGTATACCATTTCCTCATACTCAATCAGTTTATACCGATTGATTGAGAGGTCGTAGTCATTCTCTCGGATTTCTTTGGTGGTGACCCAGAACCAGTTTTCGCCTTTTTCAGGGGGGAGTTTGGGGTCGCGGGTCTTCCATTTTTTTTGGATCTCCGGGATGTCGTTCTCTTCCACTCTGTTCCGCTTGTCATCGAGGGAATAGCCGTCGGCCTGCATGTCGTAGAACCAGACGTTCTCAGTGGTGCCGCCTTTGGTGAAGACCAGGACGGCGGTGGAGACGCCGGCGTAGGGTTTGAAGACTCCCGACGGCAGGGAGATGACGCCTTCAAGCTGGTTCCGATCGATCAGCATCTCCCGGACCGCCCGGTGGGCTTTTGAGGAACCGAAGAGGACTCCGTGGGGGACGATGACGCCGCACCGGCCGCCAATTACCAGGAGTTCCAGAAACAGATTCATGAAGAGGAGTTCGGTCTTGGTGGTCTTGACCTGGAGGCGGCTGGAGATATCGCTCTTGTTGATATTTCCTTTGAAGGGAGGATTGGCGAGGACGACATCATAGAGTTCTTTCTCCTCATAGGCTTTGGAGAGGGTGTCGGCGTATCTGACGATCGGCTTATCGAGTCCATGGAGGACCATATTCATCAGGCCGAATCGGACCATGGTGGAGTCGAAGTCATAGCCAAAGAGGCTGCTCTCCTTGAGGAAGGCCCGGGCCTTTTTGGGGATCTTATCCCCGAACAGGTGACGGGGAACACCTTCCTCATCGTATTCGATAATCTCGGGGCTGGTATTTTCCTTGAGGATATGCTGGTAGGCATTGACCAGGAATCCGCAGGTGCCGCTGGCGGGATCGCAGATCGTCTCACCCAGCCGGGGATCTACCAGCTCCACGATCATCCGGATGATATGGCGGGGCGTCCGGAACTGGCCGTTCTCACCGGAGATACTTAATTGGCCCAGGAGATATTCATAGAGATCGCCCTGGATATCCTGGTTTTGGGATGTAATGTTGAGATCGTCGATGATCTTGACGGCCTCCTGCAGAAGGGAGGCGCGGGGGATGATGAAGACGGCGTCCCGCATCGCCCGGGAGTAGAGGCTATCCTCGCCCTTGAGGTTCTTGATGAAGGGGAAGACCTTGTCCCGCACGTGGGCCAGCATCTCCTCGCCGGGCATATTGATCCAGGAGGACCAGCGGCAGTCTTCGTCCCCCTGAAAGATGGAGGTGTATTCTTCATCCCGCCTCTCGGCGCCATGCTGGTGAACAATATCCATATCCTCCAGCCGCTTCATAAAAATCAGATAGGAGACCTGCTCGATCACGGCCATCGGATTGGCAATCCCCCCCGACCAGAAAAGATCCCGGAGTTTGTCGATCTTGCTTCGTAATTCCTGAACCAACATTAATTCCTCCTTTTCGAAAAATAGGGGTCAAGTCTACCCTTTGCTCTTTTCATTTTGAATATGAATATGGGTGATGGAATAGGGGTCAAGTCTACTTATTGCTTAACTTTTAAGATCAGATGCAGGTTACTGGATTCAGGATTCAAGAAAAAACCCTCATTTCCACTTTTACCTGCGATTCGATGCTAACCGTATCTCTTCTTTCTCTCCGCTACGACTTGGTGTTTTCTCTGCTCTCCCCGGAGGATTTCCAGATGAATCTTGGCACCAAGAGCATTTGTGACTTTGCGTAACATGCTAAGGGAATGCCCTTCATAAGCAGGCGATTCGAGACGACTTATCTGTTGCTGGGATGTCCCAGCTTTAAGTGCTAATTCTTTCTGAGATAATCCGGCTTCTTTGCGTAATGCCGCCAGTTTCAGAGCTATCTCCCAAGCCTCTCCGGCTTTTTCAAATCGAGCAGCAAAATCTTTGTTCTTCAATTGGTCTTCCAGATACAGATCAAAATTTGTTTTTTCTTTCATATCGTGAAATCATCCGGATCGGATTCTTTAAGCTTGTCTAAAAACTTCTGAACAGGGTTCCGACCGTTTACCGACTCATAAAATACTATTTTAAATTCCATAATAATGCAACATCAATATTGTTGTATTTGAGTGGTGATTTGTCAACCCCTCTCTTCTTGAAAGGACGAAAGGGATTTTTAGAAAGATGGAATTCATCATCTGGTGGCCGCCTAAGAGATATAACGGAGTATATCGATTTTGGTTCTCAGTTCCTGAGCAATTTTACACAAACTTTATCGTGTAATAATTGAATTAATCTGCCCTTTCATCTGATAGAGAACATAGCTTCGCAACTTTTTTAACCGCGGATTACGCGGATGATGCTGATTAAAAGAAAAGCAATCCGCCTAATCCGCTTAATCCGCGGTTTATTGTCCCGAGACTTAATATGAAACAACTCGGGATCCCGATGGATATCGGGAAAATTCCGCAGCAGCGAATTAGTTGGGAATTCGGTCGCCCTCGGTTGCGGATAGTTGCGAATAATCCAGCGGCCAAGGCCATGTGGTGGGTTGCGGATGCCCATAAGTGTGGTTGCGGATAGTTGCGGATTCCCATCTCTATATGTCTCCCTTACCGATTGCTTACCGGTTCGCTATGTAAAGTAACCTCCACGATTAGATTGCCGCATTGGACAGTTGATAGATTGTGTCTAAGTGTCGATAGATTATGTCAAAATGTCGATAGATTATCGATAGATTCCTTCGTGTTCAGCCGCTGCCTTGAATCGGTCGATCCCTGGAAAGTGTCGGTCGATTATCAGTCGATAACGTGGATCAGGAAAACAACCTATTGAATATTCATTTAAATGAGCAATCATGTAATAAGCGTGTAGTATTCAACATAATCGTGTAATTAGTTTTCTTTACTCGCTCGAAATAACTGAGTCCTTATTCGTATATTCAATGGCCCCTTTGTCCCCTTTCTATCCCCTTCCCGCGAGATCTTTGATTATCCTTGAATGTCCGGTTTCTACTTCGCTGAAGAATATTCAAAGCTCGGTATGGATGTCCTGTTTGCATAGAGAGTTAAGCGGTTTTGTAATCCCATGATGATGAAGGATTTAACTCGATAAAGTCTCTTCGACAGGTGAATCAATGTCCTGTTTATGTCCTGTTTAATCCGCGGCTAATCATGCCGTTAACCTCAGTCCGGTGTCCTGTTTATGTCCTGTTTTTCACCGACAATTCGGACCGGCAGTATCGGTTCTATGTCCTGTTAACCAGTTTTCGCTGTACCCTCGATTATCTTCGTGAATTGCCCCTTTCACCCCTTTAATGCCCCTTTCGTAGTTCCCTTCTTTGCCCCTTTGGTGCCCCTTTAGCTAATCGATTCAGTGTCAACCGGCCCTTCGCCTCGGCCGTCTCGACAAAATCCTCCACTTGCTTTGGATCAATATCACGAAGCGTCGCCCCGTCACAGAGAGTATCATCAAAGGGCATGGTATGAGGCAAACCCCGTTTATCTAAACTCTCAACCAGACTTGCGTAAACCTCGCGGATTAATTCAGGCGTATCAATAAAACGACAACGCGTGAGCTGGCTTCCGGCGTTACGTAAAAGACTGACCATTTCTGGATCACGTTCTCGATCAGACTCAGCGTTCCCTTTAACATTTTATTCCCATCTTTTTACTTTTTTTTGGAAATAGATATCGATCACATTAACTTGGACAGATCAGGCAACGGATCGAAAAATTGGGGTCAAGTCTACTCTTTGCTCTTTTCGTTAGAATAACTCGAGTTTGTTCGTGTTTATTCGTAATATTTCCTAATCAAACTTCGCCCTTTTTCTGTCAGCCGGTATTTCTGAAGACGGCTTTGTGGTTTATTGGGGATGGTGTATTCAATCAACCCTTGCTTTAATCCCGGTGATATATACGCATCCCGCACATGGGTACGATCTTTCAATCCCAGAGCTTCGCGTATTGCCTTTGCTCCCATATCCCCCTTGTTATTTAACAGGTTCAACAACCGTTTGACTGGTGGGGTGACTGGTGGGGTGACTGGTGGGGTGACTGTATCGTCCAACCGGGTCGGTGACTCTGTGGCCCTCTCCCCAAACATAGCCTTCATCAGGTCCGAGGCCATGTCTACTTCCTTATCCAGTTCCGGAATAAAGAATTCAAAAGCTTTCCAGGACCGGTCATTCTTGTAGGTGGGGGCGGGATGACCCAACTTTTGCCATTCCTCGCGCATCATGCGCAGCCCGGTACCAGCCTGCTCGCACATGTCAATCCGGCGCATGGCCATGGCTATCGAAGGATTACGCACCTCCTTCTCCCCGGGCTCCATTAACCGAGAGGCATCACCGAAGACGTCACCTGGATTCCAGAACTGGATACCATCGCGGAAGAACTTGATAACGGCCTTACGGGAATGGTCGCCATAGTCCTGGTGGATAAGGAGATTCATGGCGGCTTCCCGGAAGACACGGAAACCGGGAGGAGCATCGCGCCGGGCGAGTGTCACCGGATCGATATCCCGGAAAGGTTTGGGCATAAAAAACTTATACTTGCTGATCAGTTGTCTCCAGGTCTGGATGATATTCTCTTCAGATACCATCCGATCGATCCATCGAGTTTCGGGCAGCGCTTCATCCGTGGCATAACCCAGAAACTGAAGATCCAGCGTTGGCCTAGGGATGAGCTGGTGAACAGCCAACGGAGAACCGAAGAGCATGACAGCGGCGCGGGTAGGGATGAATTCTCCCTTTTGTTTCAGTAGGAATCCCCAGTGATAGAGGAATTCATTATCCGACTCTTCCGGATCAATCCCCTGGTTTACCCGGTTAAAACGATCCCGATACCAGTGCAGACTGTTTTGATTCAAAGCTTCTTCAAAATCTACCCTCTCAAACGCCTGCCCGTCCCAGCGATCGACAGTGGCATCGCGGAGCAGCCGTTCTATATCCGGCATCCTGGCGTTATAATCACTTCCACCCTTGCGCAGATAAGTTCGCCTAATATCACCATCCAGATAGACCGGTTTACGGAGCCGAGTGTTTTCCTTTATCTGAAAGATTATTACAATCTTTCCATCAACATTTAACCGATCTTCGATTATCTCAACATCATGATTAATCTTCTGATCGGCGTGGAGAGCCGAGAGAAAATCGCTTTGAACTTTATCGGGTTTTATTACCCCCGTTATATTAAACTCTTCGCCTTCTTGAGACACACCGAATACCAGCCATCCTCCATGCGTATTGGCGAATGAAGAAACAGTCTTATAAGCGGATTTAGGAACTGAAGATCTGGCTTCTTTGAACTCTATATCATTCCACTCCCCAGCTTCTAAAAGTCTGATTAACTCGTTTCTTTTCATCTTACAGGCCTAGGCGGCCAAGCTTGAGTTTTGACTTTAAATTTTTGTCTGGCCCCTGTGGACCGGGACCGGGTAGAGAATCGCTAAAAGATGCATTATACCATATAAAAATGAGGATGTAAGGAGAAAGTGATTGGGGAATGGGGGAGGATCAAGGAATAGCAGGGAAAATGAGGGAGGAGCAGGGATTGGCAGGGAGAAAAAATAGGGGTCAAGTCTTCCCTTTGCTCTTTTCATTGTATTCAAATTGGGGTCAAATCTACTTATTGCTTAACTTCTAAAGAACGGATGCAAATTAGCGCCTCCGGCGCTTACGAAAAATACTAAAAACGTTGAAAAACCAGAGGTCTTAGCAAATAGCCCCCCCTGGTTAAATCGCGAGGGAATGATTTTCAAAAATCCCTTGTGTGTTTTTTTATTTCTTCGAGAAAAATACTATTTTTTCAACAGAAACTAATCGAAAAAGCGACCATAAAAGTTACAGATGGTGATAATGCCTGGCGTCATGAAACCCACAATCATAATTTCTTTCATGGCAAGAAGATACGGGTGGTTGTTTTATTGCCGCCCTGAAATTTTTTCAATGAGAAAAGAATTCAAAATGAGGAAAATACCTTAGATATCAGCACACAAAACATTTTTGAATATTTCAGAAAATTATGGCTGTTTGCTCAGACCTCTGAAAACAAGAACGCCCTCCTTTTAATTGGGTATTGCGATGGCTATTTTACCTAATTGGAAGGGTAAAATACCTAATTCAATAAACGTTAGGTGCGGATTTGTTGATATGCGAATGTTTACAATTGTCCTTCTGAAATTGCCCCTTTAATGTCCCTTCTGGATAAGTCTATTGAGATTATTTCGGGGGCTTTGTTCTATCTCCCCTTTGTCCACTTTATGACCCCTTTCCTGGCGGGTTTGGCGGTTTTATGACGGGTTTGATTATGTCGTGTTTGTCGGGTTTATGTCCTGTTTACTTCCGAGCATGTAATAAACTTTGTCACGGACCATTTACATAATTGGATATGTAGTCTTTGGAATCTTATGAGCCATAATTTGGGACATTATTGTCTTTTTTGAGACATTTATATTTAGGGACATATTTCGATTCTTAAGGACATCGGTATAATTCCGCCATCAATTCCGCTGAAATTTCCGATAATCCTCTAATATAACCAACATCCCTTCGAATCATCCAACATTGGCACTGTCTCTTTTTGGTGATTTCCAGATTTGAAAAATAAATATGCGCCATTTTATGCGCCGTTTTTCAATGATTTGCGTCTTAACTCAGGTTTATTAAGCGCTCGATTTATCGCTCGAGATGGCTGCTAAGTGCTCGAACATTTAACCGCTCGATAATCGCTCGATTTTGAGCGCATTCGTTAAGAGTCCCCTGGAAGAGATCTTCATCATCGATCAACTGATTTCCGGCATTGAGATAGAGTACCTTGAAGACTTCCTTTTTATATGCTCCCATCGAGCTTTGAAGATAATCAAAAATAATTCGCGGATTCTCAAAAGTCATCATCTCGCTCTTTTTCAGACTATCACGCAGTTGCCGCTTGATAATCTCAAGAGCGGCCATAAGTTGGGCGATCTTGGCCGGCCCCATACCCCTAATCTCTTCCAAATCCTTTTTAGGAGCACGCAGAAGTTCGCTCAAGCCGCCAAATCGATCCAACAACTCCCGGGCAAGTTGGACCGCGTCTTTCTTGGCGGTCCCCGAGCGGAGTAAAATGGCGATTAAACCGGCGTCGGAGAGATGATCCGGCCCTTTTTCCAGGAGTATCTCCCGAGGCCGTTCATACTTCGGCCAGCTTTTAATCGGTTCACGGATTTGATCGTCGCTATTTTTCACGTCATTTGATTAAAATAGTCACCAGGAAGAACTCTATAGGCGTTCATGCGGATCTTCTCCGGATCTTTAACCAGTCGTGCCCGGCCCACTTTTACTTGCCAGTGATCATCATTCCAGATCAGATCCGGGCCCCAACAAAGAATGGGCAGATCAAGTTCGAGACCCTGGGAACCAAATTCGGAGATGGCCAGATTCATTTGACAGCAGGATCGTGGGTCATCCCTGGGGGCTTCGTACCATTGTCCGTAATACCAAAAATTATACCGGGCTGGTTGAACGCCCCACTCTCTCACCTTGCGGAATTTGGAGGATGCCAGGATTCCATATCGCCTTTGCGGATCAGTCTGATAGCGGTCGCGGGCATATTCCTTCAACTGCTCAAGATTTCGCGAGAGATAAATGGGGAAGTTTTCGTCGAAAAGATGTCCTGAAACTTCTTTGGCACAGCAAAATAGGGGTCAAGTCTACTCTTTGGTCTTTTCGGTCATACAGCCGTTGCCATCCTGCGATTTGAAGTGAGATTGCCGCGCTCCCTCCGGTCGCTCGCAATGACCTACTGGAGGGATAGGGGTCTACTTATTGCTTAACTTTCCAGTGTGAGCCAGATAAAGAAATATGTTGCATTTAATTATTGAACTTCTTAATCGAAAATAAACTCAAATAAGACGTGATAATAACTCGTGCTTATTCGTGATTCTCCCTGATCAAACTTCTCCCTTTTTCCGTCAGCCGGTATTTCTGTAGACGGCTATTAGGTTTTTCAGGGATGGTCATTTCGATCAAGTTCGCCGCCAATGCCGGTTTGATATAGGTCTCTCTGAGGCGTCGGCGATCCTTGAGTTCAAAGGCAATACGAATGTCCGCATTTCCCAAAGCACCTCTTCTATCGAGCAATTCAAGCAGCCGTCGGATGTACTTGTTCACTGGTGGCGTGACTGGTGGCGTGACTGGTGGCGTGACTGATCCGTCACTTACGGGTCCAAATTCCGGTACTTTCACAATAATTCTAAAAACATCTCCTTCAACCATCTCGGGATCCGCGCCGCCATAGACTTTGCCATATTTCATCAACTTCCGCATACCGGATCCCAGCTCATCGGCCCATCCGATCTGGCGGAAGAACTTGCCGATTACCGGATTCTTCGGAAAAGGAGAGAAATCCGCGGGGTTAATTACGCCAAATCCATGAGGTTTATTGCTATTTTCAGTACGAACCTGCCCGGGCTCAATGATGAGTTTAGAGGGAAACGCATTGGTATATTCCCGATGTATCAAGATATTGGAGGCCACTTCGCGAAAAATGGTGTCCCTGATACTGATGCGCTCAATCCCCTCGAGGTAAAAAGGATCGGGTAAATGCTTACGCACAAAGGCTATAATTCGCTCGTAGCTTTCAATGAGATTGGTGGTGACCAAATCCCGATCATCATATCGATCCAGGTTAACCTTGCGTAAAATCAGATCGGTTCGGTGATGCGGCACTGCTGATAGTATGAGCTGGTCGTTTCCCAGCAACAATATGCCGGCCAGAGTAATGCCGCTTTTACCGGTTTCCGGATCGGTCTGATACAGCTGGGCGCTCTTCAGCAACTCCAGATCGTCCATACCGAGCCAGGGATGATCATCCCTCCAAACACCTGCAAGTCTGCGGCACTTGTTAATAAGATCAGACCGCATATCTTCGATCATGGCAAACGGATAGATCTTGTTCTCTGAATATGTAGCCTGTTTTCGTTGGTATAGTTCTGCTACCTGCCGGGTGTGATCGGTAATATCGAGATCACCATCTTCGTTACGGTCATATATACGCCCCTTACACCGGTGGACCTGGGAACTTTCCGGAACATAGATGCGAAGAATTGGTTTCCCTTTTGCATCTACTTCATCCACGGATAGATAGGCAGGGGGATAGATTTTCTGCGGATTGTTGATTGTTGTAACAAAATCCTTTTTGATTCTGTTGACAGCATCTGAGTCAATACCTTGTACTTCGCCAGAGTTTGTAACTCCGAGTAGAATAGTTCCTCCATGACGATTTAGAAATGCGCAAACCGTTTCATATACATCCCGGCTTATCTGATTACGGCATGTCTTGAACTCGGTCGAAATTCCTTCGCCCTGTCGAATCATCTCAATCAATTGACGCTCATTTGCTTTCATTACATAATAGGGGTCATCTACTTATTGCTTGATTTTTAGAAATTGATTAAAGGATCTTCCCTTTGCTCTTTTGCGAATATTCAGGAACTAAAGAAAGCTCACTTCCACTCATGACCACAATCCTGGCAGTGGTGGTATTTTTCATATGCCGGTTTATCGCTCCCCGGAAGACCGCTGACGGGCGCACCTTTCTTGCCGAGGGGAAGACCTCCGGCGATTCCTTTAGGGGTGCTGGTGCCGCTATCCTTAATGTCTATCCGGGATCGCTCATCAATGGCATTGCTTCCACACCGGGGGCATTTCATATCTTCCTCTTTTTGGTCCCACCACGGTCTCCCGGTATTCTCTTCTATCTTCCGATGCTCTTCCGTCATCTTTCTGCTCGTATTAACACAAAGCCAGATCAGCAGAATGATTCCGATGGCTATTCCTGAAACCAAAGCAAAGGCAGGAGCAGTAATCATCCCGATAAGACAGCCGGAAGAAGCAAAGATAATCCCTAAATTCGTAATAACCCCCTTCTATTCATCTATTCAGATCAGGGCATTCCAGATATCCCCCGCCGGATGCCCGCGCTCAGCATATAGAATATATTTGAAATTGATTATACACAAAGCAATTAACAGATAAAAGGGGAAATGAGAATAGGCAGGAAAAATAGGGGTATTCCCTTTGCTCTTTTCATTGGATTCAAGATTCAGGATACGTTCTCAAGACAAAACCGGCCCTTCTCACCTCGATACCCCCTGATGCCCGGGGCGGGACAGGGGAGAAAGTTCCAAATCCAACCATCGGTTCCCCTCCCCCATCGGGTATGGAAATGGCGTATAGCAGATGAACTCATTCACCCGTCACATAAAGTGACGGGGGTCTTGGAGGTGGGGGGAGTGTAGCTTCGCTGGGGTTAGCTTATGAACTGATTCACCTGCCGGACAAGCCGGCAGGGGTCTTGAGAAAAAAACAGGGGTCAAATAGGGGTCAAGTCTACTTATTGCTTAACTATCAAAATTTGAGGTCAAAAATTCTCTCCGCGAGTTGCGGGTGATTACTTTATGACTGGTAAAATAAGGCCTGATATTGTTTAATTTGAATTCATTAAACCGTGCCTGAATTTTATTGATACTTCCTAACGCTAGACCGGCATTCGAGGTATCAGGTAATATGGAAGAGAGCTCATGAGTGATTTCTTAAATACAATTCGAAGACTGAAGGAAGAAGAGATCGCGGTTCTTGAAGAAGAGAGACCGATCGGGATACTTAAGACCGTGATCCGGGATCTTCCTCTCCCCCGTGATTTCCAGGGAGCATTAAGGAAATCGGGGATTGCTCTGATCGCGGAAGTTAAAAAGTCATCTCCGTCGGCCGGGATCATCGCGGGGGAACTCAATCCCGCTGCAATCGCCCGGGAATATGAGGCGGGAGGTGCTTCTGCTATCTCCGTTCTGACTGAATCTACTTATTTTGGAGGAGATTTGGCCGATCTAACCGCCGTTAAAGAAGCAGTCGAGATCCCGGTTCTGAGGAAAGACTTTATTATCGACCCTTATCAGATCTACGAAGCACGGGCAGGCGGCGCGGACGCGATTCTGCTGATCGCGGAACTGCTTGACCGGGATCAATTGGCCGATTATCTCGGACTCACCCATGACCTTGGCATGGCCTGCCTGGTGGAATCACATAGCGGGGAAGAACTGGAGAAGGCGATCATAAGCGGCGCCGAAATTATCGGGGTCAATAACCGGAATTTAAAGACGCTTGAAGTTGATATCGATACTTCTATCCAGCTCATCCCCCTCATTCCCCCGGATCGGATCAGAGTGTCGGAGAGCGGAATCAAATCGGTTGAGGATGTCGAGAGTGTATTAAAGGCGGGAGCGGACGCGATCCTGGTTGGGGAGACGTTGGTCCGGAGCAAATCCCCGAGTCTAAAGATTGGGCAGTTAATCTCTCCAACCTGGTGTTTTTATAAACCGAAAACCCTCAAAAAATATCACAGATGAACTTTTCTGTCTGCGGAACTGATTCACCCGTGACCAAGTGCTTGCATCCCGATGAATATCGGGGGTCACGGGGGTCTTGGCTGTGGGGGTGGACAAAGCGCTTAGCTGATGAACTGATTCACCCGTGACCAAGTGCTTGCATCCCGATGAATATCGGGGGTCACGGGGGTCTTGGCCGGTGGGGGGTGGGCAGGGCACTTAGCTGTTGAACTGATTCACCTGCCGGATGAACCGGCAGGGGTTTTATAAACAGATGAAGAAAGTTAAGATTAAAATCTGCGGACTGACCCGGTCGGAAGACGTTCTCTTTCTGAGTGAGCTGGCGGTTGATTTTGCCGGATTCATCTTTGTCCCGGGGACTCCCCGCTTTGTGGAACCGGAGAAGGCGGCAGAACTCATCCGGCTGCTGCCGGATAGAATTATGCCGGTGGGGGTATTTCTGGATGAAGAACCCGATATAGTCAGGGAGACGGCGGATATCTGCGGGCTGAAGATTCTCCAGTTTCACGGAGATGAGACGCCGGAGTACTGCGAGCAATTTTGCCGGCCTTACTTCAAAGCAATCCGGGTGGACGGTCCCCTCGATGGCAGAATCCCGGGCGGATACCGGCCGCTGGCTTTCCTCCTGGATACGTTCGTTAAAGGGGCAGTGGGAGGAACCGGAAAAACCTTTGACTGGACCGTGGCCGGAAGAGTGATAGAATCAGGGCTTTCGGTTATCCTGGCGGGAGGGCTCAACCCGGATAATGTCGCACAGGCCGTGGAAGAAGTACAGCCCTGGGGGGTGGATGTATCATCGGGGGTTGAAGGGAGTATGGGGGTGAAGGATCGGGAGAAGGTGAGAAGATTTATCGCGGGGGTAACAAGCTGAACTTCCAACCAGCCGTCGCTAAAGCTATGGCGGGCGGGCTGTCCAACGCCCAACTTTCAACCAGCCTTCGCCAAGGCTACGGCGGGCAGGCGTTCAACGACACACGGCGGCTTAAAAGCTGAACATCGAACGTCGAACGTCGAACGTCCAACTTCGAACGTCGAACGCCGCTTTGGCATAAGGATCCGGCAATGGGCAACTGGTATGAGGCAGCCTTAAAGCTGAACATCTGCTTGCATCCCGATTATTTCGGGGGAAGAGCAAAAAACTGAACATTCAACGTCCAACCAGCCGGCGCTAAAGCCCCGAAACAAGTTCGGGATGCAAGCACTATGGCGGGCAGGCTACTAAACGTTCAACTTTCAAAGACAGATGTGCTATATGCGAAACAATTAGTGTAAATTAGTGTCCCCGAAAAATGACTTCGTCATCTCGGGGTAAAAATTAGTGGACAGCAAAGCCGCCAAGCTGAGGCGAAATAATCAGAGTCCCCGCAAAATGACCTTGGGCCATGGCGGGGTAAAAATCTGTGTAATCTGTGGACAAAAAAGGGGGAGAGGTTGGGGGAAAAAATGAAAGTAGTTTTAACAAAAAAAAGTGACAACTTTAAATCAAGACGTGAAAAAAAGATTTAAATCCAAATTTGGCCCCTTCGGGGGTAAATTTGTTCCGGAGACTCTGATGGCTCCTCTGGAGGAACTGGATGAGGCTTATCGGAAGTATCGCCGGGATCCGGATTTTCGCGATGAACTGAAGATACTTCTCACCGACTATGTCGGGCGGCCTACTCCGCTCTACTTTGCCGGACGATTGAGTGAATACGCCGGAGGGGCGCGGATCTACCTGAAGCGGGAAGACCTCTGTCATACCGGGGCTCATAAGATCAATAACTGTCTGGGGCAGGCGATCCTGGCGATGAGGATGGGGAAGAAGAGGATCATCGCCGAGACCGGAGCCGGACAGCACGGCGTGGCCGCCGCTACCGCCTGCGCTCTTTTCGGACTGGACTGTGAAGTCTACATGGGAGCCGAGGATATGGAGAGGCAGAGACCCAATGTCTTCCGGATGGATCTCCTGGGAGCAAAGGTCATCCCGGTCACCACGGGGAGCCGTACTCTGAAAGACGCCTGCAATGAGGCGCTGCGGGACTGGGTCACCAATGTCGGAACCACTTACTATCTCCTCGGGTCGACTGTCGGACCCCACCCCTATCCAACGATGGTCCGGGATTTCCAGTCGGTGATCGGAAGAGAGGCCAGGCGCCAGTTCAAAAAATCACCGGGCGGACTGCCGGATTACCTGGTCGCCTGTGTGGGCGGAGGGAGCAACGCCCTGGGACTCTTCCACCCTTTCGTGAAAGACCCGGTCCGGTTTATCGGGGTTGAAGCGGGCGGCCGCGGGATCAAGACCGGGAAACACGCCGCCTCTCTGGGCAAGGGCAGACCGGGGGTACTCCACGGCAGTTACAGCTACCTCCTCCAGGATCGGGATGGGCAGATCCGGGAAGCCCACTCCATCTCAGCCGGGCTCGACTATCCCGGGGTAGGACCCGAGCACAGTTTTTTCAAAGAGACCGGCCGGGCCGAATATGTCTCGGTAACCGATCGGGAGGCGATCCGGGCGACCGTCAAACTCAGCAGATTGGAAGGGATTATCCCCGCTCTGGAGAGCGCTCACGCGATTGCTTACGGGATAAAGTTAGCCCGGAATTTAAAGAAGAATAAGACCATTATTATCTGTTTGTCGGGGAGAGGAGATAAGGATTTAGAAATAATTCAGAAAGCTTGAATGGGGGAGAATAACAAGTTGAAAGTGCCTAAAGTGCGCTAAAGTGCCTAAAGTTGTTCGCTTTCGCCTGGCCTTTCAGGTTTCCGGATTCACGGAAAAAGCCGCCCAAGTCAAGGCGAAACAAGTAGTGTAAATTCGTGTCCCCGAAAAATGACTTCGTCATCTCGGGTTAAAATTAGTGGGCAAAAAAAGGGTGGGGGGAGAGAGGAATGTCCAATATCCAATTTCCAACGGCCAGGACAAATGCAGATAACCATCGTCGCAGGTGAATTTGGAAATTGGAAGTTGGCCATTGGTCATTGAACATTCCTTTTTCCCTCTTAAGACTCGTAATAATTCCATCAGATGGATAATAAAATAGACATAAAATTTAAGCAGCTCAAAGAGAGAGGAAAAAAGGCATTTATCGCCTACCTCACCGTCGGGTTTCCGGATATTGAGACTAACCTCAGATTGGTACTGGAGATGGAGAGACGGGGGGTGGATATCATTGAACTGGGGATCCCCTTCTCCGATCCGATCGCCGACGGGCCGACTATCCAGGCCTCTTCTCAGGCGTCACTGGCCCGGGGGACCACACCGGCGGACGCACTGCTGCTGGCGGCGGAGATCCGCAAGCACTCTTCCATCCCCCTGATCCTGATGGGATACCTTAATCCTTTTCTCCGCCCGGCTCCCGGAATCCTGGCAAAAAAGCTCTCCCGGGCCGGAGTCGATGGGGTGATCATCCCCGACCTGCCGCCGGAAGCATCCGATTCCATCCGACTCCCGCTGAAAGCAGAGGGGATTCACACCATCTTCCTCATCGCTCCGACCAGCCGGCCGGATCGGATTAAACTGGTCTGCGAAAAGAGCGGTGGGTTTATCTATTATGTCTCCCGGACCGGGGTTACCGGAGCCCGGGAAGACCTCTCCCGTGAATTAGAGATGAAAGTAAAGGGGATCAAGAAAGAGACCGATCTGCCGGTCTGCGTCGGATTCGGCATCTCCACCCGCGAGCAGCTCCTCCGGGTCTGGGGGACCGCCGATGGAGCAATCGTCGGAAGTGCTCTGATTAAACCGTTTTTGGGAGAAACGACACCGGCCCGGGGGTTGAAGAAATGCCTGAAAGTGCTGGAGGGGATGTTACAAGTTGGAAGTGCCTAAAGTGCCTTAAGTGCCTAAAGTTGTCGCCTTCGACCGGCAATTCCCGGAACAATAACTTAGCGCCTTCGGCGCAACTTTTTTGCCACTAAGACACAAAGACACAAAGAAAATATTTCAAGATACAATAACAATGTTTTATTCTTTCTTAAGGTTTTCTTAGTGTCTTAGTGCCTTTGTGGCAGATTTATTGAAATTCCGAAGCAGGAACTTAGCGCCTTCGGCGCAACCTCGTAGTAGACTCACCGATCGGCGGGGCCGATAGTGGCGACCTGAAGGTCGCCGCTACGAGCATTATTGCGCGTCGGAAGCAGATCAGCCTCAGGCTGAAAAATCCGAAGCAAAAAATTAGGTCTTTAACTTGTTTTAAATTTATAAACAGGAATAGATAAACTATGTTCGCGACAATAATTCTATCAATTATTATCGGAGCCACTCCGACTCCGGCCGGGGAAGCTCCGGCGGCCACTCCGATAGAGACAGCCGCCAAGGCGGTGCCGGCGGCAGAGGTGATATCTATCCTTGATCATTTCCCGCTGGTGGATGGGCTTAAATGGAGATATGAATCCAATATGGGGGAGGTTACGTCCTGGGTTACGGTTACCGGCGATCAATATACCGTCACCTCGGAATCATCCCCGCTGGACATCAAACAGGTATTCCGCCTCACGCCGGAAGGGCTTATCCTGATTGCAGCGGAGATGGACACCTGGCTTACTTCCGACCGGCGGACTTACCTCCCTCCCCTGCTCCGTTTCCCTCTCACTGTCACGGTAGGAGAGGAATGGATCTGGGAGGGAAAAGAGTTGGTAGATGACGACATTATTAACAGCGTGGTCAAAGGGAAGATTATCGGGTGGGAGAATATCACGGTGCCCGCCGGGAGTTACCGCTGTCTCAATGTCCTTATCACCACTTCCTCTGATGACGGAACTACCACTTCCTCCACCCAGTGGCTGGCCCCCGGGATTGGCATCGTCAAAGCAGATATCGCGGTTGACGCGGGAGGGTTCTCCGGATTCATTATCACCATCCTCGGATTCGACACCTATAATCTCGAATTGGCGGAGATCATTATGCCGGAGGGCGTTGACCTCAGTGATTCCGGGCGACATTCTCAAGTGCCTTAACTGCCTAAAGTTATTCACTTTGGCCCGGTGCTTACGTTAGAAACCAACAGTTGCAACTAATACTGGAATATCATATATAGTATGTCCGAACAAAAACCCGGGAAGAAAGGTGTAACGGATAGATATTCTTCCTCAATAGAGAACAAACAACAACGGCGTTAATTTCCAACAATTTAACGCCAAAGGCGATGACTAATTATGAAAGAAAGAGTAGAAGCAGCTTTGGATAAGGTCCGGCCATTCTTGCAGGCGGATGGTGGAGATGTAGAACTGGTCGAGGTTACCCCGGATGGCGTGGTCAAGGTCAGACTCACCGGCGCCTGCGGAGGATGCCCGATGAGCCAGATGACACTCAAGCACGGGGTGGAGAAGGTACTCCGGGAAGAGATTCCCGAGATCAAGGAAGTGGTCGCCGTATAAGTAAGTTAGCGCTTCGCGCTAACTTGTTTTGAAAAAAGACTGACATTATTAGATTGTGGCAATAGAAAATGTATTTCTAAATTCCAAATTGGGAAATCAATTAGAAATGCTCGGGATTTTTTCGGTGGCGCACCAATTTTAATCACAACAGTCTTTTTTCATAATTATAAAGTAGCGACCCAGGGGAGCTAAGTTCTATGCCCCTTAAAATAGACACCGGCGGCAAGCCATTCACTATAGTCTTTGACTTCGACGGGACTATTACCGAGGAGGATATCTTCGATGGACTCTTCGCCCGTTATGCCGACCCGGAATGCTGGGAGACTCACCGGGCTTACCATGACCGGGAGATCAGTCTGAAAGAAGCCTATCTGGGAATGGCGGCCCACTTTCGGGGGAGCCGGGAAGATATCTACTCCTTTCTCCAAAAAGAAGCCCGGCTCCGGGATGGCTTCCGGGAGCTTCACGAACGGTTAACCGCGGCCGGGGCACGATCCTTGATCGTCTCCAACGGTTTCGATATCTATCTGGAATACCTGGTCAGGCTCTGGAATCTGGGATTTTCGGAAGAAGATATCATCTGCCATCACGCGGAGATCAGGGAGAATCATTTCATTCCCATCTTCCGCGAGCACGAGAAACTCAGACACGATAATTGCCTGATCGGTAAAGCGGAGATCATAGAGGAACAACAACAGGCCGGGGCATTTGTTGCTTTTGCCGGGAACGGTTATAGTGATACCCCCGCCGCGGGGGTCGCCGACCTGGTCTTCGGCCGGCAGCGATTGGAAGAGTATTGCCGGGAAGAGAAGATTTCTTTCGTACCATTCTCCACATTTACCGAGGTGGAAGAGTATCTATTTTCTGTTTCAGAATTTTAATAAATTCCGAAACAGCTATAAAAACATCTTGAAATAGATTAATTTGTTCAACTTTTGGCTAATATATAATTCATGCAAGAAGTATGAAATGATGGCGGAGAGCAGGAAAACCTTTTTCTCGCATCGCATTGGTAAAATAAATTTTGTTTAAGCAACACCCCGCCAACGGCGGGGCAGATAAATAAGCGCCGAAGGCGTTAATTTATAATAGGAGGAAAGTATAATGCAGGAATTGGCTGAGTCTTTAAAGTGGTTCAAAATACTGGGAATTATCCTGATTGTGGTGGGGGTCTTCTCCATCCTGGTTCCGGTTATTCCCGGACTGGCCGTGGTCTTTCTGATCGGGCTGGCCCTGGTAATCAGCGGGGTATCGCATATTATTCACGCTATCCCGACCCGAAACTGGAAGGGAGTCTTCTTCGGCATACTGAGCGGTATAATTTTCCTGATCGCGGGGATTATACTCCTTGATAAACCGGAAAAGGGTCTGATGTTTTTTACGCTGGTATTCGCGATGCTGATATTCATGGAAGGTATCTTCGAGATCTTCACCTTCTTCCACCTCCCCTCTGACTCACGCCGGGGTTGGGTACTCTTCAGCGGTATTGTAGCCGTCTTCCTTGCTACTCTCATCTGGCGTCAATGGCCCTGGAGTTCCGCCTGGTTTCTCGGGACAATTATCGGAGTCACGCTGATATTCAAGGGTTGGGCGTTGGTCGCGCTTGCTAACGCGGAACTAACCGCGGAATAAGAACTTCGCTTAGCAACTTATTTAACCGCGGATTAAACGGATTATGCGGATTAGAAAAAACAATCCGTTTAGTCCGCGGTTTATTAATGGAAATGCGTTTTTCATTTATTAAATGCCGTATTTTCTTTCCCCTGGCCGGACTGTTCCTGATCTTCTCCGGCTGCGCTACGGTTCCCTACACAGGCCGTTCACAGCTGTCACTGGTCGAAGACAGTGAGGTCCTTCAGATGAGCGTGGCGTCCTATCGTGAAGTTCTCTCTCAATCGGAAGTTATAAGAAATACGGATGACGCGGCGATCCTGAACAGAGTAGGACGGCGGATCGCCGCGGCGGCGGAGGAGTTCATGAGGGATGAAGGCATGGGTGAAGTAACAAATGACTTCAACTGGGAGTTCAACCTGATCAATGATGATGAGGTGATCAATGCCTGGTGTATGCCCGGGGGGAAGATCGCATTCTATACCGGGATACTTCCCTATTGCGAAGATGAATCCGGGGTGGCGGTAGTCATGGGGCATGAAGTAGCTCACGCCCTGGCCCGGCACGGCGCGGAAAGGTTAAGCCAGAATCTATTAATCCAGCTGGGATCAACCGCCCTTTCTCTGTCCCTGGAGGAGGAACCGGAGATGACCCAGTCATTGGCGTATATCGCTTTCGGCCTGGGATCCCAGATCGGATTTATTCTGCCTTACAGCCGGACGCACGAATATGAGGCGGACCAGATCGGCTTAATTCTAACCGCCCGGGCGGGTTATGACCCCAGAAATGCTATCGAGTTCTGGGAGAGGATGAAAGCCCAGGGCGATAATTCCGAGCTGGAATTTTTATCCACCCATCCGGTCGCGGAAGACAGGATCAAAGAGATAAAAGAGATGATGCCGGAAGCCCTCAAGTATTATAATAAATATAATCAGGCCCACCCCTAATTTATTTCCCGGCCTGATTTATTCAGGAGGATATTATGAAAAGATTATCAAGAATATGCGCGGCAGCTTTGCTTATCGCTGTAATCGGCTTAACCTCTCAATCTTACCTCTGGGCCAGAGATATAAAACTCCATGATATCAACTCCAGCGTGGTGGACTCGAATAAAATAGATTCTATCGATTCTCCCCGAAAATCTCCGGATGGAAATTACTGGGTCTTAACCATCTTCTTAAAATCCTCGGCCGGCCCCATGGCCATTATATTTCAATACCCGTCGAACGGCAGAAATTCAGCTCTGAATGACTATAAGTTAATCCGTCGGGAGATTTAAGACCAGGGAAGGGAGATAAATCCCCGGGTACCAGAGGTCCGGCAGCATTGACGGAAAACCCGGGGGGGTTAAGATGTCGCTCCGCGGATTGCGGGGCCGGGATTGGGGAGGGGGGTGATATCTATCCCCGGGTTAAAACCCGGGGCTGAAATGTGGGACCCCTTCGGGGTCCAACCGATAGAACCCCAACGGGGTTCAACATTTAAGCCCGGGGGGAATCCCCGGGTTAAGCGGTTCACCCACGCCCCACCGATAGCTGACCGATTGGAAATTCATTATGGGGCCGAGGCAGAGGGAATTCTTGCGAATTCTTCGTGGCTAACAATTATTCCAGAGGAAGAGCCTGTTTAATGCGGATGGAATCTCCTCTAAGAGATCCGAGGCGATCAGGCTGATCTGACCTACTTTTTCCGCGGCTCGATCTCCGGCGGCGCCATGGACGTAAACCCCCAGGCAAGCCGCTTCTCTCCCTTTCAATCCCTGGACCATAAACCCCGCGATCAGGCCGGTGAGAATATCGCCCGTCCCCCCGGTCGCCATTCCCGGGTTGCCGTTCAAATTGATTCGGAGAGGACCTTCGGGGGAGGCAATCAGTGTTCCCGCTCCCTTCAGTACCAGTATTAGATTATTATCCCGGGCAAAGAGCCCGGCGGTTCCTGCTCTATCCTTAAACAGCTCTTCTTTTGTCAGTCCGGTCAATCGACATATCTCACCAGGGTGCGGGGTGAGGATCAAAGCGGACTTGGATCCCTTCAGAACTGAGAGATCACCCGCGATAAGGTTCAGGCCATCGGCATCTATAATTAGCGGGACGGGACAGGATTTTACCAGTTGTTTAACCAGTTCTCCAGTCTCCGGATTTCGGGACAGACCGGGACCTAAAGCTACCGCGTCAACTTTCCGGCAGAATTCCAGAATAAGGGGCAGGGCACCAGGAGGGAGAGTTCCCTCTGAAGTCTCCGGGAGAGGCAGGGTCATCACCTCGGTACATTTTTCTTCCAGAATGGGGTTGAGGCTTTTCGGTATCCCCAGTGTCACCAGACCGGCACCGGCCCGGAGAGCGGCCAGAGATGCCAGTGCCGCCGCGCCGGTCATCCCCGGAGAACCGGCCAGAACCAGGAGATGACCATAGTCCCCTTTGTGGGAACTCCGGGGCCGGGGAGGAAGAATCCCGGACAATTCGGAGCCGGTTATCAGCTCCAGATCGGCGGCGACTTCATCGATCACGGCCGGGGGGAATCCGATATCTGCCGCGACAATCCGCCCGCAATAGTTCAAGCCATCTCCCCGGACCATCCCGGTCTTGGGGAGCCCCATCGTCACAGTTCGGTCGGCCTGGATAGCATCGCCATCTACCTTCCCCGTCTCGCCATCAAGACCGGAGGGAATATCAATGGCAACTACCCGGCTCACCAGCCGAGCTCGAACGGTCTGATTGACCAGCTTAATTACCTCCGCTGCCATTCCGCGGGCCGGCCCTTTGAATCCGGTGCCGAAGATCCCGTCCACAATCAGGTCGGCATCTGGTAGGATTTTCTGGAAGGACGCAAACTCCTCATCATCCACCAACTCCCGGAGAGGGGATTTAGCCTGGGTAAGACGATTAAGATTAAGAGCCGCGGCACCTTTCAGGGCCAACGCTTCGGAGAGAAGGAAGGTCAGGGTCCTGATCCCTTTTTCGGAGAGCAGGCGGGCAGCAACCAGAGCATCCCCGCCATTGTTACCCTTCCCCGCCAGAAGGATAACGAAGGGATCGGTCATATCCGGGGGCAGAAGGGATTCCACCGCGGCGGCGACAGCCATGCCGGCCCGTTCCATCAGCTCCTCTCCGGGGATCCCCAGATCCTCAATGGACCTCCGATCGATCTCAC
Source organism: uncultured bacterium (assembly GCA_937885075.1). Classification (GTDB taxonomy): domain Bacteria; phylum Auribacterota; class Erginobacteria; order Erginobacterales; family Erginobacteraceae; genus CAKZYZ01. Next base: position 8,967 of record CAKZYZ010000065.1, on the reverse strand, counting down.
GCATCTGGTTGGGTGTAACGATTTTCATAAAACGATATCCTTGAAGGTTACAGATCTTTGCCGTCCGGGACTCGATCCATCTATAAAAGTGGAGTGATGGAGTAATGGAATAGTGGGGACCCGGCTTCCATCACTCCATCACTCCATTATTCCATTATTCCATTATTCCATTATTCCATTATTTTATAATAATCGCCTGGGCAACAGAGTAATTATCGGCATGAGAGAGACTGATTAGAATCTCCCCCACCCCCCTCTCCTCCCGCAGCTTCTTCCCCTTATCCAGCAGTTCAACTCCGGGCTGTCCTTTATGGGTCCGGGTGACCATAATATCCTTCCAGCCGATCTTCTCGGTCCAGCCTTCGCCGAAGGCTTTCATAACCGCCTCCTTGACCGCGAGACGGGCGGCATAATGCTGGGCCGGATAACTCTTCTCCCGGCAGTATTCGATCTCCTCCGGAAGAAAGACCCGATTCAGAAAACTCTCCCCCCGCTTCTCCAGTAGCTTTTCCACCCGTTTAACTTCAATAATATCTATCCCAATTCCCAGAATCATTGCTTGACCTCTAGTAAATATTATCTTTAGAGCCGCGAAATATGTCCTTAAACGCGTTTTTTAGGGCCAAAAAACGGCTCTAAGGCCATATAAACCCCTGATATTTGCTCTATTTCTTTGGTATTCAACAACTTAGTGTGGTCCGACCCCGAAGTACCCAAGTAAGACCCTGAAGTAACAATGATGTTGAACCCCGTTGGGGTTCTTTTGTTGGGGCAGGGGTTATTCCCGAAACCCGGGGTTTCACCCCGGGCTTAAATGTTGAACCCCGTTGGGGTTCCTGGGGGCGGACCCCGAAGGGGTTCCACATTTCAGCCCCGGGTTTTAACCCGGGGTTATATATCATTACCATAGGCATGAATTTACTTTATGCTAAGTCCGAAATATTCGTTGAATACCTGCACATTCTTATTTTTTCGCAGAAAAAATAAGAGTGGACATCTCACGGACCGCGCGGTCGAGGCCGACGAAGACTGCCCGGGAGATTATGCTGTGGCCGATATGAAGTTCCTCCAGATTGGGGAGGGAGAGAATCGGTTTTACATTCAGATAGTTCAAACCATGACCGGCGTTGATTCTCAGACCGAGGTCTCTGCCCTGTTCAGCGGCAGCCATCAGCTTTTTCAGTTCCCGGCCGACGGCCTCTTCGCCCACCGCGTTGGCATAAGAACCGGTATGGAGTTCGACAAATTGGGCGCCTGCTTCCAGGCTGGCCTTTAGCTGATCCTCGACCGGGTCGATGAAGAAGCTGACCAGGATTCCGGCGTCCTGAAATCTCTTCACCGTCTCCTTGAGCGCTGATAGATGCCCCCGGACATCAAGCCCCCCCTCGGTCGTTACCTCTTCCCGTTTCTCGGGGACCAGGGTCACCTGCTCCGGGCAGACCTCCAGGGCAATCCCAACAATCTCCGGCGTATCAGCCATCTCCAGATTGAGCTTGGTCTGAATCGTCTCCTTTAAAAGTCTGAGATCCCGGTCGTGGATGTGGCGGCGGTCTTCCCGGAGGTGAATAGTAATAATATCCGCGCCCGCCAACTCTACCAGCGCTCCCGCCCAGACCGGATCGGGCTCTTTCCCTTTCCGGGCCTCCCGGATGGTGGCAACGTGGTCAATATTAACTCCCAATTTTATCATCTTATTACTCCTAAACTTAGCCCTCACTTCGGGCAACTTTTTTAACCGCGGATTATGCTGATTAAAAGAAAAACTAATCCGCTAAATCCGCGGTTAAAAAAGTTGCGTAGCTAAGTTCTTATTTTATCACCGTCCCGGAACCGAGTAAATCGGCGGGACCGGGCTCAATGGTTACCTTGATTATATCCGGATCAGCACGGTCCAGGATTACTCCTGCGGGAAATGCCGTATGGAGGGGGAGTTCCCAGGTACCGGGCTTGAGGCCGACAATGTCAATATAGACCCGGAGGTCACCAACGGTCAAAGCTTCCATCGCGGATGTTGGGCCCTTGAGATGGAGATTAACCTCTCTGGGGACGACCTGGACATCATCGGACGAACCAAAATCTTTGAGAAAATCAACTCCAATCCCCTCAAATGATCGCTGCTGCAGCTCCGGGCGCAGGATAACGATGACGGTTACTCTCTGTTCTTCCCCGGGGGAAATCCGGCTGAGCGGACTGAGAACAGCCGAAGTATCAAAGGTAATTTCACGGCCCATTATGTTGACCGGTTCGGTCTTAATCTCCGTCATCTCTTCCAGTATGGTCGCCGGACCGGGCACCCTGACTTCCGGAGGTATTACCCGCTGCCCGGCCAGCCGGTATCCCCCGCGGGGGGTTCCCCGATAAACCACTTTCACCGGAAGGACCTTCTCCGCCAGGCGGTCGATCTCCGCCGTTACCCGGGATGGGCTCACGGATACGACTCTAAAACGAGCGGGGCGGGTAAGGTCGGCCGCCTGAAGTTCAAAGTTAATTCTCCCGGGAGTCCGATTTCCGGTGAGATCATGGATCAATTTGAGCTCCCCCTTCCCCTCTTCGATCAAATTATGCGACTCCCGGGGATACTCCAGAGTAACCGTAACTTTAGCCGGGGTTATACCGGTCACCGTCATTCCTTCAGCCAGTTTTAATTCCACCGGCACAATCAGGGTGCTGGTCTCATAGACCCAGCGGGAAGCGATAATCCAGACCACGATCCCGATGATCAGAGCCATTATCTTCAAAAATGGGTTATGACCAATCCAGCGTTTCAGTACAGCTATCATTTCTGACTCCGTCTATGATGTAAGCTCTCTTTCAAGAGCTTCCTCAGTTCTTCTTCCGAGAGGTCCCGAATTAATTTGGCCTGGACAGCCACTGATACGGTTCCCTTCTCCTCCGAAACAACAAGCACCACCGCGTCCGAAGCCTCCGCCAGGCCCAGAGCGGCTTTGTGACGCATACCCAGTCCGGAGGTCGCGGATCTCTTCTGGGAGAAGGGAAAGAGGCAGGCCGCGGCGATGATTCTATCCCCCTTAATGACCACGCCGCCGTCATGGAGAGGTCCAAACGGCTGGAAGATACTGGTCAGGAGTTTAGTCGATATCTCACTGTTCATATATACCCCGGACTGAACCCAGACACCGAGACCGATATCTCTCTGAAGCGCGATCAATCCTCCGATCTTCTTCCGGGCGAGATCCATTACCGCCGAGACCACATCCTCTATCACCCGGTCTCCGATAGAGGCGCTGGAAAAGATCCGCCTCCGCCCCAGTTCAGCGAGAGCCCGGCGAAGTTCGGGGGCAAAGATGATCACCAGGGCCAGAAATAGGTAGGAGAAGGAGCGGGAGAAGAGAGCGAAGAGGACGTCGAGATGGATCAGCTTGGCCAGGCCGAAGGCCAGTCCCAGCAGAGCTATGCCTTTCAGCGCCTGGACCGCCCCGGTCGCGCGGATGAAGACCAGGAGATAGTAGGCCAGAATAATCAGAAGCGTGATCTCAATCCCGGCTGTGGCAATTCTCAGCATTGTATAGACTAGCTCCGTAACTCAGAACATATGATTTTTATATCCCCCGCCTCGGCCCCTTTATTAGCCGCAAAAAGGCGCAAAATTCGCAAAAATTCCCCCTACCTCGGCCCCTTTAATGAACTACGAATTTCGCGAATTACGTGAATTTGAAAACTGGAAAAACGATCCTAACTTCTCCAGCTTTTCCACCGTCAACTGACAACTGTAAACCAGCCTCCGCCAAGGCTACGGCGGGCGGGGCCGTCAACCTTCCTTCCCCCCCGCCTCGGCCCCTTTTTTTTGTCCACGGATTACACAGATTACTCTGATTGTTTCGCCTTGACTTAGATGGCTGTTTGAACTACTAATTTCGCGAATTACACGAATTTGAAAAATGGAAAAAATACTATCCTAACTTAGCGCGGTTTTTGCTGCGGGCTCGGGACCTGATCCCCTGATCTCCTGATTCCCTGATCTCCTGATTCCCCGATTCCCTGATAATCTTACCCTGTCCATGACAACCGCCAGGTCTTTCATCTCGTGGACATCATGTACCCGGATGATATGGGCGCCATGAGCGATACAGGCCGCTACCGCTCCGGCGGTTCCCCATAAGCGGTCATCCGGTTCTTGACCGAGGATGGACCCAATAAATGATTTCCGGGAAGGACCGATCAAGATCGGCCGACCCAATTCGGCCAGAGATGGGAGACCGGATATTATCTCCAGATTATGCTCCAGGGTCTTCCCGAAACCGATTCCCGGATCTATGATAATTCGATCGCGAGCAATCCCCTCCCCCTCCGCCCACTCTATCCTCTTCCGGAAGAACTCCTTTATCTCCCCCAGAAGATCCCGATAAGATGGACGGGCCTGCATGGTCCCGGGCGTACCCCGCATATGCATCATGATATAGGGGCCGAATGAATCCGCCACTACTGAAGCCAGGTCAGGATCAAGACGTAACGCGCTGATGTCGTTGATAATCCGAGCTCCTGCTTCCAGGGCCCGACGGGCTATCTCGGCTTTACAGGTATCGATGGAGATTGGAATCTCCAATCGTGGAGCCAGGCTTTCAATAACAGGAATTACTCTCCCCAGTTCCTCTTCCGCGGCAACAGACCTGGACCCCGGCCGGGAGGACTCTCCCCCGATATCTATAATACCGGCCCCGGCGGATTCCATCTCCAGCGCCCGGGAGACCGCGGCTTCCACCGTCGGATACACCCCCCCATCATAGAACGAATCAGGGGTCAGGTTTAAAACCCCCATTATTACTGTCTCTCTTCCGAGAGACAGTTGGAAAGCTCTTCCTTGAGGATCAGTCCAGTCAAACTGAAATTGTTCCCTGACCGGTCTCCGTGTCATTGTTGCTTTAAAATAAGTTGCGAAGCTATGTTCTATAACGCCGCCGGATTTTCGGCCGGTTGGGGGGGGAAGAAGCCGGGTTGAAGAACCGGCTCTTCTTCCTTTTTCTCCTCAGGCGGCTCAGTCTTCTTCTCCTTTGCCTTTCGTTTCTTCTTCCGGGGGAGCTTTTTCACCAACCCGCCGGTCTCAATGATCTCCTTTACCTCTAAGTCATTAAGGACTTCATAGGAGAGCAATGCCGCCGCTATAGCTACCAGGATATCCCGATGCTCGGCGATAATTCCCTCGGCCCGGCGATAACAGTCATCTATTATTCTCCTGGTCTCCCGGTCAATCTCAGTGGCAACAGCTTCGCTGTAATCAACCGACCGGTTTATCTCCCTTCCTAAGAATATATGTTCCTGATGCTCGCCGTAAGTCATCGGACCTAATTTGTCGCTCATCCCCCATTCACAGACCATCCGGCGGGCAATCCCGGTAGCAACCTTGATGTCATTCTTGGAACCGGCGGTAATATCACCGAAGGTCACTTCCTCGGCTATCCTCCCCCCGAAGAGGCCGGCAATAACACCCAGTAACTTTTTCCTGAACTCCAGGTAGCGATCCTTCTCCGGCAGCTGCATGGTAGCCCCCAGGTAGGCAATTCCGCGGGGGATAATGGTGACTTTATGGAGCGGCTCCGACCCCGGAATCATCGAGATAACCAGGGCATGACCCGCCTCATGATAGGCGGTAACCTTCCGGTCTTCCTCATCCATCACCCGGCTCTTCCGCTCTCTCCCCCAGCGGACTTTGTCACGGGCCTCTTCCAACTCGAACATCCCGACGCTCTTCTTGTTATGCTTTGCGGCCAGGAGCGCCGCTTCATTTACCATGTTGGCCAGATCCGCCCCCGAAAACCCCGGGGTTCCGCGGGCAATCCGGGAGATGACAACCGACCGGGCCAGTACGATCTTCTTAACATGAACTTTCAGGATCGCCTCCCGGCCCTTGATATCCGGCATGTCGATTATGATCTGGCGATCAAATCTACCCGGTCGGAGCAGAGCCGGATCGAGAACATCCGGGCGGTTGGTGGCGGCGATCAGTATCACCCCTTCCCGGGACTCAAAACCATCCATCTCAACCAGAAGCTGGTTCAGGGTCTGCTCCCGTTCATCATGACCACCCCCCAGACCAGCGCCGCGGTGGCGACCGACGGCATCGATCTCATCCAGAAATATGATGCAGGGAGCGTTTTTCAGACCCTGCGCGAACATATCCCGGACCCGGGAGGCCCCAACCCCGACAAACATCTCAACGAAATCCGAACCGGAGAGAGAGAAGAACGGCACATCGGCTTCACCGGCCACCGCTTTAGCCAGAAGAGTCTTTCCGGTCCCGGGGGGACCGATCAGGATTATTCCCTTGGGGATCCGTCCACCCAGCCTCTGGAACTTCTTCGGATCCTTTAAAAACGCAATGATCTCCTCCAGTTCTTCCTTGGATTCCTCCACCCCGGCCACGTCATTAAAGGTTATTTTATCAGTCCCCTTGTGAAGCTTGGCCCGGCTCTTCCCAAAACTCATCGCGCCCCGGCCGGCACCCCGCATCTGTCGATAGAATAAAAACCAGAGGAGTCCGACAAAGAGGAGAGGACCGATCAGAACCGGTAGGATCTCTGATAACCAGCTCTTCTCTTTAAATGAAACTGGGACATGGTCCTCCTCAAGAGCGGAGAGAAAATCCGGCGGGAGGAGGAGCGGAAGGACCACGGTAAATTCCTTATTCTGACCGTCATCAGCCTTAAATTGCCCGGTTCCTTCTTCTCCAGAGATTGCCAGATTAAATATCCGGCCGGAACGGGCGTAATCAATCACTTCGGAATAACCCAACCGCTCCGGGGCGGTCTTCCCCAGCTGCTGCCCATAGTAAAGATAGAATATCAGGAGTCCCCCCACCAGCCAGAAGATCAGAATCTTTAATTTCTTCGGATTCTGTAGTTGGGGAAGCTTACTTTTCGGTTTTTGCTCATTCATATTTTTATAAACCGCGGATTGGGCGGATTGTTTTTTCTTTTAATCAGCATAATTCGTGTCCCCGCTTTCTTCGGGACAAGAATTCGCGAAATTCGTAGTTCAATTTAGTTGCCCGAACGAAGTGAGGGCTAAGTTTTATATTTGCCTAATATATACCAACCTTAACAAATAAAACAACATTATAAATCCGATCCGCCTGGGGCGGATCGGATTTATAATGGGATCAGACTGATCTCCAGAATAGTTTCGCTATCTTTTCTTACCCGACAGCGATGGGCCGGGCGATAACCGGCCAGCCAGATAATCCCTTTTCTATCCTCAATCACCGGGATTAAATCCCGGATGGAACCGGGAACCTTCTCATCGATTAAAATATCTTTGATCTTCCGGTTCCCCGGCATTGCAAGCGGTCGGTAGCGGTCTCCGGGGAGACGGGACCGAACCATTAGAGGCGCGGCAATTCGGTCCCGGTCGAGATATTCCTTCAAACCCCCTCCTTCCGGAAAGGTCTCCCAGTATTGCTTTAGATCGACCGGTGCTTTAAAATCAATTGATTGAGGGCGGGGATATTGCCGGACAATAATCTTTACCCCGGTCTCTTGAATTATCATCTCTCCCGGAATCGGCACCTCACGGGGAGCAAATTCCTGATCCCGGCGAGAAGATAATCCGGTCTTGATTATCAGGTTGTCATTTTCACGAAAAGCAGTCACTCCACCGGGCAGAATCAGCCTGCGTCCGGATTGCCCCTCGATAGAACGCTTAAGATCTCGGAAATAACTCCGTTGCGTCCCACTCACCCCGGCTCGCCAGAGAAGATTCCTTAAGACCTCTCCCTGCTCAAAGTCGGAGAGAGCGCTGAAAATCTTACAGTCGATCTTAATTCCATCTTCTGACTCCGAGATTACCCGGAAAAATGTATCCCGGAGCTTATCTTTCAGGTAATCATCCCGGTCGCGGACCATCCCGGCAAGATGAACAAGTCCTTCTTTTAACTTCGGATTATACTCTTTTTCCAGCAGCGGAATCAGTTCATGGCGGATCCGATTGCGGAGAAACCGGTGGTCCTGATTGGAAAGATCCTCCCGGAATGACTCCCCGATCGAATCCAGAAATTCGCGAAGCTCCCATCGGCGGACCGCCAGCAACGGCCTGACAATCCTGAGGTTTCCCTCCATCCGGGATGCCCGCATACCGCCCAACCCCGAGGGACTACAGCCGCGCAATAACTTCATCAGAACCGTCTCCGCTTGATCATCAGCATGATGTCCCAGAGCAATCGTATTAAACCCGGTCCGGCCGGAAACCTCAGAAAAAAACGCGTACCGGGCAAGCCGGGCCGCCTCTTCCGGAGAGCGGCCCCCGGCCTTCATCTCCGCCGCGAGATCCCGGCTCCCGGTAAGGCAGGGGATATTCAGCCGTCCGGAGAGCGCTTCTACCCAACAAGCATCATCCATAGATGACTGCCCGCGGAGACCATGATCCAGATGCACTACTGTCAACTCAAGTTCCAAAATCGGAGCCAACCCGTGGAGAAGATGGAGAAGAGCGACTGAATCCGCCCCTCCGGAGACGGCAACCATGATCCGCTGGCCCTTCTCCCATAGATGGTGCAAAGCCGCGTACTCTTTTACCTTCCGGGAGAGCTCGTACCCCGGATTATTCCGGGGAGATGGTTTTGTATTCCGGATATTCACCGGGAGATTACTCCTTTTTGCTTGGGTTTGTTGAATTGATGTTATAATATATATTTTTGCTTTTACAAGCAAAAATATCGAGACAAAAATCAAACCGCAAAGACAGAAATATATACAATAACCCCTAAGGAAAGCAGGAAGGCAGGAGGGGGGAGTATTTTGAATTTTCCTGCCTTCTTGCTTTCCTTAGAGGAAAAGTTGCCCGAACGAAGCGAGGGCTAAGTTCCTGCTTCGGAATTTTCTCCCGAAATCCTTCGGGATCCCGAGTTGTTTAATATTCAGTCTCGGGACAATAAATGAGATAATACTGGAGTACTGGAGTAATGGAGTGATGGGGGCGCCTTCCCAACACTCCAATACTCCAATATTCCAGAACAGT
>CAKZYZ010000064.1 GCA_937885075.1 uncultured bacterium | reverse complement strand
CGATCAAGAAAAAGCGCCTCCTGATACCGAGAAAAAAAATAACCCGGATGCCCCCCCGAAACCAACCCCCGGCCGGTGAAGAACTGGTGGCGCTCCCCCCGAGCACTTAGTCCTCACTTCGTTCGGCAACCCTTCCGCTAAGGAAAGCAGGAAATCAGGAGAATTTATAATAATCGCCATCCTGCCTTCCTGCTTTCCTTAGAGGATATTGACCCGGTAATATCAATTAAGATAACCGGGATCCCGAAGTATTTCGGTCCCGAGACTTAATGTGAAACAACTCGGGATCCCGAAGTATTTCGGGAGAGAAAATTCCGAAGCAATAAATTAGCTCCTGCGGCGCAACCTCGTAGTGCAGGACTTCAGTCCTGCCTTCGTTGGGCAGGACTGAAGTCCCGCACTACGAGCTTATTGAAATTCCGAAGCAGCCCCGATAGTTATCGGGATGCAAGCAGAACTTAGCTTCGCAACTATTTTTAACCGCGGATGAAGCGGATTATGCTGATTAAAAGAAAAAACAATCCGCCTAATCAGCTTCCCCTCTTTCTTCGGGACAGGAATCCGCGGTTCAATTCCCTTTCTTTTTTCTTCGCGCGGCGATCAATTCGTCAAAATGAAATATCTGGTAGAGGATAACCACCAGGATGGTGGTGGAGGAGAGGGGTTCGGTGAAGAAGATCTGCAGGTAGTGGGGCATGCGCTCAAAGACCCCCGGAACGAATCCGGTGCCGAGACCGAGAATCAGGGATATTCCCACCGCGAAGATCTTGCGCTGGTCGAACTTTTCGGTCATCATCTCCTTCAGACCGGTGCAGATCATGAATGAGACCGCGAAGATCATGGATGCTCCGACCACCGGCATCGGCACCAGGGAGATACTCATCGAGAGCTTGGGGGAGAATCCCAGTACGGTGAAGATGATCCCGGCACAGATGGCGATCCAGCGGCTTACCGCCTGGGTGGCCGCGGCCAATCCCACATTGCTGGAGGAAGTATCGACCGCCATCGCTCCCATGGTCCCGGCCATGGCGGTGGTAAAGCCGTCGGCCAGCAACCCCTTGCTGATCGGCTTCATATCCAGCTCTTTCAGTTCCGGTTCGGATATATTCTGGGCGGCCACCAGATTTCCGAATGATTTCAGCGATCCGCAGATGGCGATGATCATAAACGGTATGATCAGTCCGGGAGCGAAGGCCAGTTTCAACTGACTGAGGCTATGAATCGGAAACCGGGCCCAGGGTTCGTCTATGATGATAGCCAGGTTGTCGATCGCGTCCGGCTGGAGCCAGAGGGCGAGGAGCCAGCCGAGTGCTACCCCCAGAAGGAGGCAGTACATTTTGATGCCTCTTTTTCCCCAGATATTGGCCGCCACCATCACCGCCAGTGCTGCTGCTCCCACACAGGCGTCCTCCCAGCCGAAACGGTCACCCGCGAAGCGGGTGCCGAAGAAGTTGGTCACCGAGACCGGGATCACGCTCACCCCGACCATGGCTACGGTGAGGCCGGTAACGATCGGGGGAAAAAGGAAGCGCAGCCGGTTGATCGCCTTCGCCAGCAGCATTTCGATCCCGCCGGCAAAGATAATCATTCCCCGCATCAGGGGGAACCCGCCCGACCAGGCGGCCTGCATGGAGACCGCCAGGTAGGAGGGGCCGCAGATATTGGGGCAGAGATAGCCGCTACCGATGAAGCGATTGCGGGAGGCCTGAATGATGGTGCCGATCCCGGCTGCGATCATTGTCAGGGCGACCATCGAACTGGCCTCCTCCAGTGTCCCCCCCACCTCCCGGACCAGCATTGCCGGGAAAGTAGCGGCGGTGAACATCAGAAGCATCTGCTGAAAGCTCAGCAGCAGCAGATCCTTCCAGGGAGGAACATCGTCTAATCCATAGATAATCTTTTGAGAATTTCCAGTCATGTGCTTTTGAAGTATTCCTCATTCGGATTTCATCATTCTAAGTATTGTTATTATTACCAGCGCCTTCCCTCACAAAATGACTGCGAAGCAAAAAATTGCATTATATAGAACTTATTATCTCATCCAGGCCGGGTGGGGCATCGGGCAGATCACTCCGACGATCAGGTTTTCTCCATCTACATTTACCGTCCTTCCGTAAATTCCTTTCTTGACCGGCTTGCTTCCCGCCTTCTTGCGTTGAAGCATAATTACCCAGCCCTTATCGCCAGTCTGTAACTGTTTGCTTAATTCTCGGACCGGTCTCCTTCCGGTGACATCCTGATAATCAAAAAGATTCCGTGGGATATTCAGATTCAACCCGGGATCGATAATGGCGGTCCCATCACCCTTAATTACGAATATTCCCCGGTCATGGATAGAGAAGGGGGTCTCGGGAGATTTTAATTCTTCCAGTCCGGCGCTGCCTTTTCTCTTCAGCAGTTCCACCGCCTCATCTACGATTATCCGATAAAACTCCCGTTCCGGGAGGGGACTGTCAATTCCGCTTCCCACGAAGACCTGCCGGCCATCCGGCATGGTTACTTTAAAATTACAGGATGATTTCCAGACCGGATCAATTGTGCCCGGGGGAACCCAGAGATAATGGATCCAGCCGTGCGGATTGATTGCCCGGTGGTTCTCCAGCTGGTCGATGATCATTCGGGCCGGTTTTTTTCCCTGCAGGTCGGTTAAATCCATCAGATTATTTCCCTTAAGTTCCGGGTAGCCTCCGTGGAAGAGATTTACCCCGTCCATATCATAGACATAGAGATAGGAGTTGCCGTCCAGCGACCATCGGGTGGGGTATTTTTGAAAAGACTCGAAAGCCATCTCCCCCTTTTCTTCGATCAGGGCTGCCGCCCGTCCGGTCAGGGCGACCAGCAGACGGGTATCCCGGTAGTCGTATCTGCGCAGGTCCGCCGCCGAAGATTTATTTCCCTCTTTAAAGAGCGGGAGCGCAGTAATAATGACAATTATTACAACCAGACCAAACCCGGCGACCACCCACTTTTTTATCGGGTTCTTTTTGTTTGTTATCAAAATTAGTTTAATCCCATTTTTTTTGCTGCTCGTTGAAGAAGGCGGTCGGCCGTTATCAGCGTGGAGTTCTTTTCCTCGGCCAGTGCCAGGAAGAGCGCGCCATAGACCGCTAGTCTATGTTCCAGGGCGAGCTCAACGGAACGCTGTATGATAGGTTTATGCTTGAAGAGTCTGATTGGAAGTGAAGTGATGCAGTCAAGCAGCTCCCCCATCTCTTTCTGTGTCAAGATCCCCATCTTATTTTTCTTGAGTAAGACCTGAGCTGCTTCAGCTAAAATGAGCTCAGGGGCAAACAGGGAGGAATTACCCCGCTCCGCTTCCCGGAGGGCGGATTCCATCCCATCGGGGATTGGTCCATCAGGGATAAAGAGCCGCAATAAGGCGGAGGTATCAATCACAAAACTCATCGTGTACGCTCCTCGCGGAGATCATCCGTAATATCTCCCCAATCCCGATCTTTGAACCGATCTCGCCACTTCCGAGCATTGAATCCCGGACTGCTCCGAACTAATTGCACTTCCTGTTCCAGGATATATTTTAACTGTTCCTGCATACTTCGGCGATTTAATTTTGCCCATTTCTTGATGGTAAAGTAAACCTCGTCAGGTACACTTCGGATGGTTAAAACTTTCATTGATTTTTTCTCCTTAACCCGGATTAAATACTGCAATATGCAGTCTAATTTATGACTCAATAGTATAGTCTTGCATTTGAAATGCAAGACTATTTATTGTAACTATCAGTTCATTGACAGATCAGATATTTTTGATATGGTTAACTTAGTGCCTTCGGCGCTAACGTTAAAAATAAGGACGTTGAAAAATAAAAATGTTGAAGAAGAAAGACGTTAAACGCAGGCTAAAGCCCGCGGCGTAACCTCGTAGTGCAGGACTTCAGTCCTGCCTTCGTTGGGCAGGACTGAAGTCCTGCACTACGAGCTCATTTAAATTCCGAAGCAGCCCCGATAGTCATCGGGATGCAAGCAGAACTTAGCTTCGCAACTTATTTAACCGCGAATCTCGCCCCCGATTAAAACTTCGGGGCGGAGAAATCTTCGCAAAAAAGAACTTAATGAACTACGAATTACACGAATTATGCAGATTATGGTAAAAATAATCCGTTAAATCCGCAGTTTATTGTCCCGGTAATATCAATTAAGACAACCGGGATCCCGAAGGATTTCGGGTCCCGAGACTTAATATTAAACAACTCGGGATCCCGAAGGATTTCGGGAAAATTCCGAAGCAGGAAGTTAATGAAATATTATCTTAAAACTATAAGTTATCTCCTTCCGGCTTTTATCGCGGTAATATATCTCTCCGGCTGTGCTTCCAGTAAGTCGCTTGACGCGGCGCGTCAGATGCAGTCGATAAATCCCCATGCCGCGCTGGAATATGTTGCCCTCTGCCTTAAAGATGATCCCGGTGACGAAGATGCCCTGGACCTTCTCGACATCATTATCCCGGCGATCGTTTATGAACATGAGAACCGGGTGACCTCGATGATTCAGGCCGGGGCTTATGAAGAGGCAATTGTGGATTGCGACCGGGTGATCGCTTCGGCTTATCTGGTGCGGACCATGCCGGGGGGGCCGTATAACCTCTATTACCAGGAGAACCAGAGAGCGGAGTTGACCGGTCTGGCCGCGGGAAAAGCCTATGGCGAGGCGGAAAAATTTGAAGCGGACGGAGATTACCGGTCCGCGGTGGATGGTTATGACCGTGCCCTCGGTTTTGTCGGGAATTATAAAGATGCCGCCGCCCGCCGCGAGAAGATCCTGGATTCGGTGACCAGCAGGCTTTATATCACCTGTGATGACCCGGGGATAGACCCTCAGGCGGCCCGGATTGTTACCGGGGGTATCGGAGCTACTGCCATGTCACAGCGTCCCAGATTTTTAAAACTGGCGAAAGACCGGGATTCAGCTACCTCGATCTGCGGTGTGATGATTGAGAACGCTAGTTTCCAGGATTCCGGCTGGAACTCGAATCGTGACAGCAGGAGAGTGGAGGTAGATGTATATGACAAGAAAGGCAAGAAGACCGGAACCGTAGAGAGGAGGGCTTACTGGACTGTTTATCGCCGGAGAACAAGATTCACTCTGTCGGCCGGTTTCACGGTAAAATCTGAAGTTGCCGGTGAACCGGTTCCCTCGGGGAGAGCGTCAAAATCCGCCTTCAGCGAAGTCAGTTACGCGCATTGGTCCGGGGAGAGGTCCGGGGTTCCTGCCGATGTCCTGGATATGCCGAGTAGTTCGGGCCCTCCTAAAACCCGGTCGACACTGACCGGGGAGTGTGCCGGATCCGTTGTGCGTGAGCTGGGGCATAAATTATTTCTGGCATATAAATAATTTAGCGCCTGCGGCGCTAAATTAGTTTTGAACAACGACTGGCATAATTATTTTAATGCAATACTGGAAAACTTACTAACAGTCCAATTTTATCTTAATGAAACTCGCCGTCATAATTTCAATTCTCTTAATTGTCATCTCAGTCGGATGCGCTACGCCTAAGATTGGGAGCCCGATCTCTACCAGCAATGTTCAGCAGATCCGCTCGGGATATACCACCCGGGATGATATTCTCAGTCTCTTCGGAACACCCCTTCGTAATGTTGCCGGAGAGACGGGAGAGATCTGGGTCTATCGCTATCTGGACGGGAAAGGCGTGGGGCAGGAACTGGTGGTATCCTTTAACGGGGATAAGGTGAGTGTCTTTAGTTATAGGTAGGGAGTGGGGGATAAGAAGTTTAAAGTGCCTAAAGTGCGCTTAAGTGCCTAAAGTTATTCACCATCGCCCGGTATTTCAAGTTTTGAAATGGGAGGGGGAGGCAGGGGGATTTCTTGTGAATTTTGCGCTTTTCTTGACCCGCCATCTGGTCCGCCATAGCACGAAGTGCGAAGGAGGAAGCTCGAAGAGCGACGGCTGGTTTGCGGCAATGAAAGGGGCCGAGATAGGGGTGGCTATCTGACTGCCGGGATATCGCCAATCTTGCCGAAGTATATTCTTGTAACTCCCCGTACTGCCCAGAGTCCCGAACTCTCCCGATCGATGTAACCACCATTTCTTCTCCCGCGATTACTGTTTAAACCATCAGGAGAAAATATTATGAGGTCAAACAAAATTATTGATCCGTTAAACGCCGGTATTATCTCCCGCTCCGGACCAGGTTTGATCCTCACCGGCTTCCGGTTCCAGGGGATGATTCTTCTCTTATTGATCACTCTGACTGCCTGCCGGCCTGCTCCTCCGCCCGGGGTTGAAATCCATGAGAATGTCGCCTATCTGGAAGATGATGACCCTTCCCATCAGCTCGACCTCTACCTGCCGGAAGGGCGGAAGGGGTTCCCGGTACTGCTCTTTATTCACGGCGGCGGCTGGCGCCGGGGCGATAAGCAGGGGGCGCTTAATGCCTATATTAAACTTGGTGAAGCTCTGGCCCAGGCTGGGATCGGGACGGTGGTTGCCAACTACCGGCATGGACCTGAGGTAAAATACCGGGGCCAGACCCGGGATGTCGCGGCGGCATTAAAGTGGACAGCGGATAATATCGCCGGATTCGGAGGGGATCCCTCCCGGATCTATATCGGCGGACATTCCTCCGGGGCTCATCTGGCGCTGCTCTGCGTAACCGATCCTGACTATGGAGCGGCTCCGGTAAAGGGGATAATCTTCTGGAGTGGTGTCGCGGATATCAATTACGCGATGAAGACCTCCCCCGGATTCGCCAGGTTCGGGATGTATAATCCCGCCTTTGGAAAAGACCCCGATAAGTGGGCGAATGCATCCCCCATCAATTTCCTGAGCCGGAGTGATCCCCCGCTTCTGGTAATGTACGGGGATAAAAATTTCCCTCAGATTTTACAGCAGTGCCGGCTTCTTCTGAAAAAAGCCCGGGATCTCTCCCTCCCGGTTACCGCGAAGGTTCTCCGTGGAAAGGGTCATCTGACGGAAGTTATATCTTTCCCGAAGAGAGATAGTGAATCACACCGGGCTATCGTTGAATTCATCGAACAGCCTCATATCCCGGAATCAGGATTTTAGAGTTTACCGGCTTGCAAGGTTTCAATAAACTCTGCTCCCCTGTGTTCGTACGCTCACAGCGCCCCCACCGAGGGCGGGGCCATCATCTGGCTCCGTTGTGGCTGGGCCGCTACGATAGGGCGTGGGGTCACTGAAACCTTTAACCGGGAATTACCGTTAGCCGGGAATTATTCACTTGGCAAATCCGATTTAATCGGGTAATGTATTGTATTACAAAATTGGGAAGCATGCATGAAGATAAAAGATTTTGAATGGGATGAAGGGAATGTCCTCCATCTTGAATTAAAACATGGTATAACACCCCAGGAGACTGAGGAAGTTATCGCGTGTATGCCGTTGTTTAGAAGGACCAGGAAAGGACATTATTCAGCTTTCGGTAGAACCAGAGCAGGGCGTCTCCTGGTTGTTATATTCGGAGTAAAACCTGATGGATATGCTCGGGTTATCACTGCCTGGGATATGAAAAAGGGTGAGAGGCGGTATTACAAAAAACAAATAGGGGAATAGAATATGAATCCGGCAAAGAAACAAATGAAAATTAAAGAGAGTTTAGCTCACTATTATGACCGCCGGGGGATATTAAATGAGATTGAAGATGGACCGGCCGCCTTCTCTTTAGCAGATGATCTGCGGGAACAGATTCTTTCCGGGAAGAGGAGCAGGCGCTTAAAGAATATCAGTATTAAGCTGGAACCGGCCCAGATCCAGGCTCTGCAAAAGATCGCGGTTCAGAAGGCGATACCTTATCAGACACTGATCCGCTCTTTTCTTGCCGAAGCGATTAAGAAAGAGCTTCATATTTAATCGGAATTATTCATAAGAATCCGGATATGATCTCTCCTTGATCTCTCCCGGCCCTCCTGGCGGGTAAGCTTTCATTAAACCCCGTCAACTCGTGATCATGGTTTGGTGCTGTAGCCGCGGTCGGTGACCGCGGCATTGCCGGCATCCATCGGGTCCGCGGTCACCGACCGCGGCTACAGGGTCAAAGGGACCCAGACAAATTGTGAGGAAATATTAAGACAACGGGGTTCACTGAAAGCTTCCCCTGTCGGTTGTATCCCGGGTGTGGTATAATTATTGTGGAGGTTGTCTTGTGAAAAGTACCATTCTCGTTCTTATACTAATCCTGTCTGGTGTAATCTTTTCAGTATCGGTATGGTCCCAGACTCCCACGCCGGTCCCGCCCGGGATCTCGGCAGATCGGAAGAGCGTCGTGTAGGGAAAGAGTGTAGATCTCGGTGGTCGCCGTATCACTAAAAAAAAAAAAAAAAACATCACACCACCACCACATTACCGCGAGCGTTACACGTACACTACACTGTCTGCTACAA
>CAKZYZ010000063.1 GCA_937885075.1 uncultured bacterium | reverse complement strand
TATGCTGGCATTATGAAACTGACGAGCATTAAGGATGGTGAAGTCGTCGCGATAGATACGAATATCCTTGTATATGCTAATCAGCAGTGTTCTCGTCAATGTATCCATTTACTTCGACGATGCGGGAGAGGGGAAGTGAAGGGAGTGGTCCCGATGCCGATGGTCTCTGAGTTGGTCCATACCCTGATGCTGATTGAAGCCCGGGATAATAATTGGATTAAACGCTCGAACCCGGCTAGATATCTATCGGAGCATCCTGAATTGGTGCGGCGACTAATCAGATATGGTACACAGATTCGGGAATTTTTGGGGATTGGCCTGCGGATTGAACCCGTAATCTCTTATGATGTTCATGAAGTACTGAATATTCAGAGTGAATATGGGCTATTGACCAATGATGCTTTTCTTCTGGCTGCCGCCCGGAGGTTGAACTGCGATGCCATCGTCTCCGCGGATAAGGTGTTTAAGAGAGTAAAGAATATTCGGATATATTCGCCCACGGATATTTTAACCGGGAAGTAAAAGTAGAGTTAAAGAACCGGGTAGTTAGTGTCTGAACGAAAACCCCGAGAACCAAGTCATTGCGAGGAGGCACGACGAAGCAATCTGCTTAGTTCGTGAGGAGATTGCTTCGTCGCTCCGCTCCTCGCAATCAGACTGTGTTGCAATTGAGTTATGTCCAGCCAATAGGTGGAGGCATTATCAGTTTTAGGATAATTACATGATATCCATCCGGCTATTTACATTATTTTTAGGGGAAATCCCTTTGTTGTATAGAAACTGAGGGATTACCCGCTGGTTGTTTAAAGGATTTGATTGATGAATACCCCAATTCCCAAGATATTAATCATGCGCACGATGTTAAAAGAACTCCCCAACAATGAAAATTCTGCGTTAACACCTTCTTTTCCCCTGAGAAGAAAAGCATCCATTTTTAAATTGCGCTTAATATGTCCGAATGGTAATTCAACTCTCTCTTTTCGCTTGCTGTATATGGCCTGGCATTCAGGTCGTTTATACTGGGCTTCCAGTTTTTCTCTCATTTCTTCGTTAATAAGTCGTCGAATTTGCCTCCCGCGTAAGACCTTGGTACACTTGCCGAAATGACAACATCGCCGACAAATCATTTTATCTGACGGCTGATATATTTTATTTTTATTCCACTTATCGGTTCTATAATAAGAGAGTATTTGCCCTTCTGGACAAATGTAACGATCTTGATCAGCATCATATTGAAATCGTTGTTTACTAAATGGTCTGGGTTCTTTTTTAGAAGCCTGGCGTTGGGAAGGAACCACTACTACAATTTTTTGGTCATCAATTTCTTCCAATGTATCAGTATCAGCATATCCGGAATCGGCACAGGCAACTTCACATATTTTTTCTAATGTTTCATTGGCTTGGTTTACTTGATTTGCAAATTGATGGAGGTCATTGTTTTCGTTCACAACATCGCTGCTTACAATTAAACCATGCTTTTCATCAACCGCGATCTGAGCGTTATAACCGGCATGAGATCCTTGAATACTGTTAATCCTTGTACACTCAGGATCAACGGTATTTATTGATTTCTTTCCCTCCTCTTCGAGGGTTTTGAGAATATGTTTAACCTTGGACTTAAGAACATTGGCATTGATTAACTCTTCATCCATTTTCACCAGGGAAGATCGGTCTGATTCTTGTTGGTCAATAGTATCGCATTCGGCTAATATGGCTTCAATTCGCCGATCGATCTTACTGAGAGCTTTTTCGCATTTCTCTTTGGTCCAGGAATTTTTAATTGAAGCATTGCCTCTGATTTTTGTGCCATCGATAAAAAGAGTATTGCCATCAATAAGCCCGAGCTTAATACACAACCGCGCGCATTGTTTGAGTACATTTGATAGCGCTTTTTTGTTTTTTCGCCGGAATTCGGCGATGGTTTTATGATCCGGTTTTAGGCCGCTTGTGAGCCAGATAAAAGAAATATTGTGGTGTGTTGCCCGTTCCAGTTTTCGTGAACTTCGAATGCCATAGGAATAACCATATATCAAAAGTTTGAGCATAGCTCGGGGGTCATACTGTGGGCATCCCACTTTATAGGGATTAACTTCAATACCGAGTTCATAAAAATTCAATGCGTCTACAAATGCATCATACGCACGAACAGGATCTTCTTCCCTTACATAATCTTCTATGCGGGGAGGAAGCAACTCCATCTGTTTTCGATCATTAATTCTGTATGCCATCGTAGAAATCTCCTGTTAGTTATTTTGAATAACTTAGTATACCATAGGAGATTCAACGATACTAATTGAATAATGTGATACTTTACAACTTGGATGATGTTACTGCCGGGTGCTTTCTATTGTGACACAGTCTGATTGCGAGGAGCGTAGCGACGAAGCAATCTCGCTTTATTTCAGTCAAAATCGAGATTGCTTCGCTGCGCTCGCAATGACAGTGCCCCTATTTATTGAGAAGATACGTCAAACGCATAATTGTTCAGTGGGACCATATCATTTATTGACTTCCTGTTTCGACAGTCTTTTAATCCGATCTTTGAGAACGTCGAGATTGGCATCGCATCGCTCAAGCCCCAACCGGTAGATCTCTCCGGCTCGGTTATAATCGCTTTTATGATACTCCCGATAAATCCTGTCATTTGAATAAAGATCTCCCCATGCCGCGTAAGCCCAGATATTATCGGGAAACTTTTCAATCAGCCTCTGGAAATTCCTATCCGCTTCGCGGAATTTTCCCAGCCCTCCCCAGGACTCCGCTTCACCCTGGAGCATCTTGCAGATAAAAGACTCATCGGATTCCGGAAATTTTCGACGGAACTCCCAACAATATTGAATCCTGTTTCTAAAATAACTCTTATCCTCAAGGCCGGCATTATATAGTTCCATCTCATAATCTCCGCTCCAGTTGTAGATAGACTGAGTCAGCGGCTCATAGAGAAAAGAATCCGCCTCCTCGATCGATTTAATCCGGCGAGGAATTATTTTTTTAATTACACTCCAGGTAGCCCTCCATACTTGCATCGCCTCCGGGTAATTGTTCTCTTCAACCAGATAATATCCCGCCTGGATACCGTCATCAATCATCTCGATATTGGGACGACGGGGAATATATCGCATCCATAGTTCAATTATCGCCAGCCAGATAAAATCGTCATCTTCCATACCCACCTCTCCCGCGATAGGATAATAGCACTCATCGGCCAGTTGAACCGCCGATGTGTAGTTTTTTGCCCATCTCTTAAAGAGCCGCTCGTCAAAAACAATCCTCAGATCCTTCAGTTTAGCGATAATTTCGGGGGAACTCATCTCTTCGACCCGGTCCAGGTTCCACCTTTCCTGAATTTTATCCTTTATGGGTTTGATCCGGGTTATCCCCGGTATCATCGCTTCCGCGTTCTCTTCTATCTGCTTGAACCTCTCAGGGTTCCTCGCTATATTATCGAGAGTCCTCATTATGCTCAATCGTCCTAAACAAGGAGCTTCCGGTCCATCAGGCATCGTATCTTCGACCAGGTCGAGCCATTCACCCCCTCTTTCCGGTTCGGGAACCGGTTCGGGTTTTTCTTTATATTTATACATACAGCATTTCTTGTATTTCATCCCGGAGCCGCAAGGGCACGGGTCATTAACGCCGACGCCCGGCGGCGGAACCGAGGGGAGAAATTGCAGAGGGTGGGGCTCCTGATGAGCCACGGCGTCATCTGAAACATCAATTCTTCCGCACTTAATGAACCTATTCATCTCTTCCCGGTCCGTGGGATCAATTCCTTCTTCCATCGCATGCATAACAAATGACTTAGCCATCCCCCAATTCCCCGGATCGGCCGCGTTACGCACGATATCGTCATTCAATCCCTCCACCCTTCTTGCCAGTTTTAAACCATTCTCCAGTTTACCCGTCACACCCAGGTAGGAGAAAAAGACATTCAAAACCGGAGCAATAAGCCAAAAGAATTCAATTCCCGCTGAAACTTTTCTCGGCAATACCTCCAGGCAGCATTCTTCCAGAGATTCTTTATCCCATTCTTCTGGCATCAGACCAAGATGGGAATATGAGTATTCCGCGAAAAAATCTATCACGCTCCAGGCGTCCTCCTGCTGCTCAGCATTGAGTCCGGAGAAAAAATCACTCCCAGAAAAATCTTTAAACCATAACCGGCATTTTTCCCGAATCCGCTTAAACTCTTTCTCTGAATATTCTTCCATTTTTTATCCTCACTATCCGACCTACCGGAGAAGCCACTTCCGGTCTATCGGGACAAAGAGATCGGCGGCCTGCTTCAAATCAAGCGCGGTACAGGTATCCACCCCGTAAACCTCGATCTTTATCCCCTGACTTTTTAGATATACCGCCAGATCTCTGAAATCGCCATCGCCGCTCACCAGGGCGATGGTATCCAGATCATCATACTGACGCATGAGGTCCAGCGCCATCCCCATATCCCAATCCCCCTTCATGCTTCCATCGTGGCGGACTATCAGGTCGCGGCGCTTGACCTGAAAGCCGTTGCGACCGAGCATATCGAAGTAAGCTCTCTTGTCGTCAAAGTCGGCCTGGACCACATAAGCGATGGCCCGGACTATCTTCCGTCCCCGGGAGACCCGGGTAATCAGCTCCTTGATATCCACCCTCCCGCCGTCAAAAGTATTTCGCACGGTATAATAAACATTTCGACTGTCGAGGTAGATACCCACCCGTTCCTGATCACCCGATGGCGGGCGGCGGGTTTCCGGCGCTTGATCCGCCTCCTTTAGCCGGATGATTTTCTCCTCCAGTCCCTCTATCTTCTTCTCCAGTTCGACGCAACGGTTGGTTTTTCCTGTTAGTTTTTTCCGGGCGGAATCAAACTCCATCCCGACCCGGCGTAGTTTTGCCCTGATCTCCCCGATCTCCTCCCGGTCTTTCTCCCAGTCTTTTATTTGATGATCCTTCTTCCGGTTCTCTCGTTTCAGACCATTGAGTCGGTTCTTCAGTTCATCAATTTCATGAATAAGGTTCTCCGGACTCCCGGCTTTTTCTTTCTTCAGAGCCTGGATCTGTTTCTTCAGGTCCTTGCACTCCACCCGAAGTTTCCGGATCTGGTCATCCCGTTCGCCAACATCTTTCTTTCTCTTCTCGGCCCGACGGTGATCTTTTGCCGCCCTGACCTCAACCTTCTTCAGGTATTTTCCCAGTCTCTTTACCTCAATATTCCATTGCTCCCCGGACTGCCGCAGCCCGGCTATAATCCGACCGGCTTCGCCAGTATCATCCAGAACTATATCACCAGCAAGCTCTCTCTCTCCGGTCTCCCCCTCATTCCCGCCGGGCGCTTCAATAAACCGCTCGCCCTTCTTCCTGATCTCCGCCGGCGCGGCAATCTCTTCCCCCCCCTCCTTCTCCGGCGGCTCAACCTCAGCTCCAGACTCCTCCTCTTCATCAATATCAAGCATATCTTCAATCCCGGCGACAATCTCAACCGCCACCTGATTTACTTTCTTGCGGTGGTCCCGGAGCGCGGCCCAGAGATATCGAAACAGTTCTCCGGCATCTTCAATCTCATCAATTCTATCCATCTCCTTCCGAACATTTTTAACTTTCTGCCGCCTTAAAGACTCCATCACCTCCCGGTTAGCCCGGTCAAGATCTCCTTGAAGCAACCGGAGAAGTCCCCTGTCATCGGCGCATTCCCAGTAGAGTGTTTCGATGATGATAGCATCCGGAACCTTCTCCAGGCGGAAACCCGGGATAGAGACTCCCTGTTTTGAAAGAAAACTCACCACCCGATTGCGCCCTAAAGACCCCAGAACAATCAGGGAAAAAGTTCTGATCGGAAATCCAATAAAAAAATCATCAAAGTTCATAAACTCTATTCTCTCCTCCGGGCTTCCGGAATATCCGACTTTATTTCTTCCAATTTCCCGGCTACATATCCCCGAATTCTCTTATCCGGGATTAAATTCACCCATTCATTTGCCCGATCAAAACTGAAATCAGGAGTAATCTCAAGTTCCGGAAACGATCCGAAACGCTTCCCTTTCCGGCTTGAGAGGTATAAACAATCTATCAATGCTTTCTCGGGAGAAGCAACTAAAAAATTTTCTCTCTTCCCGTACCACTCAAAACCCTTGAATAGCTGAGGATTCAACTGATGAAATGAATAGGTACCAACATCCGTGTTAATAATACGGCCGCGGCCCGTGGTGGCGATATAGATGACCTGTGGGATCTGTTCAATCATTCCATGTAAATGCAATGCCGATATGAAAGACACATATACCCTCTGCTCCGGAGTAAGAAAAGGGACCACTATAAACGGGGTAAAATTCGGATGAGAAGGTAGAGCCCATATGCCGCGAGTTATCTTTTTAACCACCCCCTGTTCGGAGAGAAGAGCAAGAGACTGGCTGGTTGACGAAAGACTCCCCCGGCGCAATGTCGCAATCTCCCGGGTGGTAAATACCGGCCGATTGACATTCCCTATCGCCTGGATTACAGAGACCTTACTCATCCTTGAGACCCCTTTAACAACCTCAGTACAACCAATCTTATTTCATCCCACATCTCTCGAGTGTCGTAATATTTTCTCTCTTCATAAGATAGATATTCGACCACCTGATCCCTGTATTGGTGATAATCTATGGAATAAATTCTTTCGCGAGCCAGACGCTTCACCTCTGATGACAGGGTTGGGGTTTGGTCTATCTGTAAATTATCTACCCTCGGACTGAGTATATAAAGATCGAATACATCCCTTGCTTCTACTTTCGTCCGGGATACCAGCGCGTTTATCTTCTGCTTCAGAACAGCTTCCACCTGATAATGAGGGATAATCAGAGGGGGAAGATAATATCCCGCTATAACAGAGTTTGAAATCGCTTCGGATTTATACGCGGAATCGAATCCTCTCCGGGAAAACTTTATTTTGGTAAATAAATCCTCCCCGGCCGAAGTAATTAAATGAACTTTAAAACGCTGAACAGTTTCAGTCTGTTTGGCATATTGCATATCCGGAGGTATAATATCCTCTACACCGAAGGTTTTAAGCCGATTTAGTAATGTCCTTGAATTGATTATATCCAGACACTTTGCCTGCAGCTTGTGGACAGGAATTTCCCTGACATCTATATCCATATCTTCAGAATATCGGACGGAACCGAAGAAGAATCTAATATTACTTCCTCCCTTCAGCACGAAGGCGGAAGTCGGAATCGCTTTAGCCAATTCACGGAGAAATTCCAGATGAAACACTTCTCTAACTTGTAATGAAGAATAATTCATATTATGCATCTTAGTTCATCTATTCCTAAAGTCAAGCGCATAATTGTTCATCAGGGGCTATCATTCACTCTTCGCGTAATTCGCGAAATTCGTAGTTTATTAAAGGGGCCGAGGTAGGGGGAAGCAATTAGTGCAAATTAGTGTAATTAGTGGACTGCGAAGGGGGTGAGGTAGGGGGGGGGACAATTTGTATCAATCAGGGGACTGGCTCTCCGGCTGAGCCGCGATCGCCATCCGTTTCCAGCCCAGTTCCCGGGCCAGGGACATCACCCGGACCACCGTCCCGTGGCGGGTCTCCTTATCGGCTTTCAGGATCAAAACCCGATCCGCTCCACCGGATAAATCGGCCGCCAGACGCCCCCGAAGAGTCTCCCAGGAGATCAATTCGTCATCGAGATATAACTCCCCCTCTTCCGAGATCACAACAACCAGATTCTCCTTCTCCTGGGGTTCGGCAACCGATGATTCGGGGAGATCAACCCTTAAGCCCGCCGGGGTGATAAAGCTCGAAGTGAGCATAAAGAAGATCAAAAGAAGAAGGACCACATCAATAAGAGGCGTAATATCGAGCCGTCCTTTCTCCAGAGATGTCTTTCGTTTAAACTTCATAATAGAACATAGCCTGTCGCTTTGCTCCGGGCAACTGTTCTGGAATATTGGAGTATTGGAGTGTTGGGAAGGCGCCCCCATCACTCCATTACTCCAGTATTATCTCATTTATTGTCCCGAGACTTAATATTAAACAACTCGGGATCCCGAAGGATTTCGGGACCCGAGACTTAATATTAAACAACTCGGGATCCCGAAGGATTTCGGTCCCGATATTATCAATTAAACAAACCGGGACCCCGAAGTATTTCGGGGGGGAAATTGTCGGGTAGAAATACGGCGCGCGCAACCTTAGGTATAAGCTTGGCCGTTTCGGCGTTTCCGCTTTACGTGCCCGTTTAGCCTATTCCATAGTTCACGTTTCCGCAAGCCCCCCTCTCATCC
>CAKZYZ010000062.1 GCA_937885075.1 uncultured bacterium | reverse complement strand
CCAACATCTCAACCCCGGGTTCCACCCGGGGATTTTCCCCCGGGATTATATGTGGAACCCCGTTGGGTTTCTATATATGTTGGGTGATCGGCGTATATCCCGGGGATTCTCCCCGGGCTTAAATGTGATACCCCTTCGGGGTATTTTTTGGACCCCAACGGGGTGCAACATCCCAACCCCGGGTTCCACCCGGGGATATCACCGCATCCCGCAAAACCACCCCGCACCCCGAAGGGGTGCAACATTTCAACCCCGGGTTCCACCCGGGGATTTTCCCCCGGGATTATATGTGGAACCCCGTTGGGGTTCTATATATGTTGGGTGATCGGCGTATATCCCGGGGATTCTCCCCGGGCTTACATGTGATACCCCTTCGGGGTATTTTTTTATGACTATCGGGTTAGCTCATCAAAATATCAACGAGTAACTTAGTGACAATATTTTTCAAAGATTAGATTTAAATACATAATATACTGGAATGTAATGGTATATAGCACAACACATGCAAAACATATTAGTGACTTTTGGGTTTTGACCCGCGATAACCCTATTTCCAGCATGGTAATAGCACCATTTCAAGCAATATCAAATAATGGAAGCGCTAAGTGCTTGCAATGCAATATATTAAGTGATGAGCTAACCCGATAGTCATAAAGATAGTTGACTTTAGCAAGGATGTGCGTGATTTATACTCTGGCTAAATCTTGTAATTCCCCTGAGTGTAATAAAGAATAATAATGGGTAAAATCCTTCTGTCGCGGAATAATTGTAATCCAATTTTTTTACTGGTAGTCTAAATTTTTCGTTGGATAATTCCGGCGGAATAGATTTTCGTTAGGACATCCAAAAGCTACAACGGAGGAACAATGGAACAATCTCGACTTAACTGGGTCGTTGGGTATATCTGGGGCATCGCCGACGATGTCCTGCGGGACCTTTATGTCCGTGGGAAATATCGTGATGTTATTCTGCCGATGACTATCTTGCGTCGTTTTGATGCGGTGCTTGAGGATAGTAAGCAGGATGTGCTTGACATGAAAGCCTCGCTCGATGAGGCGGGGATTGTCCATCAGGATCAGGCCCTTCGTCAGGCGGCGGGGCAGGCTTTTTACAATACTTCCAAGTTCACCCTTCGTGATCTCAAGGCCCGGGCCAACCGGCAGCAGCTCAAGGCCGACTTTGAGGCTTACCTCGATGGCTTCTCTCCCAATGTCCAGAACATTCTTGAGAACTTTGAGTTCCGGCATCAGATCCCCAGGCTGTCTAAGGCCGACGCGCTGGGGACGATGATCGAGAAACTGACCTCTCCTGAGATCAATCTCAGCCCCGAACCGGTCCTGAAGACCGATGGTTCAATCAAACATCCGGGGCTCGACAATCACGCCATGGGGACAATCTTTGAGGAACTGGTCCGCCGGTTTAATGAGGATAACAATGAAGAAGCCGGGGAACACTGGACACCCCGCGATGCTGTCAAACTGATGGCAAAGCTGATCTTCCTCCCCGTGGCCGACGAGATCGAGTCGGGGACCTACCTCCTCTATGACGGAGCCTGTGGCACCGGCGGCATGCTGACCGTAGCAGAGGAGACCCTGCGGCAGCTTGCCGAGGAACACGGCAAGGAGGTTGCCACCCATCTCTACGGCCAGGAGATCAACGCTGAGACCTACGCCATCTGCAAGGCCGATCTCCTGCTCAAGGGTGAAGGTGACGCGGCGGACAACATCATCGGTGGCCCCGAGTACTCGACTCTTTCCAACGATGCTTTCCCATCGCGTGAGTTCGACTTCATGCTCTCCAATCCACCCTACGGCAAAAGTTGGAAGAGTGACCTGGAACGGATGGGTGGAAAGAAGGATATGAGGGATCCCCGTTTCATGATCGAGCACGCGGGGAATCCTGAATATTCCCTGGTTACCCGATCGAGTGACGGACAGATGCTCTTCCTGGCCAACATGCTCTCCAAGATGAAGCAGGGGACAAAGATGGGAAGCCGCATCGCCGAAGTACACAACGGATCATCGCTCTTTACCGGAGATGCCGGCCAGGGCGAAAGCAACATCCGCCGCTGGATCATTGAGAACGATTGGCTCGATGCCATTGTCGCCCTCCCGCTCAATATGTTCTACAACACCGGCATCGCCACCTACATCTGGGTGCTGAGCAACCGCAAGCCCGAGCATCGAAAGGGTAAAGTACAACTGATTGATGCCACACAATGGTACAAGCCCCTCCGCAAAAACATGGGGAAGAAAAACTGCGAGTTAAGTGAGCCGGATATCACCCGCATCTGCAACACCTTCCTCGCCTTCAAAGAGACCGAGGAGTCCAGAATATTTGAGAACGCCGCTTTGGGTTACTGGAAGGTGACCGTTGAGCGGCCACTGCGGCTGGTCGGTGCCGATCCGAATCGCGTTTACAAGGCCAAGGAACTGAAGGAACTCAAGGAGACAGCCGATCGCTCGGAAAGCGCTCCGCCGATTATCAATAAAATCCACAAGCAAGGTACCGCAGCCGACCCTTTGCATGGCCTCTTCGAGACGACCATCGACGGCAAGCCCGCCGTAGTTGAGTACGAACCAGATACCGATTTGCGGGACACCGAGCAGATCCCCCTGCTGGAGGCGGGTGGCATCGAGGCCTTCCTCGAGCGCGAGGTTTTGCCCCACGCTCCGGACGCCTGGTATGTCGAGTCCAGCGTCAAGATCGGCTACGAGATCAGCTTCACCCGCTACTTCTATAAACCCCAGCCAATGCGCAGCCTGGAAGAAATCCGCGCCGACATCCTGGCGCTCGAGCAAGAGACCGAGGGGTTATTGGATGAGATTATTGGGGGTGGATCCCGATGAGCACAGTGCCATTATTTCCGGAAGGACAGATTGAGTCGCTAGCACGACTGCTCGGTGAGTGCGGATCTGGAACAGACATTACCCGCGTGTTGAATGATCGTAGGCTGGTGGACAACTCAGGCGAATCCACGAAGTGGCGGCGACTCTATTGGATCTTCCTTAATTCCCAAAGAAAGGATAGGTGTGCGAACAAGGTAATCGATTTTATCCAGTCTTTCCTTATTCCAGCCCGTTTCGTTGGACGAAGCGAGGAGTTTGAGACACATCGCCAAGAACTCAACGCGATTCTGGCATTCTCTGGTATCAAGTACAGCGCTGATGGTAAATTCCGCCGCTGCGAGGTAGCACAAACTCTTGATGAAGCAGAGAAAAGGCTTAACACAATTCGGGTTAAGTTCCAAGGAAGACGTATCCATGCTGAGGTACTGAAATACTGTCGCACCGAGTTATTACATGACAACTACTTCCATGCGGTCTTCGAGGCTACCAAGGGCCTAGCGCAACGGATCCGTGATAAGTCCGGAGTTGACGCCGATGGATCAGCGCTCATTGACCGAGTTTTCTCAATCGAGTGCCCAATTATCGCAATCAATACCCTACAAACCGAGACTGAGAAGTCGGAGCACAAAGGATTCGCAGCGCTTCTAAAGGGATGTTTTGCGGCAGTACGAAATCCGCTAGCGCACCAACCAAAGATTTTGTGGGAAGGCGAAGACGACGCTGCAGATTACCTCTCTTTGATCTCATTACTTCATCGAAAGCTAGACGATTGTATTTTAACCCACATGGGGAGCGATCGATGATAGCCAACCTCAAGCCCTATCCCGCAATAAAAGACTCCGGCATTGAGTGGCTGGGGGAGGTTCCAGAGCATTGGAGGGTGGTCCCGAACCGAGCTCTCTTCGATGAGATCAAGGACCGCGATTATCCAGACGAACAAATGCTATCCGTTACAATCAAGCACGGTGTAATCCTGCAAACTGATCTTCTGGAGGGCACCTCGAAGAAAGATAGTTCGAATCTAGACAGGTCTCACTACAAACTCATTCAGCCCGGTGACATTGCATACAACAAGATGCGTGCTTGGCAGGGAGCAGTTGGTGTTTCGGATTTTCGGGGAATCATCAGTCCAGCCTATGTCGTTCAACGGCCTCGACCTGGCGGGTACTCCCGCTATTTTCATCACCTGTTCAGAATGGCGTCTTTCGCGAAGGAAGCAGAGCGATGGTCGTACGGAATTACCTCAGACATGTGGAGCCTACGACCTGAACATTTCAAGCTCATATACTCATGTCTCCCCCCCCTACCCGAACAAGCCGCAATTGTATGCTATCTGGATTATATGGATAAACGGATCCGCAAGTATATCCGCGCCAGGCAGAAGCTGATCAAACTGCTGGAGGAGCAGAAGCAGGCCATCATCCACCGCGCCGTCACCCGCGGCCTAAACCCCGACGTCCCCCTCAAACCCTCCGGCGTCGAGTGGCTCTGCGACATGCCGGAGCATTGGGAAGTGCTACGCATCAAGCAAGCGACGCAAATACTCAGAGGTAAATTTACGCACAGACCGCGCAATGACCCATCACTTTATGATGGACCGTACCCATTTATCCAAACTGGAGAAGTGGCACGGGCCACGAAAAACATTACGGACTACAGGCAAACTCTCAATGAGCGTGGGTTGGCTGTGAGTAAGATGTTTCCCGCTGGAACGCTCGTGATGACAATTGCAGCCAACATTGGTGATGTTGCAATCTTAGATTTCGAAGCATGTTTCCCAGACAGCATAGTCGGATTTGTACCACAGAATAAGATCGTTCGTGATTACCTCTACTATCTACTTATAGCAATGAAGCCCGAATTGCTTCGGGTGGCCCCGGTCAATACGCAGGGCAACTTGAATGTTGATCGCATCGGTTCTCAGCGAATTGTGCTGCCCCCGGTCAAGGAACAACAAGATATTATTCACTACATTGAAGGACAAACTTACAAATTAAACATTACCATTGAGCATACCCGCCGCGAGATCGAACTCCTCCGCGAATATCGCACACGCCTGATTGCCGACGTGGTCACCGGAAAACTTGATGTCCGCGCTGCGGTGACAGATTCTTCTGAAGAAGATGATGGTTCCAAAGCATTGGATGAGAATGAACAGTTTGAAATTAAAGAGGATATCGAGGTTATCAGGAGTTAAAAAATGGCAAAGACTGAAAGGAGAGTTTTTAGCAAACAGGAACTTGCCGGTAGCCGGCTGCGTTGCCTGATGATGACAAGCGGTTCACGCAGGCAGGTTGCTGATTGTTTGGAAGAGCTCATACAACCATTTGGTATAATTGAATCAAAAAAGGATCATTGGATGCCGAAGGGTTTTTTGGGGAAGGCAGAGGCTCAGTTGGGACGGACCAAATCCTTTCTTTCGGTGAAGCAACGTGAGGTGTTGCTAAAGTGGTGGCTGAAAAAGCGCCGGGGAAGCCAAACTCCAAACTGGGATATTGCGAGCATATGCAAGATTAATGGCCAACGTGGTCTTCTGTTGGTGGAGGCAAAAGCCCATGGTAAGGAACTGAAGGGGAATGACTATTGTAGCTCAACCAACAAGGATAATAGAAAGCAGATTGCCGGGGCAATCAGCTCTGCTTCTGCCGCACTGAACGGAATACTTCCAGGGTGGGCGCTGTCGCGTGATACACACTACCAACTTTGTAACCGTTGGGCCTGGAGTTGGAAGTTGGCAACTTTGGGGGTACCGGTTATCTTGGTCTATCTGGGTTTTTTAAACGCCGATGAGATGTCGGGTCCGTTTCGTACAGCCGAAGAATGGCAGAAGTTCGTCCTCCATTATTCAGAAGGGATTGTACCGCCCACAGCTTGGACGAGTGAACTGAATGTGAATGGAACACCGGTCTATGGCTTAATCCGTGCTATGGATTATAAATGGGAAGTTACAAAAGCCGCAGGAAAGGCGCAATAAAGCCGCAAAGGAAGACAAAAAGGGCTATACAACTTACATTCCGCAGTTCAAAAAAGCGGTTTTTGTAGTATTTATTATACGAATATCAATCAGATTTTCCAGTATTCTTCTTCTTCAATATCCAGCAGTTCTAACACCTGCCAGTGAGTACGAATATGTTTTTTTTGGAAGCAGTTGACATCTTGAAAGTATAATGGTCTAATTGGTTCAAGATGTCAACTGCCAAATACAAAGAAGAGATTGAAGATCTGCAGAAACACCAGGATAAATTGATTGGTGAACTGCTCAAAATACGGCCGATACTGAAGGGAACAGTAAATCAAGTCTATACACGCTGTGGTAAACCTAACTGTTGGTGTGCCGACGGTCCAGGAGGACATGCCCATATCCGAATTTCCTGGAATCAGAATAGCAAAACGGTTACCCGAAAAATTCCTGCGGATAAGTTATCCCGTGTCCGTAACTTGACAGATAACTATAGGCATTTTCGCTCCTTACGTCGCCAACTATCGGAGCTTAATAAACAGGTAAAACAAGCGCTGAATTGTTATCAAACGGCATTGATCGAAGACAGTCGGGCCGGCATGCCTTTTCTGGGTTTAAATACAAAAAATGCAGCCCAATCACCAAACCACTTGCATAAAACCCGCAAATCGGACAGGCAGCTAAAGTCATAACCTTCCAGTCGATTGAAAGTTGCGACAAATTAAATAAACTAAAACGGCTTTTTTGAACTGCGGAATGTAAGATACAAAGGCTAACGATTGACTAAAACAAATAAATACTAAAGGCATTTATCACAACTCTCTGTCATGCAGTGTATTGTTCTCTGCTAAAAATGAGTTATTTCCGATATTTTAGCAAATAATGGTCTATACTTCTTATCCTTGGGATCCGGGGGGAATTGCTTGATGGATTGCCTGCTTTTCAGAGAATAATCATACGGAGCTTGACATAAGATTCTGAATTGACTGTAATTAGGCATTTGAAATTTGCTTGATGGTTGTTTGATAGAAATTGGTGTTTCTAAACAAGGAGCAAAGGAAATTTGCCTCACCCTCTTTGAATAGAGAGGCTTAATCCTTTGCTAAACTGCGGTAGATTTCGGAGTTTTAGCAAAGGATTTAGCAAACAATTGCCCACAGGGACTATCCCTAAAAACGGGGAGAAGTTGCTTGATAGACAGCCTTCTCTCGACCCAAATAGCACACTATGTTTGGCATAAAATGTTGTATTTGCTGTTATTATGGAATCAAAGATTGCTTGATGGTTGTTTGATGGAAATGGTCGTTTCCCAACAATAGAGAATTGCATTATGAAAACAGATACTACCGAACGCGGCCTTGAACGGCTGATCTGTACGGCCATGGCGGGGGATCCCTGCGATCCCCAAAAACCGGATAAGGCCCGGGAAACAGAGGGGCCATTCGATCGGTCGGGCGGATCACTCTCTCTGGCTGAAGGCGTAGGCTGGATTGGCGGATATCCGGAGGACTATGACCGCGAATATTGCGTGGATCTGGTGCAGCTTTCCGCCTTTCTCCGGGAGACCCAACCTGAAGCGTCCGAGGCGTTGGCACTGGATGATGACGGCCCGAACCGGCGCAAGTTCCTGGCCCGGCTTCAGGGTGAGATCAGTAAACGCGGAACTATTGATGTGCTCCTTCACGGAATTGGACACGGAGCCCATGATCTTGACCTCTTCTACGGCACACCGTCACCCGACAACGAGAAAGCGAAGAAGCTTTTCGCTGCAAATCGCTTCTCGGTTACCCGGCAACTGCATTACAGTCGTGATGAAACGCAGTTGGCCCTGGATATGGGGCTTTTCATCAACGGATTGCCGGTAGCGACATTCGAGTTGAAGAACAGCCTCACCAAGCAGACGGTCGATGACGCCGTATGGCAATACAAGAAGGACCGGAATCCCCGCGAGCGGCTCTTCGAGTTCGGACGGTGTATTGCTCACTTCGCGGTTGACGATCATGAGGTTCGGTTCTGCACTCATCTGAAGGGCAAGGCGTCGTGGTTTCTCCCCTTTAATCTTGGCTGGAACGATGGAGCGGGCAATCCGCCCAATCCTGATGGAATCAAGACCGAGTACCTGTGGAAGCGGGTATTGACCAGAGAAAGCCTGACCAACATCATCGAAAACTATGCCCAGGTGGTGGTTAAAAAGGATAAGAAGACCGGCCGGAAGGAGAAGACCCAGGTCTGGCCGCGCTACCATCAGCTTGATGTGGTCCGAAAACTTTTGGCCGATGCTGAATCCGAGGGGGCGGGAAAGCGCTATCTGATCCAGCATTCGGCGGGGAGCGGCAAATCAAACTCGATTGCCTGGCTGGCGCACCAGTTGATTGGATTAAAGAAGGCGGACCGGCCGATCTTCGACTCGATCATCGTTGTCACCGATCGGCGTCTCCTTGACCGGCAGATCCGCGATACCATCAAGCAGTACACCCAGGTGAAAGCGACCATAGGAGCTGTCAGGGAGGGTGGTGGAAAATCCAAGACCAAACAGCTTAAGGAGTATTTAGAATCAGGGAAGAAGATCATAATCAGTACGCTCCAGACTTTTCCTTTTGTTCTTGATGAGCTGGGGAGCGGCCATCGAGGGAGCAACTTTGCCATCATCATCGATGAAGCCCATTCCAGCCAGGGGGGGCGAACCGCC
Organism: uncultured bacterium; assembly: GCA_937885075.1. Taxonomy (GTDB): domain Bacteria; phylum Auribacterota; class Erginobacteria; order Erginobacterales; family Erginobacteraceae; genus CAKZYZ01. The sequence continues at coordinate 4,473 of CAKZYZ010000062.1, read as the reverse complement.
GCCGCGATGGCTCAAGCTCTCTCGGGAGTGGGGGCGGAGGTGGAGGGCGAGACCTTCGAGGATAAGATCAACCGGCTGATGGAGTCGCGTAAGATGTTGCCCAATGCCAGCTATTTTGCCTTCACCGCCACCCCCAAGAATAAGACACTGGAGATCTTTGGTATACCCGCTCCTCAGGCGGATGGGACGGTCAAGCATCTGCCTTTCCACAGCTACACAATGAAACAGGCTATCCAGGAGGGATTCATCCTGGACGTTCTCAAGCACTACACCCCGGTGAAGAGCTATTACAAACTCGCCAAGACAGTGGAGGGTGACCCGGAATACGACACCAAACGGGCCCGGAAAAAACTGCGGCGCTATGTCGAAGGACACGACCACGCCATCCGCCTAAAGGCCGAGATTATGGTTGACCACTTCCATGAACAGGTGATCGCTCAGCAGAAGATCGGCGGCGAAGCCCGGGCGATGGTGGTCACGAACGGAATCAAACGGGCGATCCAATATTACCATGCTATTCAAAACTATCTGGTTGAACGGAAGAGCCCCTACAAGGCAATCGTCGCTTTCTCGGGCGAGCACGAATATGGCGGGGTGAATGTGACCGAGGCATCCATGAACGGTTTCCCCTCCGGACAGATCTCCGAAAAAATTATAGAAGATCCATATCGGTTCCTGATCTGTGCCGATAAATTCCAGACCGGGTACGATGAACCGCTCCTTCATACCATGTACGTGGACAAGATCCTCTCCTCCATCAAAGCGGTCCAAACACTCTCGCGCCTCAACCGGGCACACCCTAAGAAGCATGATGTCTTTGTCCTCGATTTCATGAATGATATCGATACGATCGAAGCAGCCTTCTCCGACTATTATCGAACGACTATCCTGGCTGATGAGACCGATCCTAACAAGCTCCACGATCTCCAGGCGGATCTTGACGGCTACCAGGTCTATTCACCGGCGGAGGTCGATGACTTCGTGCGGCGGTATCTGGGCGGCGCCGAACGGGATCAGCTCGATCCGATTCTCGATATCTGTGTGGCGGTCTATAAAACCGATCTTGACGAGGATGGACAGGTGGACTTCAAAGGCAAGGCTAAGACCTTCATCCGCACTTATGGTTTTCTATCATCGCTGCTCCCATATAATAACGCCCGGTGGGAGAAGCTCTCGATATTCTTAAATTTCCTTGTCTCGAAGCTGCCGGCACCGGTGGAGGAAGATCTCTCCCGGGGCATCCTTGAGGCGATCGATATGGACAGTTATCGCGTGGAAAAGCAAGCCATAATCAAGCCCTGCTTGCCTGATGATGATGGCATACTTGAACCGGTGCCGATTGGAGGCGGCGGGTATAAGCCTGAGGCGGAGATGGATCGTCTCTCGAACATCCTCAAGACCTTCAACGACCAGTTCGGCAATATCCCCTGGGAAGACATAGACCGGGTGCATCAGCTCATCACCGCGGATATCCCGGCCCGGGTAGCAGCGGACAGAGCCTACCGCAACGCCCAGAAGAACTCCGACAAGCAGAACGCCCGTATCGAACACGACAAGGCACTCCTCCGGGTAATGACATCAGTGATGAAAGACAACACCAACCTCTTCAAGCAGTTCATGGACAACGACTCCTTCCGCCGATGGATGACCGACACCATCTTCGGCCTAACCTACGACCCCAACCCAGCCTAACCCAGCACCACCTCCTCAATCCAAAAAATATAGGCAAAAAAATAGGGGTCAAGTCTTCCCTTTGCTCTTTTGCTGAGATTCAAGATCCACCATCGGGTTAGTTAGAAACCGACGAAGACAGCAGCATTTTTCTGATCCGACTTCCGGTGCATCAACGGGTCGAAATAGAGGATCTCCCTCAAGTCACCCCGACAGTTTCCCCTACAGTCACCCCTACAGTTGCCACTACAATCACCCCGTAAGTCCCCGATGAAATTGGGGTCCATGATGGGGTCCATGATGAGGCCCATGATGAGGCCCATGATGAGGCCCATGATCCTTTGAATGATATTGAACGGAGAGTTCTATAGTTTTGTTACGATCATTCAATGAACACTCCTGATCTACTTCTATCGAGGGGATGGAGGGGGGGATATCTGCCTTTGCGTTGCTGCCGGGTTGCCTGAGCTGGATTTGAGGCGTGAAAGAACGCTTCTAAGGCCTTCTATACCACATAATCAGTGCAAGATTTGGAATACAGTGTCGGGGAAAAAATGTCGGGGAAACGCCGGTGAAAACGTCGGTGGAAATGTCGGTGGAAACGATGCGAACAACCCAGAAAATTAAGATGGTTCTCCTGAATAACCCAATCAAAGAAGGTTATTTTGATGAGTAAAATATCTATGAAACAAAAACTCCTGAATCAGGGGGTGTTTGTAACTTACAGCACCGTATAATTGAGGTGCTATTTGTGCAAGCATCTGGATATGAATTGCTTGTATACATTACAACTCCGCCTGAATGATCATTAGAATTTTTATAGAACTGTGTTATATCTGCCCATAAGAAGGACCGGCCAGTCAACGACAATTACACTTCCCTGTTTTAAGTGCATATTCCGGAGCAAAGTAGCCACCTAATCCGCTCCAAAGTAGCCACCTATTCCGGAGCAAAGTAGCCACCTATTCCGGAGCAAAGTAGCCATCCATTCCGCTCTAAAGTAGCCACCCATTCCGGAGCAAAATGGACACCAATTCAGGAGTCAAAGTAACTGAAGTAGCTGCCAGGCATTTAATCTCAACACTTTTACAGCCCCGCTGGTCCCACTCCCAATCCCGCATCCCCCCAATAAAAGCATTCCCCTCATTTAAACTTTCTAAAAAGTAGGGGACGGTCTTAGGAAATAAACTTTTCTGCAACACTCCATCCCTTTAGCTCTCTGAATTACTCTTTTCCTATCCCCTCCCGATAAAAAAAATTCAAAATAATTCATTTTTTTGAATAAAACGCCAACTTCTCCGACTGATGATATGAGACTGATAGCCAGCTTTTTAAAATATCAGGAAGGAGAAGAAATTATGAAAGAAATACCTGTCATCAGCCTGGGTCTTGATTTTATGAAAGAGGTGATGCGTGAAGTATATCCTGAAGGACATGAAATCGCCCGAGAAGCAAATATCGAATTCTATGCCGGGGTGCGGTGGGGGCGTGATTTCCGTCTGAATGAGCTTCCCCGCGAAGAAGATGGCAGCTTGAAGATTTTCCCGGAATCCAGAGAATGTTTTCAGGAGTATATCTCCTGGCTAGCGGATTATCTTTATTATGCTGATATCAACCCCTCCGCAATTCAAGGAGAATTTTGTCTATCTCTGGCGCAGATGGAACCAGATGAAGCTATTCATCTGGTGGGGAAGAACGCGGGAGTATACATGGCGGAAATCTTCTGCGGGATATTTGAGAAAGATCCTCACATGGCCAGAATAATAGAGATGGAGGATAAGCAGCGGGCGGAATTATGGCCGGAGGGACAAGAAGAGGGAGCTGATGACGGCTGGCGCATTCCCCTCTCGATCATACTTCAGAATATCCCGGATAAGGCCGGAAGAGTTGAACTGCTGAATTTATATTATGACACATTTGATAACTACATCCAGAAATAGCGGCGCCTGGTGTAGGGAAAATAGCAACATTAAGGGAGACAGAACCATGACTAAAAGGGAATCCATGATCTTAGCTGAACGTATTATGAACCTGATATTTAATATTCGGGGGACGAAGGTAATAATAGATACTGATCTGGCTGCTCTTTATGGGGTTTCGACAAAGGTGTTGAATCAAGCTGTGAAACGGAATATCGATCGTTTTCCAGCTTCTTTCATGTTTAGGCTTAAGAAGAATGAAGCCAAAGAACTATTTTCTTTAAGGTCACAGAATGTGACCTTAAAGCGTGGTCAGCATGTAAAATATCTACCATATGTTTTCACGGAACACGGAGCCCTTATGTCGGCAAATATTCTGAGAAGTCAACAGGCGATTACTATAAGTATTCAAATCATTGAAGTGTTTGTACGGATGCGTAAGCTGCTTATTTCTTACGATGATTTGGCTTGTAAGCTCGATGAGATGGAGAAAAACTATGACTACCAGTTTCAGCAAGTATTTGAAACCATCCGTCAGCTTATGACTACCCCGGATACACCCCGCAGAAAAATCGGGTTTCAGGTAAGAGATGAATAAGAGGTAAATAAAAAATCTAGAAGTGGTTGAGAGCTCCGAGCAATGAAGACGAATGAACACGAATTGAAGACTATCTTGGCCAATGGTGAAACGCTCACGGTTGAATTCAAGAGTGATGCCAGGGGATTGCCGGATCGTGATCTTGTGGCTGCGAAAGTCTATGACAACAATAAACGGTTGGATTTCAGTTTGCAAGGACAAGAATACGTTTTCGAAAAAGTTTTGTAATCAACTCAGGGAACCCGGGCCTAATAATGATCTTCTTGATTTTAGCCGGTATTTTTC
>CAKZYZ010000061.1 GCA_937885075.1 uncultured bacterium | reverse complement strand
GGTGGATGCAATTTGTGTGTGAGTGGAGTGGGATGGTGTGATTACATGCTCTTATTTACAGTGATATTTGTTGTTTTTTTTTTTTATTGATACGGCGACCACCGAGATCTACACTCTTTCCCTACACGACGCTCTTCCGATCTCCTCCCCTCCTCAACCCGGGGAGATTGCCTGGACTTTGAGTCCAGTTCGGTCTCATTCTTCTGGAGTAATTTCCTGATCTCCGGCTTTTCAATCAGACTCATCAGCTGTTTATGGAGGGGGGCGCCTTTTCTTACCTGGTAGAACTTCCGATAAGCTTCTTCCTCGTCTCCCTCTCCCCCCCGTTCCAGAAGCTCCTTCCCTTCCTTGAATAACCGGTTGCAGAGCATGGTCTGTTTCCGGGCCAGTTCCTTCATCCGGGGCATGACTTCTTTAAACTTGTGGGTTGAGACGGTAACCGGTCCGGAGATGATCAGGGGGGTCCGGGCTTCATCGATCAGGATACTGTCCACCTCATCTATAATGGCGTAATAATGCCCCCGCTGGAGGACATCCTTTTCTTTATCATAGTAATGATATTTCCGCTGGACCTGTCCCTCCGCGTGGACCGCCATATTGTCGCGAAGATAATCAAAACCGAATTCATTATTGGTGCCGTAAGTGATATCGGCCCCGTAGGCCTCGCGTTTCTCGGGGGGAGACATCCCCCCCTGGAGACAGCCCACCGTGACACCCAGAAGGTCATAGACCGGCCCCATCCATTCCCGGTCCCGGCGGGCCAGATAATCATTGACCGTGATCAGATGGACACTCTTGCCGGAGAGCGAGTTAAGATAGAGCGGCATGGTCGCCACCAGGGTCTTCCCCTCCCCGGTCGCCATCTCGGCAATCTTTCCCTGGTGAAGGACTATCGCCCCGATCAACTGCACATCGAAAGGAATCATCTCCCAGAGAATTTCCTGGCCGCAGACATCCATGCTCCTTCCCATCAATCTCCGGCAGACATTCTTTACCAGCGCGAAGGCCTCAGGGAGGAGGTCATCCAGGACCACCTTCTCCTCCTCTCTCAGTTTCCCGATCAGCTGTCTCTCTTCAGTCCGCAGATCATCCTCTTCTTCGGGGGAGATATCTTCGGAGAGAGAGCTTTTTATCTCTTCCAGCCGAAGGCGAAACGATTCGGTCCGATCTCTGAACCGAGACCGGAACTCATCGCTCTTCTTCCGAACACCTTGATCGGAGAGCTGCCGGTACTCTTCTTCCAGCCGATTGATCTCATCAACTATCGGCTGGAGTTTCTTGCGGTCCCGATCAAACTTGGTACCAAAAACTTTTCTTAAGAGACTCATATATATACTCAGGTTATCGGTAATCAGTAACGGGTGATCAGTTGGTTCAGCTGCCTGGCCAGGCGCACTGATTACTGATCACCTTTTACTGATTACCTTATTCTCTAATCGTCATTCCTAAATTTAAAATTTGTTACTTATAATCTAAAATTCGGCCCATCTACATACCAATAACCGCCCGATCACGTTTGGCCGGGATGATTAATTTCTGACCAACCTGGAGCGCGTTAGGGTTAGCTAGTTTATCACGGTTAGACTGATAGATTCGTTTCCAGGCAGTCCGATTGCCATAAATCATCTCGGCAATTCCGGCCAAGGTATCCCCCGGTTTGACCGTGTAATAGCTTACTCCCGCCGCCTCAGCTGATTCAGGAACATTCTCCTGAGTAGAGACTGATGGGATAACCTCTGCCGGGGTCGGCAGAAGGGCGGCGGATGGGCGAATAGCCGATGGAGGGCTGGTGCCGGGCAGAGCCACCCCGGATCCTTCCACCCCATTCCCATCTTCGATCATCTCCGCACTCTTGGTGAGCCACCCCCGAACCCGTTTAGCCTTATCAGAATCAGGCTCTCGGATTAGAAACTGATTATAATAATAGACCGCCTGCTCTTCATCCTTAAGGTTATCATCATAGATAATCCCCAGCTGCAGATAGGTAGATGCGTTGTCCGGGTCAAATTCCAGCGACTTATGATACATCTCTACCGCCGAGGAATAATCCCCCTGTTGGTAAAAAACCCGGGCTTTAGCGATATGGTCGGGGACCAGAGAGTCAGCCGATTCTTCTCCTGCCTCCTGACCGCAACTACAGATCAGGAGAGAGAGAAGAGCTATCAGCAGGCAATTCTGGAAAATCTTGATATGGTATTTATTGTTCATGAATTTTATCCCTCTACCTCGGCCCCTTTTTGTCCACAGATTACACGGATTACCCAGATTTATTTGTGTGTTCTTTTCGTTCGACGCTCGAAAGACAGTAAGCAGTAAGCGGTTAGCAGTTAGCGGTAAAAGCAGCGCATGAGAGCCGGGCCAACTGCTTACCGCTCACTGCTTACCGCTCACTGCTTACCGCTTACTGCTTACCATTCCCACTCCCCACTCTATTTTCTCAGCCATTTCGACAACTCCCCGGCCTGCTTGGTCCCGGGGGCCAGTTTGACGTATCTCTCCGCAAAGGGACGCGCCAGATTCTTCATCTTATAATGATGGTAATAGAGATTGAAGATCGCCAGCTGTGCCCGGGCAAATTTCGGATTCAGCCGGGCCGCTTTCTTATAGGCGGCCAGGGCTTTGTCGGTCTTACCTTCTTTGTTATATAAAACACCCAGGTTGTAATACGCCTGGTAAAAATTCGGTTTGAGGTTGATCGCCCTCTGATATTCTTTCCGGGCGGACTCATACTCTCCCGACCGCTGATAGGCGGTTCCCCGGTTGTAATATTGAACCGCTGAATATTTAACCGATTGGGCAGGAACCGGTTTTCCTCGATCCGGCGGCGGGGCCGAACGGGCAGGACCGAGTAACTTTCCCACCCGTTCCGCTTCCTTTCCCCGGGGAGATAGCTCCAGATATTTAGCGTAATATCGCCTCCCCTGCTTCTTTTCTCCCATTTTCTCGGTATATAGATCACCGAGGGCCAGATAATCATCAGCCACATCCGGTTTAAGCTTCAGACAGGAGCGCAGATACGCGGCCGCGGCCTTATAGTCTTCATCCTGATACCTCTCCCGGAAAGAGGCATGATACGCCTTCCATAGCCCTTCCTCTGCCTGGTCTACATCCCCTTCCGCCCGGGCCTTTTTATAATATTCAATCGACTCTTTAAAATGTTTGGCCGAGAGCGCCCCGGCGCCGAGACGGAGGTAGGACCGGATCAATAATTTATTGACCGGCAGAGTCCGGTCTATAGAGCGTGTTTTCAACAGGGCGGAGACGGCGGCAGAATATTCCCCCCGGGCCAGAGAAGCGGTCCCGATCCCAAGATAGGCCCGAGGATTGTCGGGAGATAGCTTGAGGGCCTGTTGATAGGCGGCAATAGCCCGGGACGGATCACCTTTTTTCGTCCACTCTTTCCCTACCCGGAGATAATCCGCGGCAGTATAGACCGGGGTCACGGAGACGGCCGCGGGAACCGGGGTCGGAGCAGCGGGAGGAGATGGAGTATGGATCAGCCCTTTCCCCTCAAGCGCCTCAACCCCTATCTTTATCCGCAACTCTTTCAACCGGGAGATAACTTCCGGAGCATGTGAGGACCGGCGATTGCCGGAGAGGAAGATCTCGTAATGATGGATGGCGTTAGCTTTATCTTCCAGGTATCGATCGTAGATTACCCCCAGCCGGTAATGGGCCTCGCTTGAGTCCGGGTCCAGGCGAAGCGCGCGATGATACTCCTTCAGCGCGGGCCGGTACTGGCCGGCATCTTCAAACTCCCCGCCGCGGGCGATATAATCATCCCGGGAGAAGATACCGGCATCGGAGGATGAGACCGCGCCGGCCCGAAGGAGAAATTGTTTAAGTTCCGGACCCTCCAGGGAGTAAGGACAGGCTTTCAAATAAGCCAGCAGGGCTTTGATCCCCGCCTTGTCTTTTTTATTGAGGGAGAGAGAGGAGATTCCAAAGTTATAGAGAGCGGCGGAGAGATCCGCTTCGCTCTCCAGAGCTTCTTTAAATTCCTCCCGGGCCTCATCTCTCCGCCCGGCCTTCCAGAAGAGCACCCCCAGGTTATTATGCCCCGGCGCGGGCCGCTCAGGATCACCGGCCAGAAATTCCCGGAAGTACTTCTCCGCTTTTACCGACTCCCCCCTATCGGAGTATAGTGCTCCGAGTCGGTAGAGCGCGGGAGAGAATCCGGGATCAATTTCTATCGCCTGGTGATAATACTCAGCGGCCTTCGGGAGATTCTCCAGATCACGATAGAGACAGCCCAGATTATAAGGAAGTTCGGGGTCGGTACTGCTCATCTCCACCGAGAGAGTCAGCTCTTCTATCGCCTTGGTATAAAGATTCTGGGCCCGATAGATCTGACCGAGGGCGTTATGAGCTTTCGCGTTATCGGGGTCCATCCGGATAAGACGTCTGATCTCAACCTCCGCCTGATCATATTTCTTCTGGCGGGCCAGTTTTAGACCACGCTTATAAGTCCGTTCCGCCCGATCCCCGCATCCGCTGATCGCAAAAAGAAGAAGAAACAGAGAAAGGGAATACGCTCCCATCCGGAGGCAGTGGGACTTATTCCATAGAGTATATCCGACAATTTTCAAGATTTGTTCCTCAATTCCCCCAACCTCCCCCCCTTTTTTTGTCCACGGATTACACAGATTACTCTGATTGTTTCGCCTTGACGCGGCGGCGTTGCTGTCCACTATTTACACTAATTGTCCCCCCTACCTCGGCCTTGAAAGACAGTAAGCGGTTAGCGGTTAGCAGTTAGCAGTAAAAAAACAACGCATGAGTGCCGGACCAGGTGCTTACCGCTCACTGCTTACCGCTCACTGCTCACCGCTTACCGCTCACTGCTTACCGCTTACTGCTCACCATCCCCATTCATCCATTCCTTCCAGGCCCGCTGTTCTCTCGCCCGGATCAGGGGGTCGTTGTCATATTGAAACGGGAGTTCTTCCCCTGATATTGCCTTAAGTGCCTTCCAGCAGTCTTCTCGAACATTGACCTGGGGATCGTTCATGGCCTCAATCAGGGGGCCGAGCGCGGTTCGATCATTCAATAGACCGAGTATGTACGCTGAAGTGGACCGGATGCGGGGCTGGGGATCTTTCAGCAGTTTTATCATATCCGGAATTGCCTCCCGGGAACGCATCTTCCCCAGAAATAATAGCGCCTGAAGACGAAAATCTTCGTGATCACTGCTCAGTCCCTCAACCAGCGCCTCTTTCCCTGAATAATCTCCGAGTTCATAAAGAGAAGAAGCAGCCGAGAAACGGACCGCCGCGTCTTCATCGGCAAGGGCTTCCCGGAGATATACTATGGTTCTGGGGTCATTGTAGTTATTCAGCGCCAGGGTGGCTTCAATCCTGACCATGACCGATTCATCCTTCAGTCGCTCACCGATCAGAGGGATGGCAAGAATGTTTCGGCTATCGCCAAAATATCTTACCGCCTCGAGACGGAGATCCACATCGGAATCTTCCAGCGCCTCTATGGCATCTTCGTAGGATGAAATTCGCGGCTTCTGAGACGTGGTGGAGGCACACCCCATAATCAGAATTAATACTGAAATGCCGAAGAATTTATGGGGAATCTGTATCATCTTCTCCAGAAGAACGTCTAACCTCTTCTAACTCTATCTGCCAGTGATCTTCCAGAACCTGATAATTTGAGTTAATAATATTCTCTCTATCAGCGAAATAAAGCTGCTCCGCTTCGGAGAGATCCAGGTTTAGATCCTGCTGATACTTGATCGCCAGGACCTCGTTGGGAGCTAACTTCACTTTTTCATCCGCTACCTCTTGCAGTCGATCCTGGCGAATATTATAGACCGAATCAAGAAGTTCCAGCTGATCTCGATGAATCTCCAGGTCAGGGGGTATCCTATCCAGGAGAATCTTAACCAGAAAGATTATCCCGGCGATAATCAGAATAACCAGTAGGATCTTGAGGAATTTATATCCCCAGCCAATTATTGCGTGATCATCCATAAGTTATCGCCTGCGGCGCTAACTTAATGAAAGTGCATTTAAATTAGCGCCGCTTTATGTTTTTAATTGACTTCTCCAATCCCCATTCCCAATTCTCCATTCCCCAACTACTGCTGGATTCCGAAGATACCGCCCGCGATATATGGAGATAATTTAACCACCAGACCGGCAAAGACAACACTGACCATGCTCATCAGTTTGATGAGAATATTGAGAGATGGACCGGAGGTGTCTTTAAATGGATCTCCCACCGTATCACCGACCACAGCCGCTTTATGAGGCTCTGATCCCTTCCCTCCCAGGTGTCCCTTCTCTATGTATTTCTTGGCATTATCCCAGGCGCCCCCGGCATTATTCAGCATACAGGCCAGAACAAAGCCCGTGGTCAATCCCCCGACCAGCAAGCCCATTACTCCAGCCACACCAAGAACCAGTCCGGTGACTACCGGAACAAAAATTGCCAGGAGCGATGGGATCACCATCTCTCTCTGAGCGCCGGATGTCGAGATGTCAACGCAGCGCGCGTAATCCGGAGTTCCGGTTCCATCCAGAATTCCCGGTATCTCCCGGAACTGGCGGCGGACCTCCTCAACCATCGCGCCGGCGGCCCGGCCAACCGCTTTCATGGTCATGGCGCAGAAGACAAACGACATCATCGCTCCGATAAAAATACCGCAGAGAACCAGCGGGTTCATCAGCGTTATATCGTAGGCTTCGACGAAGTGGAATATCTCCGCTTTTGAAGCCACTATTATCTTCTCAATTCCGCCCGTACCAATTAACGCGGCGTTCTTTATCTTCGCGGCTTCATTACTCACGAAAGCAATATGTCCCACGGAGAAGAAGCCTTCCGGACCGGCTAACTTCGCCACCCAGATCTTTATCTCTTCGATATAGGCGGCCATCAGAGCCAGCGCGGTCAGCGCGGCGGAACCGATCGCGAACCCCTTGCCGGTCGCGGCTGTGGTATTACCCAGAGAATCGAGAGCGTCGGTCCTCTCCCGGACCTCGGCAGGAAGTCCGGACATCTCGGCATTCCCGCCCGCGTTATCGGCGATCGGGCCGTAAGCGTCGGTGGCGAGGGTTATTCCCAGTGTGGAGAGCATCCCGACCGCGGCAAATCCGATCCCGTAAAGACCCATTGCCATATTCGAGAACCCGCCCGCGAAACCATAGGCGCAGAGAATACCCAGGACGATGGTGATCACCGGAATACCGGTGGAGAACATCCCGACCGCCATTCCGTCAATGATGGTAGTAGCGGCGCCCATCTTGGCCTGTTCGGCGATCCCCTTGGTCGGTCCATACTCATCACTGGTATAATGCTCGGTGGCCTGTCCGATGATCACCCCGGCCATAAGTCCGGCTACCACCGCGCCAAAAATTCCCCAGGGGATATAACCGACCGCGGCCATAATACCTATCGCGATCAGGATAATTACCGAACTCCCTAATGTTCCGGTCAGAAGCGCCCGGAGAAGATTCTTCTGGGTAGCATCCTCCTTGGTCCGGACCATAAACATCCCGGCGATGGAACAGAGAATACCAAGTCCCGCTACAATCATGGGGGCGATAACCGCCCTGATTCCTCCAAACGCGCTGGAACTAATAACCGGCAGAGCCGCTCCCAGCGCGGCGGTGGCAAGAATGGAACCGCAGTATGATTCGTAGAGGTCGGCACCCATCCCGGCTACATCACCGACATTATCTCCAACGTTATCAGCTATCGTAGCCGGATTTCTGGGATCGTCTTCCGGGATACCGGCTTCCACTTTTCCGACCAGATCGGCGCCGACATCAGCCGCTTTAGTATAGATACCCCCGCCGACACGGGCAAAGAGGGCCTGGGTCGAAGCTCCCATACCGAAAGTTATCATGGTGGTGGTTATCTCCACGAGGCGGCCATGCATATAGGACGAATCCAGGAGCCAGGCTGGATCCCAGACACCGCTTCCGGCGCCGCTGATCCCTACTTTCTGAGCCAGGAGCACGCTCAACCCGAATATATTATTCGAATATATCCAGTTCAAAGCCCAATACCAGAGTGAGATATCGAGTAATCCGAATCCTACCACCACCAGACCCATCACGGCGCCGGAGCGAAAAGCAACCTGAAGTCCCCGGTTGAGGGAGGTCTGGCAGCCTTCAGCGGTACGGGCCGAGGCATTGGTAGCGGTCTTCATACCCAGAAACCCGCAGAGCCCGGAGAAGAACCCTCCGGTCAGGAATGCTATCGGAACAAATGGATTCTGGATCCCCAGAAACGCCATAACCACGAATACAACAAATAGAACTAGAAAGACAAGCGATACCACCCGATACTGCCTCTTCAGATAGGCTAAAGCCCCTTCCCGGACATGCTGGGCGATCTCTTTCATCTTATCGTTCCCTTCGGGACTCTCCATCATCTTCCGATAAAAGAAGATCGCGAAGATAAGAGCCAGCGCTGAAGCAATTGGGGCCAGCCACCAGACAAAGGGAGTGACCGAAGAACCGGATCCATCCGCGGCAAAAACGGAAGACGCCAACGGAAAAAGCCCCGCCAGAACGGTCAGTCCCGCCATGCATAATTTAGTCTTAATAATTTCAAAATGCTTCATACTTACTTCCCCTCCTTAAATTCATTATTCAAACTGTTAATTGTTTTATAAAATATCGGCAAAATAGTAAGCTTTCAGTGAACCACGTTGCCCCGTGCTCGTAGAGGCCCCGCCGACGGCGGGGCCATCGTGTGGCAGCCTAAAGGCAGCCGCTACGAGAGGACGGGGTTCACTGAAACCTTACGCAAAATATAATAATGTCAGTCTTTCCTCAAAATTAATTTAGCCCCGCATCTGCTAAATTAAAAAGAACGGGGCTCACATGGAACGTGAGCCCCGTCGCTAAATATATCTATCTACTGCCGCCCCCGCTATAGCGTCACCCATCGTTCAGACCGAAACCGGAGAATTCTTGCCATTAAAAGAAGTACTTTAGTCCCGCGCCCATTATCACGCTATTGAGCTTCTCTTTCTCCCAGTCACCGTCATTGACCTTGACCTTATAATCATCCAGGAACCAGAGGTGCTTAACATCAATATTAAAAACAATATTCTGGGTGATACAGTAATCGAACCCTATCGCGACATGCATCCCGAAACTATCTTTCGCTTTAACATTATCACTGGTAGCGGAGTCAAAATTAGTGAAGATCAGGCTGGGGCCGAAACCAAGATAGAGACCGAAATTCGGCTCAGGATTTCCTCTCAGTTCAAAAGTAAGGTTCATGTAAGTCAATTCGGAGTGTCCATCCACCGGTTCATCCCACTGAGGGCGGGTATAGCCAACGGAGAGGGCGGTGGCAAATATACTATTTACCATGTAGGAGACAATCCCTTCCCCGGCTATCGTGCTATCCACTCCATCGTTGGAATAAGGAAAAAAGTAGGCCACCCGGGCACCGACACCCAGTCTTCCGGGTACGCTGATTAATTGGGGGCCAACTTCAATCGGCTCCCACTTATCGACCCGACCGGTATCGCCCAGGGATTTATCCAGATAAACCTGTCCCAGGGCAATGTTCCCGATACCGACAACCATACATACACCCAACAGAACCGACACCACTTTTTTCATCATATTCTCAACTCCTTCTCTTTAATCGTTCCCGGATAGGAACTATTATTTTGCAGAATATAACCACTATATAGTTAGCAGCCTAAAACGGCAAGAAATATTTTTCCTTTTTCCAGAATCCCGATCTGTCCATTAACAACAATAATTCAATAATATTTCCGGAATATCTCCCGACATTGCCTCTATCATTAAATGATCGTCTTTTTTCAAAACTAAATTAGTGCCGAAGGGGGGACTCTCAGCCAGAGGCTGATGCGCCTCTGGCGCAGAACCCTTTTTCCACGGATTGCTCCACGTGGCCCTTAATTTCACCAAATGCCGAAGGGGGGACTCTCAGCCAGAGGCTGATGCGCCTCTGGCGCAGAACCCTTTTTCCACGGATCGCTCCACGTGGCCCTTAACCACCCCGATTTCATCGGGGCAGGCGCCCCGCCCCGAAAGCTTGCTTTCGGGGTGTCTGCCAATTCCACCCTATGCCGAAGGGGGGACTCGAACCCCCACGGATTGCTCCACGTGGCCCTTAACCACGCGTGTCTGCCAATTCCACCACTTCGGCAATCTTATTTTTTCTTTGAAAAAATAAGAGATTTGTAAATTATCCGATATTCCAGGGAAATTATCTAATGTACCTGTCCCTTAGAATCAAAGAAGATCAGCCTCTCAACTTCGGGAGACCCCGAACTAATTAAAACATAACGTATAACATCGAACAAATTTCCACAATGATATTTTCACGCAAGGGAAAATATTATTCTATATATAAAAAACAGTCTCCTCTGACAAGTCTCTTCTCATAATTTATTGAGATACCGACCGACTTAAAGATTCGACAGAGATTCAGGATCGGGACTATCTTCCCCCGGAAGATATCTTCCGGGAGCCAGGGTTCCTCCTTACTCAGTCTCTGAATCGGGAGGTACCACTCCCCCATATTCAGAAGAGAACCGATAACCTCCTCCCCGTTAAGATAGATAAAATTTCCTTCGACCGGTCCGATTACTCCGACTACCTCCCGGAAACCAGGTACTGTCTCCACCCCGGTGTTTACACCGTTGCGGGTATTGATAATATCTTTTAAGAGTTCCGTGGAACTGCTGATAATCAGCTCCGACCCGAAGAAGGCATACCCCGGCCGGGGAAATAACATCCTCAGTATATTAAGCCTCCCCTCACTCTCCTCCCCCGCCGATATAATCACGGCGTCTCCGAATTCCTCCCGGGCCAATCCCCAGTTATAAGAGTTAGCCGCCCAGACGGATATTCTTCCCATAATCCGTTCCGCCTTCTCCCGGTCGGTAACCTTAATGATTACAGCGGCAGGTGTGATCGGCAGGAATTCATTGCCGGTAATCCCTAAAACTAAGAGAGCCCATTTATCCCCCAGAATCGGGAGTATCTCATCGGTGATATTCACCCCCGTCTCCCTCTCCCAGTTCCGCAAGCTCAGTAATGGAGCTCCATATCCCTGCCGGGCAAACTCCATTATATAGGCCGCGATCCCCTCCCAGATTATCGCGGGATCAATCTCCGACTCCGCGAATATAAGCGCGGCGGAGGGGATATAACTCTGGAGATGGTCAGGCGATGATCCCGAACCATCAACTATATCTTCCTCCAATCCCAGAGCCATCCGGAAGCGTATTCCCCGGTCATATCCGACCCGTCCCGCGACGGTCTTAACCCCTGAGAAATTTTTTACTATCTCTCTCCCCCACTCTATCGCCGGAATTCCCCCGGAAGAGATAATCTCACCGGCCGGGACAATGTTAAAGATCCCGGGCTTGAGATACCACTCCAGAAATGACTCTGAGAGGAATGAAACTTCCCGGCGGGCGTCGATGAAATCGGATGAAGCTTTCAGGGAGTCTCTCCCGGTCCCATCCCGGGATAGATCTATTATATCTTCGATAACCGACCTGACCGGGTCCTGGGAGATAGAGACTACCAGATAATTTTCAATAAAAGTATAGGCCCCAAAAAATGGGAATGATCCGGTTGGACTGAAAAGATTTATCTTCTCGCCCCGGTATTCTTCTTCGCGAAGAACCCTCTTGTCTCCATCCCGAAGACCATCACCCCACCTGACCATAATCTCTACCAATCTGGCCTTCAAGCCAACCCGGGAGATAACCATAAGCGCTTCCGGAGATCCCTTCCCGGCGGGAAGAACCGCCAGCGCGACATCCTCTCCCGCCAGCTCCATCAGCCTCGAACGATTGATCTCAAAGCCATTCCGTTCGGAAAATTCTTCCTGGAATACCTGAACTCTCTCCTCAACCTTCTCGTCTTTCCAGAGCTTCGATCTCTTCAACTCCTCAAAGAACTCGCTCTCGACCAGATCATCCCAGGCCTCACTTATTCCGTGGAACCGAATAAAGATGCCGGCACTCTCCGGCACCATCCCGGCCAGAGAGCGCTCCCCCCCGGTCTGGATGGAGACAACCTCAACTACCGCCTGACCGGTTCTGAAGATATGTTCACGTCCGGTGGGGAGGAAAATTAATACCAGCGCGATTATAACCACGAGGGCGATGAGGATAAAAAGGAGCCATTTTTTCATTTTATTAATTCTCAGTTATTCTATTTAGACCATAATCGAAAAGCTTTTTTAACCACGAAGAACACGAAGTTCACGAAGAATAGTATATAAATAATTAGCTTTTAGCTATTTTTTAAAAACCTTCGTGCTCTTCGTGTCCTTCGTGGTTTCAATAACCGTTAAAAGTTCTACTCCGTAAGATTCAAACAAGCCACACGATGCCCGGGAGAAATCTCCCGCAACTCGGGGACGGTCTCCCGGCATTGATCAGTCCTCCGGGGACAGCGGGGATAGAAGAGACAACCGGATTCAATCGCCGGACCGGTCGGATCATCTATCTCCAGTCCGATTCCGGGCGGCGGCGCCGCCGGATCGGGTATCGGGATTGAATCCATCAGTGCCCGGGTATAGGGATGAACGGGATTCCGGTAGAGATCGGGACTGGAGGCCTCCTCCACGATCCTCCCCAGATACATCACCGCCACCCGGTCCGAGATATGCTCCA
The DNA here is from genome assembly GCA_937885075.1 of uncultured bacterium. Lineage (GTDB taxonomy): Bacteria > Auribacterota > Erginobacteria > Erginobacterales > Erginobacteraceae > CAKZYZ01. Next base: position 27,031 of record CAKZYZ010000061.1, on the reverse strand, counting down.
CCACGCTCAGGTCATGAGCGATCAGCAGATAGGCCATCCCTAATCGATCCTGGAGGTCCATCAGCAGGTTGAGGATCTGAGCCTGGATGGAGACATCCAGGGATGAGACCGGTTCATCACAGAGGATAAACCCGGGATTGAGGGCGATCGCCCGGGCGATCCCGATTCGCTGGCGCTGGCCGCCGGAAAATTCATGCGGGTAGGACCGGCCGGACTCGGGAGGAAGGCCGACAATCTCCAGGAGTTCCGCCACCCGATCCGCGATCTCCTTTCTGGTCCCGACCCGAAAATTATTCATCCCCTCGGCGATAATCTCGCTCACCCTCATCCGGGGGTTGAGTGAACCATAGGGGTCCTGGAAGATAATCTGCATCTCCTTGCGGAGGCTCTTCATCTCGGAACGCCCCAGACGAAAAAGGTCCCGCCCCATAAAGCTGACCTCTCCCCCATCCGCGGGGAGAAGGCGGAGGATCATCCTCCCCAGGGTGGTCTTCCCCGACCCTGTCTCGCCCACCACCCCCAGTGTCTTCCCCCTTTCAATCCGGAGGCTCACCCCATCGACCGCCTTGATATACCCGACCGTCCGACGCAGAACTCCCCTCTTTATGGGAAAATATTTCTTCAGGTCTTTAGCTTCTATCAGAATATCACTCATGACTTTTAATACATGCTATCCCCCTACCTCGGCCCCTTTTGCAGTCCACTAATTACACGAATTTACACTAATTGTTTCCCCCTACCTCGCCCCCTTTTTTGTCCACGGATTACACAGATTACTCTGATTATTTCGCCTTGGCTCGGCGGCATTGCAATCCACTAATTACACGAATTCACACTAATTGTTCCCTCGCCTCGGCCTTTATTTCTTTTCCGTTAATCGTCCTGTCTGTAATCGTCCTGTCGAAATTCCTTTTTGTCGTTAATCGTCCTGTCTGTAATCGTCCTGTCGAAATTTCTTTTTGCTTTGGCTATTGGTCATTGGATATTGGACATTTTTTTGTTGAGCGTTGGATATTCATTCTTTTCACCTGGGCGACGTGTCGTTCGACGTTCGAAGTTGAGCGCTTTGCCCGCCATAGCTTTAGCGACGGCTGGTTCGACGTTCGATGTTAATCATTCTTACACAGATGGCACTCCACCCAGTGCCCTGAACTAACCTCCCTCGACAGAGGTTCCTCTCTCTGGCAGATCTCCTCGGCGATCGGGCAGCGAGGATGAAATGAGCAGCCGGAGGGGATATGGCTCAAACCCGGCACATTTCCCCGGATGGTCTTGAGACGTTCTTTATCTTCGCCCAGACGGGGAACCGACTCCAGCAAGGCCCGGGTATAGGGATGGAGCGGACGGGCAAAGAGTTCTTCGGTCGAGGCGGTCTCCACTATCCTGCCCAGATACATCACGGCCACCCGGTCGGTCTCTTGAGCGACCACTCCCAGATCATGCGTGACCAGGAGGACGGCCATCTCATTCTCATCCCGGAGCCGGGCGATCAGCCGCAGGATCCGGGCCTGGACGGTTACATCAAGAGCGGTGGTCGGCTCATCGGCGATCAATACCTCGGGCCGGCAGGAGAGAGCCATCGCGATCATTACCCGCTGTCGCTGACCGCCGGAGAGCTGATGAGGGTAGTCCTTAATCCGGGTCTCCGGGTCGGGGATATTTACCGCCCGGAGGAGTTCGATCGTCCGGGAGCGGGCTTCTCTCTTTCCCACCGGCTCATGGACCAGGATGGCCTCCATAACCTGATCGCCGACCGTAAAGACCGGGTTGAGAGAGGTCATGGGTTCCTGGAATATCATCGCCATCTCCTTGCCCCGGACCGCCCGCATCTCTTTCTCGGAAAGCAAGAGGAGATTCCTCTCACCTGCATCCCGATTCTGAAGCAAGACCTCTCCCTCCTCCACCCTTCCGGGCGGGGGAACCAGCTTCATCAGGGAGAGAGCCGTCACGGTCTTCCCGCACCCCGACTCGCCAACCAACCCCAGTGTCTCACCCCGTCCGATCATAAAGCTCACCCCCCGGACGGCTTTCAGGTCTTCACCATTTACGTGAAAGTAGGTATGGAGATCATCGAGTTTTAATATTGTCGTCATATTCGGAGTTTTTATTTTTACCACGAAGGACATTCTTTTCAATACCCCCTTGAGGGGTGCGAAGACCACGAAGAATAACACAAAAAAAACCTCAAGATTATTTCTGACTAATTCAAATTCCTTCGTGTTCTTCGTGTCCTTCGTGGTAAATAGTAACCTGTACCTACCGTTGTCCTTTCCTCCCCCGCAAACGCGGATCCAATGCGTCCCGTAAAGTATCGCCAAATATATGTAATGTCAAGCTGATGAAAAAGATCGCGGCCGTCGCCGCCGCCAGTTGCCACCATACCCCCCGGAAGAGTTCCAGTTTGGCGTCATCGATCATCACCCCCCAGCTCGGCACGTTCTTCACCCCCAGCCCCAGAAAACTGAGAATTACCTCGGCGTGAATATATCCGATAAAACTGAGGGAGAAGGTGATAATTACCAGATGGAAGATATTGGGAAGGATATGCCGGAAGATAATCCGGAGGCCGCCGGCACCCTGGGAAAGGGAAGAGACCACATAATCCCGGTCCCGGTGTTTAATCACCTCCCCGCGGATCAGCCGGCAGAGTCCCACCCAGCCGGTCAATCCCAGGGCCAGATAGACCGCCCTGATCCCTCGAATCCGGAACTCGAATCCGAAGAGAGAAAACTCTTTATCCTGCAGGACAAAGGCAAAGGCCAGGATCAGGAGAATATAGGGAATCGACTGGAGGGTGCTGTAGAGCCAGGTTATAATATCATCGACCCAGCCGCCGAAATATCCGGCGAGCAGACCCAGCACCAGTCCGATGATACCAGCCAGAACCGCGGCGATCAGCGCCACTGTAATCGCGACCCGGGTGCCGTAAATGGTCTTGGCGAAGACATCCCGGCCATAGATATCGGTCCCGAACCAGTGCTGCCAGGAAGGCGATTGATACGCCCGCTGGAAATCTTCCGTCTTCCAGTCCGGGGTGCCTAAGCCCGTATATCCCCAGACCGCGACCGCCAGATAAAGGAGGAGAACCGACAGAGTTATCACCCCCCGGGGGCGACGAAGAACCTCTCGCCAGGCCGTGATCCAGTAACCGCTGTTTTGATTTATTTTCATTTTCAGCCACAAAAAAACGCAAAATTCATAAAGTTATCCCCCTACCTCTCCCCCTTTTTTGTCCACGGATTACACAGATTACTCTGATATTTCACCTCGGATTAGCGGCTTTGCTGTCCACTAATTACACTAATTTACACTAATTGTTTCCCCCTCCCTCGCCCCCTTCTTTTAAACCATAAAGCTAAGTCCCTGCTTCGGAATTCCCCCGATATCCATCGGGATCCCGGTTGTCTTAATTGATATTACCGGGACAATAAACCGTGGATTAAGCGGTTTGTCTTTCTCCTAATCAGTATAATTCGTGTAATTCGCGAAATTCGTAGTTAATTATTTCTTTTAATTCGTGAAGATTCGCGGTTTAATTAGTTGCGAAGCTGCGTTCTTTCTTTTCAACGTCCTTATTCTTCAACGTCTTTTTTCTTCAACGTCCTTATTTTTTAACGTCCTTTCTTTTTTCAACTACTTCAAAGAAACCCGCGGATCGACCAGCGCGTAACAGAGATCAGTTAACAGCAGCGCCCCCAGATATATGATCGCCCCCACGAATGTCAGGGCGTTGATCACCGGCCAGTCGGAGCTGTTGACCGCGTCGATCAGCATGTAGCCGAGTCCGGGGATCGAAAAAAACCGTTCCAGAAGAAGCGATCCGAGAAAGAGAAACGGGATTACCACCACCACCTGGGTGATAATCGGTATCATGGCGTTCTTCAGGAGATGCTTGAACATCACCCGCCCCTCCCCCACCCCTTTAGCCCGCGCCGTCCGGATATAGTCCGCCCGGGTCTCATCCAGGATCACAGTCCGATAGAACCTCACCCCGGCGCCCAGCCCCGCCGCCACACCCAGCAGGACCGGGAGGGCCACAAACTGGATCACCGATAACCCAAACTTCCCCGGATATCCATAGATCGGGAACCATCTCAGCTTACCGGCCAAAAAAACCTGGCCGAAGATGATCAGGGCCAGATAGGGGATACTCATCCCGATCACGGAGAGAATCACCACTATCCGGTCGAACCTCCCGTCCTGCTTGAAGGCGCATAGCATCGCGATCGTGATCTGGATCCATATCCCGATGATAAATGCCGGGACAGTCAGGGAGAGAGAGGGGATCGCGCCGGATTTGATCATATCGCTGATCTTCCGTTTATACTGCTCGGACCGGCCGAAGTTTAAGGTGAACGTGTCGACAAAATGGGTAAAAAGCTGATTGTCGGCAAAACCCTTCAGGTCCCCCGCGAAGAGCTTTCCGACCGGAGGCCAGAGCGGTTTATCGAAGCCAAGCTGGTGCCGCAGTTCTTCCTTCTGAGCGGCAGTGGCATACTTCCCCGCCACCCGATCAATCGGATCCCCTCCCACCACCCGGAAGAGGAGGAAGGTAATCAGAGATATCCCGATCACAATAGGAATCAGGTAGATTATTTTTCTGATAAAGTATGCCTTCACAATTAAATCCACAAAATATCTTTCTAGCTCCCCCTACCTCTCCCCCTTTTTTGTCCACGGATTACGCAGATTACTCTGATTGTTTCGCCTTGGATCGTCGGCGTTGCAGTCCACTAATTACACGAATTACACTAATTTAAAACTGGGGGATCCTAATACTAACTTTGTTTGGTTTTTTCCCGTCAACTGACAACTGACAACCGTTAACTTTCTTTCCCCCCTACCTCGCCCCCTTTAATGAACTACGAATTTCGCGAATTACACGAATTTAAAAACTGATAGATCACTGGCTTAAAATTGGAAACTTGAGGCTAATATCAATAGATATCTTCAGATGTCTTTAGTGGACTTCAACGACCTTCAACGTCCTTATTCTTCAACGTTCTTTGTTTTCAACGTCCTTATTCTTCAACGTCTTTTAAATTCAACGTCCTTTATCTTCAACGTTCTTTGTTTTCAACGTCTTTTATCTTCTTCCACTTTTTGAAACCGCATCGTCCCATAGATGAAATCATTGGGATAATAGTTTTCCAGCCAATCGTAGTAGAGCGCGTAAACTACCCGATAGGTGCTGAGCAGCCAGGGGCAGTCCTCGATTACTATATCCTCCATCCGGTGATATAGCGGCAGCCGATCATCCAGATCGGGGAGAGCCACCGCCTTCTCATAGAGCGCGTCGAACTCGGGGTTGCTGTAATTGCAGGAGTTGGGACCCGGCGCCCGGTTGGGACCATAGAAAAGGAGCAGAAAGTTCTGGGCGTCGGGATAGTCCGCCACCCATCCCAGGGCGAATAACTGGTGGCTGCGGGTCTTGGTCGCGTCCTGAAATTTAGGCCAGGTCATATAATCGACCTCAACCTCCAGTCCCAACCTCTGCATCTGAATCCGGAAGAACTCCCCCATCTGCCGGGACGTGGTGTCATTCCCCGGCAGGGCGAGCTTCAGGGTGGGGATCGGCCCCCCGTTAATCTTCACCGCCCCAGCCAATAATTTCCGGGCCGCGTCCAGGTCATAGCGGGTATAGGGGTTATCCTTATCCGGCCGATAGCCCGGAATCATCGGCGGGATCGGTCCCACCGGAATACTGCCCCGCCCGTTGAGAAAGGTGTCTATGTATGTCTCCCGATCAAAGGCCATACTCATCGCCTGCCGGAGTTCCTTGTTCTTCCCCACTACCGGGTCGTTCATATTGAATCCATAATAGAAGATAGACGGATCCTCCACCTTGATCAGGCTGATCCCTTTCGCCTTCATCTCCGCGGTCAAGCCTTTCTTGCTGGTAATTACCTGGTCGAAATTATCCTTGGGGATACCGGCGGAGTCGAACTCTCCCGCCATGAAGGCCAGCCAGTGCGGCTGGGATTCTTCGATAATCGACCACTCGATCCGGTCGATAAACGGCAGCCGCTGCCCGGCGTCTTTCAGCAATCCCATTGCCTCAAGTTCCGGGGATGCCCGGTCGGGATATTTGACCTCCCGGTAGTTTTTATTCCGGACCATCGAGAAGCGGTTGGAGCGATAATCGCCCTCCAGTATGAAAGGCCCGGTCCCAACCGGGTGATTGACCATATCTTTCCCGTATCTCTCCGCCACCTCCCGGGCAACCGGCGCGGTGGGGAGATGAGCCAGCCAGTAGAGAAGGAAGTTGTGGGGTTTGGTCAGCGTTATTTCCAGGGTATATGGGTCGGGTGCATTGAGACCCTCAACCGGCCGGGAATAGTCAACATCTCTGGTGGTAGCGGTGTAGTCCCGGAACCCGTCCAGCCCCTCCACATATCCCTGAAAAATTGAGGAGTAGTTAGTGGATCGGTTGTTCAGGTCAGCCATCCGTTTCCAGGCGTAGATAAAGTCATCCGCCGTCAGTTCCCTCCCCTTCCCCTCCGGGAACGCCGGGTCGTCGGCAAAATATATCCCCCGCTTTATTCTGATCGTCTGCTTCTTCCCCCCCTCACTGATCTCGGGCATGCCATCGGCCAGCATGGGGATCACCTTATAGGGGCGCTCGAGATAGGCATAGGTATAGAGAGTCTCGAAGATCTTGGCCCCTACCGAGGAACTGGTGGTGTCGCCCATATCCTGCGGATCCAGTCCCCGGATCTTGGCCCCCAGCGCCGCCCGGCGGACCATCACTCCCCCCTCCCCGCCGCCCGAACCTCCCTGATAATAAAAAGGGACGGAGAGAAACGCCGCCAGCAGTAAGATAGCGAGAACCCCTAATATCAGCCAGATCTTCATTAAATATCTATTTATTCGTGATTATCGTTGTGGATTTGACAGGACCGGATATACTTCTATCCAGCAGACAATATAGTACCATCATATCTAAGCAGACCAAATCTGTCTATTGAGATAAATTCACGTACAACCGAAATTGACGATTCCATGGAGACGAAAGAAACAAACGAAAATAGCGATATCGTGCTATGCCCGGACTGTGGGGACGATGTAAGTGAAATAGAAGAGGACGATCTGGATGCAAGTAAAAACTCAGAAAAAGAGGTTTCTTGAAAAAGCTTTCGGGGCAGATTAGCTCTACGTTGCCCCTAAAAATAAGTTCAGGATTTCATTGACTACAGACAGTACCCCCAGTATTATAGCTACGATTATCCATCTATATCTAACTATTGAGGTGTGTCATGAAAACAGTTCAAATGACCCTGGATGAAGATCTTGTCTTAGCGGTAGATAAAGTAGTCAAGAAAATCCACACTACCAGATCCGCTTTTACCCGCGATGCGCTACGGGAAGCGATAGGGAAGTTCCATTCTTCCCGTCTGGAACAGCAGCATCATCGAGGATATGAAATACATCCGGTATCGAAGTTGGAATTCAGTATGTGGGAAGATGAGCAGGATTGGGGAGACAAATGAAAAGAGGCGAAATCCGCTGGTATAAATTCACCCACCCCGATAAGAAACGCCCAATTTTAATTCTTACCCGAGATTCAATCCTGGAATATCTTGGCGAAGTTACTATCGCTCCCATCACTTCCACCGTCCGCAATATTCCCAGTGAAGTGTTCCTTTCCCGGCACGATGGCATGCCACGGGAGTGTGCCGTCAATTGTGATCATATCCAGACCGTCGCAAGAGGCAAGATCGGAACTCTGATCTCCGCGCTTTCGCCGGAGAAAATGAGAAAGGTGAGGAAAGCGATAGCTTTCGCCCTCAGCCTATAAGTATGAAGTTTCAAAGAAAGTGACAAAATAGCAGACAACACTTTTCAAATGAATACGGAAGACGAAATACAACCTCGTTCGGAGACAACGCTTTTTCTCGGCATATCGGTTGATGGGAAGATTTCCAGCGGGGAAGGGGATGCCCGCGATCCTGCCCGGGATTGGAAGAGGATTCATGGAGTAAAAGAGGGTCTCCCCCAGTATTATCAGATTGAGCAGACAACCGATCTTCATTCATTGATTACCGGGAAGATACTGGCCAAACTCGGCGTAAATGAGCGGGAAATCCCGGAGGAGAAACCGAAGAGTTCCTCCTTTATGAATTTTATTGTCATTGACCGGAAGCCCTGGCTGAATGCTCATGGAATACGGTCGGTAGCAGATGGACTGAAGAACCTCTATCTGGTTACCAACAATCCCTCCCATCCGGCCCATAAATTAGAGGCTGAGGTAGATAATTTAACGGTAATCTCCTACCGGGAAGAGATCGATTTTTCTGATTTATTCCAGAGAATGCGCCGGGAGTACGGTGCTGAGCGTATCACCATTCAATCGGGGGGAATACTAAACGCGGTTCTTCTCCGGGCCTCCCTGATCGACCATCTTCTCATCATCGTGGCGCCCTTATTGGTGGGAGGCAAAACTACCCCCACTCTGATAGACGGCCTTTCCTTCCGGACTGAATCCGAACTCACCGGTATCAAAGCACTCCGGCTCACCAGATGCGAAGAGTTAAAAGATTCTTTCCTCCGTCTGGAATATGACGTAATCAATAAAACCGTAATTGATCCGGAATAGAACATTTCCCTCTCTTTAATCGGGCAATGTTCTGAAGTGCCTAAAATGTAATTCCTCCGTCGTGAAAGCACTATGGCGGATGAATAAGTGCCTACCTCAGTCGCTACCCCGACGTAAGCTTTCAGTGAACCCCGTCGCCCCGTGCTCGTAGCGGCCCCGCCAACGGCGGGGCCATCGTGTGGCAGCCTAAAGCCAGCCACTACGAGAGGACGGGGTTTACTGAAAGCTTACACCCCGATTCCCAAGCCAAAAAACGAAAAATACAGAATATATTTCAAACAATAAATATCCTTATCTGACAGAATACGCTTGACGTGTTTTGTCAGATAAGGATATTGTTAGAGCATGGATGCTTTGGAACTAATACGTCAGGGGAAGATCAAGCGGTACTTTCGGGCTCGCCAGAAGCTTGATTTTGAAGGGTTGATATCTCATATCACTCAGCGGGCGGTTGGCAAGGATTTGCTCTTTGTGGAAGACGCGGATTATCTCTATATGCTTAAACTTCTCAAGGAACTGAAAGAAGAATGCGACCTCAAGTTTTTAGCACTTTGCCTCCTCTCAAATCATCTCCACATTCTGATCAAGCAACACCAGAAAAATCTCTCGGATTCAATGCATGATCTCTTCACGCGGTATGCCATTTATTTCAATAATAAGTATAATAGGATTGGTCACCTTTTCTGTGGACCGTTTCGTCAGGCCGCCTGTTTTGACGATTATTATCTGCTGGCGGCATCGATCTATATTCATATGAACCCTGTCCGGGCCGGGATTGTCGATCATTACTCCAAATATCGATGGTCATCATGGCAGTTATACTGTCAACCTGGGAATCCAAAAAGCTTTGTGGATTCCCACTTTGTCTTGCGGATGATCAACGAAGATATCTCCCCGGCCAAGAAAAGATATATCGATCTTTTAGATAAGTCCGGAGGTTTCAAAGCTGGAGAGGTGACGGAAGATAGGAAAGTAATCGGTAAATTAAGCAGATGGCTCCATAAGAATCATCCCGGGGTATTTGAGAATAAGCAGGCGGTTGAGGCTGAGGCAATATTAGCCGAAGGGTATACCTCCGATAAAGCTCTGGACGAAGCCATTGAGCGATTGGCAGGGAAGAGGAGATTATCGGAACCGGGAGATATCAAAGCTAGGGCGTATGCTGTCCTGCAACTAAAATCGAGAGGCTTCTCTGCCCGTGAGATCGCGGACTACCTCGATATCTCTTACCAGACCGTATACACAGTGTTCGCAAAAGAAAAAGAAACGCAAAAATCGAAAGATTAAAATCTCTTATTTGACAAAACACGTCAAGCGTGTTCTGTCAAATAAGGAATGTATGGAGTATGAAAAAGTGGTTTATAAAGGCGGGGTTTTACTCGGGGGTCTTCAAAATATTGCTGCGGGGTCGGGGGAGTGGGGCGTTTCATATTTTGATGTATCATCATGTGACCGAACGGGATGAGATCTTTCTTCCGCATGTTACCGCCCGGGTTTTCGGGGAGCAGATGGAGTATCTGAAGAGAGAGTATCGGGTTCAGGGTCTGGATGAACTGGTGGAGATGGTCGGGCGCGGCGAGGAGATTCCGGCCCGTTCGGTGGCGATAACGTTTGATGATGGTTATGAGGATCTCTATCGGAATGTCTTTCCGGTATTGAAGAAGTATGATCTCCCGGCGACGGTCTTTGTTTCGACCGGGTTTATTGACAGTGATCGACTCCCCTGGACCGATGAACTGGGCTTTCTCTTTAAGGAGACGGCCTCGACCGGCCTGGAGATTGAGATCGGGGGGAGCAGAGAGCGGTTCAGCTTCCCGGACGAGGCGGCTCGGCTTGGTGTATTCCGGGAGGTGAAGAATCGACTGAAGGCGCTCTATGAACCGGAACGGGTGGATCTCTTCGAGCGGATCAAGGAGCAACTGGCGGTTCCACAGAGCAATCCGGTCCGGATTTTAGCCGGTTCGCATATCAAGGAGATGGCGGAAGCGGGGATCTCTTTCGGCGCTCACACGGTCCATCATCCGATCCTGACCAGAATTCCTCCGGGCCGGGCCCAGGAAGAGATCAGGGGGTCAAAACAAACTCTGGAGGCCATAATCGGAGAGGAAGTGAAGGGCTTCTGCTATCCAAATGGCGGGAAGGATGATTTTAATGACGTGATAAAGTCAATGGTACAGCATGCCGGGTATCAATACAGTTGTACGACTATGGAGGGCACCAACGGCCCGGCCGCGGACCGGTACGCCTTAAAGAGAACCTGGACCAGCGAACCATCTCTCCCCCTCTTTGCCGCCCGGCTGCTTAGAATGGGGTCTCTTTGATTTCGTTAGTAGGTTTGAATATTTTCTTAGAAAGATGATAATTCATAAAAGAATTCAGATCAACAGTATTACCTTCAATATTTGACGAATAGACAGCGGATGCTATGGTGGAATATTCAAGATCAATATTCTGATCATCACTCTTGACATAGGCTAGATGTGGCTGACAACTCGCCGTTATGGTATTCGCTCTTCCTCCGATTTCCCCGTTGTTGTACCAAATCATCATCTTCCCGTTTCGCTCGTTGGCTAAGTAATCAGCCTATGGACTATTTATTTGCACCCCGGAAAAGCATCAACCCACTGAATCTTATAATCGGGAAAGGAATCGACTATTTGAACCTTCCAGTCGGGAAAAGAGTCAACTATCTGCCACTTTCCCGGTTTATCAGGAAAAGCAGTAACTTTCTGGACCTTGATATCGGGGAAGGTGTTAACTACCTGTACTTTTACATCGGGGAAAGCCTGGACGAACTGGATTCTTCCGTAGAGAGTACACTTGCCGGGGAGGGGTTTGCCCCAGACCAATCCAGTCAGGGATATGAATAATACCAATACTAAAATGGGCATAGTCGGCTTTGGCATGATTATTACTTAGAGTTAATAGTCGGATGTATTGTCAGATCAATATTATCGTATCCGTTAATGGTCAGGATTGCAATGATTTATTCCGTTACCCAAAAAATATAAATCATTGTTATGCCTGGGGTCGGACCTGGCCAAGTCTTTGATTCTCAGAAGATTATATATAATACACCCCTCGATATGGATCTTAGGGCGTCAGTTTTATCCCCAAAATTGACCTTCTAAGGGAGATTAATCAACGGTTATGGTTTTGCTGATCAGGTTCCGATACTGTACTGTCCGTTGAAACCCTCTATTGATCCTGCCAGAACCCACCATTCCGCCTGCCGGGATTGTTTATTTGTACCCCTCACCCCCCGGATCAAGTCCGGGGCAGGCTCTAATCCCGCTCCCCGGGGGAGAGGGGAAAAAAAGCTGTGATTTTTTTCATTTTTCCGGAATAAAATGCCGACTTCTCCGACTGTTGTATATGAATAACAAAATAGAAAACAATCAAATTAGGGGAGGTAAAATCATGACTAAAAAGGAACCCATGATTTTAGCGGAACGAATTATTAACCTGATTTTTAATATACGGGGGAGGAGAGTTATCATAGATACTGATTTGGCTGACCTTTATGGGGTTTCGACAAAAGTATTGAATGAAGCTGCAAAAAGGAATATCAACCGTTTCCCAGCTTCATTTATGTTTAAGCTTACGAAAAATGAAGCCAGGGAAATATTCTCTTTAAGATCACAAAATGTGACCTTAAAGCGTGGTCAGCATGTGAAATAACTACCATATGTTTTCACAGAACACGGAGCCCTTATGTCGGCAAATATTCTGAGAAGTCAACAGGCGATTACTACCAGTATTCAGATCATTGAAGTGTTTGTACGGATGTGGAAGATGCTTATTTCTTATGATGATCTGGCTTGTAAACTGGAGGAGATGGAAAGTTGGGGAAAATATGAGGCATCTTTTTACTAAAAAAATGTTTGTATTTTATTCGGTATCGCATATAATACCACTATGAGAGTGAATGAGATAAAAGTTGTAATTGATACAAATGTATTTATAAGCTCATTAAAGTCAAATAGGGGGGCATCCTTTAAGCTCTTATTTGAAGTTTCTCGGAAACGATATGTGCAGAATATTTCTCCAGCCCTTATATTTGAATATGAGAGTATAGCAAAGAGGAGATCTACAAAGTTAGCATTGACTGATTACGAGATTGATTCCATTTTAAACATGATTTGCAAGTGGTCAAATAAATGCCGGATATTTTATCTCTGGCGACCATTTTTAAAAGACCCAAAAGATGATTTTATCTTAGAACTGGCAATTGAATCACAGAGTGAGGTTATAATAACTTACAATGTGAAAGATTTTAAGGGAGTTGATAAATTTGGGATTAAAGTTGCTACACCGAAAGAGTTTTTAAAATTGATAGGAGAACTATAAAATGAGTACTTTAAGTTTAAGGTTGCCTGATTCTCTTCATAATAAGATAAAAGAGTTTTCCAGAGAAGAAGGTATATCAATTAATCAATTTATCGCAAGTGCCGCTTCAGAGAAGATGTCTGCTTTCGCGACAGTTGATTATTTGGAGATGCGCGCGAAAAGAGCAGATAAAAAGAAGTTTGAAGAAGCTCTATCTCAAATACCGGATATTGAACCGGAAGAATATGACAGGCTATAGAAGTTATTTTTTCGTAGAAAAAATAAAAGTGGGCAATACCTAACGTAAGCTTTCAGTAAACTCCGTCAACTCGTGATCATGGCTTGGTGCTGTAGCCGCGGTCGGTGACCGCGGCATCGCCGACAGCCATCGGATCCGCGGTCACCGACCGGCGGCTACAGGTGTAAAGCGATTCGGGTAAATTGTGAGGAAATATTAAGACAACGGGGTTCACTGAAACCTTACCCTATCGGGATACTGCTTGCGACAGCACTGGCGACATTGTGTCGCGAGCTTGAGATTTGAACTCAAAGATAGCCAATCGCCTGATAATGCCGAAATGAAGTCTTGATGCGGAGCGTTCATTCTGCCCCTGCATACACCTGTTCATAATGATGATTCAAAATAATAACTTTTTGGAGTGAGAATTATGGAAAAAAAATATTTTGAGGAGAATATTTAGATGCTGGCAAAGGTATTTTCCGCTGGTTTGATGGGGATTGACGCTTATCCGATTGAGATTGAGGTGGATGTTAGCAGCGGGCTTCCCAAGGAGGTGGTGGTGGGGCTTCCCGACGCGGCGGTTAAGGAGAGCAAGGACCGGGTCCACGCGGCGATCAATAACTCCGGGTTTAAGTATCCCAATGACAAGATCACCATCAATCTGGCCCCGGCCGATATCAAGAAAGAGGGGCCCAGTTTTGATCTCCCGATCGCTCTGGGGGTACTGGCGGCCAGTGAAGAGATCTCCCCGGGGAGTTTTGAGCCGCATATTATTATCGGGGAGCTGGCGCTGAACGGCCATATCCGGCCGGTTAAGGGCGTGCTCTCGATCGCCCTGGCGGCCCGGAAGTGGGGGGTGAAGTCGCTGCTGGTTCCGGTCGATAATGCTCGGGAGGCGGCGATTGTCCGGGATATCGAGGTTCGGGCGGTTAAGAATCTGGCCGAAGCGGTCAAGTATTTAAATGGCGAGATAGATATAGAGCCGGTCCGGCTGGATCTGGAAGAGATTTTCTCGGATTCCAGCAGTTACGATCTGGACTTTGCCGATGTGAAAGGCCAGCAGGATGTCAAACGCGCGATCGAAGTAGCGGTCGCGGGCGGCCATAACCTGATCATGATTGGTCCGCCCGGGGCGGGGAAATCGATGCTGGCCAAGCGGATCCCCACCATCCTTCCCGTGATGTCGCTGGAAGAAGCGCTGGAGACCACCCGGATTCACAGCAGTGTGGGATTGCTTTCTAAGGGGGACGCCTTGATAGCCACCCGCCCGGTTCGGTCTCCGCACCATACTATCTCCGATATCGCTCTGATCGGCGGCGGGGCGAAGATCAGTCCGGGGGAGGTCAGTCTGGCCCATAACGGGGTTCTCTTTCTGGATGAACTCCCCGAGTTTCATCGGAATGTCCTCGAAGTCCTCCGGCAGCCATTGGAGGATGGTGAGGTGACAATATCGCGGGCCAGCGGATCGTTAACTTTCCCTTCCCGTTTTATGCTGGTGGCGGCTATGAACCCGTGCCCCTGCGGGTTTTATACCGATCCCAAACGGGAGTGCCGGTGCCTGCCGGGACAGATCCGGAAATATATGGCCAAGATCTCCGGTCCACTCCTGGACCGGATCGATATCCACATCGAGGTGGGGTCGGTTGATTACCGGGAGATGTCAAGGGGGGTGGATGGTGAGTCTTCGAAGTCAATCCGCGATCGGGTGGGCAGGGCCCGCGCCATCCAGCAGGAGAGATACCGGGAGTATGGGATATACTGTAACGCGGATATGGGGGCCCGTCAGCTGAGGAGTTCCTGCCGCCTCTCCGGAGAGGCGCTGGGGGTGCTGGAGCTGGCGATGAATGATATGGGTTTATCGGCCCGGGCTTATGATAGGATCCTTAAGGTTGGTCGGACTATTGCCGATCTGGAAGGGGAGGAGGATATTCTTTCTTCGCATGTCTCGGAGGCGATTCAGTATCGGATATTAGACCGTAAACTGTGGCTATAAATAATCTCCCCCCGATAAAGCTGGGGGTAGATTATTTATGTTTTGAAACATGACGGAGATTATTTCATTGATGCGGGGGGGGTAAAATAGTGCTGATGATTATATGTATTTCGTCTTGATATTCCCGCTGGCGGGGCCATCGTGTGGCAGCCTAAAGGCAGCCGCTACGAGAGAACAGGGTTCACTGAAACCTTATCAGTGTCATTGCGAGCGAAGCGAAGCAATCTCTTGATGCACAACGAGTTGAGATTGCTTCGTCACTTCGTTCCTCGCAATGACAATTAGAGTATTAGTGAGTACCTCAAGAATTTGGGACGCTCCTAAGAATCAAGCCGACAACTGAATATCCAATATCCAATGAAGAAGATAGAATTATTTTTAGCTCTTGTTATGGGTGTTAGTTTTGTCTTTCCAGTTCTTGTTCTGTCCGTGGAAGGAGGGAGGACGCCGCAGGAGTTGAATAAGGAGGCTTATTTTCTGGTTCGCCAGGCTCGTAAGGCTCTCTATCAGAAGGAGGAGCGGGCGGCGTATGATGATTTTATTAAGGCTGGTGAAGTTTACGCGGAGATCGTCCGGCAATATCCGGATTGGCAGGCGGATTCCATTAACGCCAAGATTGAGCAGTGCCGGAAAGAAGCCGATGAGATTGGACGGAGGATCTTTAAGTTACCGGATGGGTATATTGAGATTAAACGGGATATGACCCGGGAAGGGAACCGGTATGATAAAGGGAGGATAGACGAGGATAAAGTTAAGAAGATTGCTGAGAACCAGTACGAGGTCGGGGGGAATACGGTTACTCTGGTTGAGGAGGGGCCTCTTCAGGGGGCGTCATGCTCTTGTCCTGATTATACCTACCGGGGGAGAAAGTTTGGATTTGCCTGCCGGCATATCTGGGCTATTGTTTTAAAGGAGAAACTTTTAAAACAATAGTGATTCTTGTTCTGAGTGTATGGATATGTTTGGAGATAAAAAGTATTTCAGGATTATATTTATGTAAACATTTGGCAAACCCGGTGCCACGTGCTCGTAGCGAAGACCTTTAGGTCGCCATAGTGTGGCAGCCTGAAGGCAGCTGCTACGAGAGAATGGGTTTGCCGAATGTTTTAAATTTTGCGAAGTAAAAATTATGAGTAGGATAAGATTGCTGCCGGAAGCGGTGGTTAACAAGATTGCCGCTGGTGAGGTGGTGGAGCGGCCGGCTTCGGTGGTTAAGGAGTTGGTGGAGAACTCTTTGGACTCGGGGGCGAAATCCATCCGGGTGATGGTGAGGGGGAGCGGGCGGAGAGAGATCCGGGTGGAGGATGATGGATGTGGGATGGAGCGGGACGATCTCTTGCTGGCGTTTGAGAGGCATTCTACCAGTAAACTGAGAGATTTTCCGGATCTGGAAGAGATCTCAACTCTGGGATTCCGGGGAGAAGCTCTCCCCAGTATCGCCGGGGTCTCGGACCTCCTGATGACTTCCCGGACGGCTGATTCTCCAGCCGCGGCCCGGCTCCATATCTTTGGTGGTACGATCAAGGATCTTACTGAGGTTGGCGCGCCGGTTGGAACAGTGGTGGAGGTGAAGAGGCTCTTCTTCAATACCCCGGCGCGCCGGAAGTTCTTAAAGACCGACCGGACCGAGATGGCCCATATCACTGCCCGGGTTATCGATCATGGGCTGGCAAATCCGGAGGTCGCTTTTTATTATGAGAGAGATAATGAGGTAATTCTGGATCTCCCGGCTTGCTCTTCCCTCAAGGAACGATTGGGTGATCTATGGGGGGGGGAGACAGCAGGTTCTCTGGTTCAGCTTGAGGCATCCGGGGATGGGGTCTCCGTGAGCGGGTTTATTATGCCTCCTGATCTATCCCTGACTGTCCGGAAAGGGGTCTCTCTCTTTATAAACCGCCGTCCGGTTCAGGACCGGATGCTCTTCGGCGCGGTGATGGAAGGATGCGGACCGCTGCTGGCGGGACGGCGCTACGCGACCGGGGTAATTTTCGTTGAAATATCCGGCCGGGCGGTGGATGTGAATATTCATCCAGCCAAACGGGAGGTGAAGTTTTCTAACCCCCCCCTGATCCGGGGGTTGGTTGTCCGGGCGGTTCGGGAGGCGTTAAAGATCGCTTCATCGGCTCGGATCGCTTATCCAATCCGTGCCTCCGGTCCGGTTGGCGGAGTAGGGGAGTCCGGGGGGATGGATCCATATCTCACTCCCCCGGCGGCGGAGAGCGCACCGGTTTTTCCACATTTTTCTCAGGATTACTCCTCTTCGCCGGTGGCGGAAAAAACCGAATCGGAGCCTTTATTTCCCTCGCCATACCGAATTTTAGGGCAGGCGGCTAAGAGGTATCTGCTGGTTGAATCTTCGGACGGTCTGCTTATAATCGACCAGCACGCCGCTCATGAACGGATTATCTATGAACGCTTTCGGCGGGATCTGCTCAATGAGAAGATGGAATTGCAGACGCTGCTGGCGCCGATCAATCTGGATCTGGATCCTCGTGACGCGGCCCTGCTCTTAGAAAAGATTCCAATTTTCAGAGAAATCGGTATCGAGATTGAACCGTTTGGAGACGATTCATTTATCATTACCGCGCTCCCGGCGATTCTATCCGGCTGGAACCGGGAGGAGCTGGTGCTGAAAGTTATAGATGGTCTGGCCGATGAGGGGAAGAAGCCGGATGATCCCCGGGAGGAGATCATAATCCGGATGTCCTGTCTGGCGGCGGTTAAGGCCAGGGCAAGCCTGGCTCCGGTTGAATTGGCTCGATTGGTGGAAGAGCTATTTGCCTGTGAAGATCCGGATCATTGTCCGCATGGGCGTCCGACGATGATTGTTGATTCCTGGGGAGAGTTGGAGAAACGGTTTGGAAGAAGGTAGAAGAAGTTGAAAGTGCCTTAAGTGCCTAAAGTTGAAAGTTGTCGCTTCGCCACGTTATGCTCTCTTTTGGTGGTACTTCTCGAAAGGACTAAAACATAGGGAAAAGCAGGGAGGAGGCGAGAGAAGCGGAATGTCCAATATCCAACTCCCAATTTCCAATCTCCAAATGCGAATGACCAACGTCGAGGTTGAATTTGGAAATTGGAAATTGGGAGTTGGCCATTGGATATTAGTTATGGGGGTGAGGCAGGGGGAAACAATTAGTGTAAATTAGTGTAATTAGTGGACTGTAAAGCCGCCAAGCTGAGGCGAAATAATCAGAGTAATCTGTGTAATCCGTGGACAAAAAAGGGGGAGAGGTTGGGGAAACAGAGAAAGACTGAACCAGCCGTCGCTAAAGCTATGGCGGGCAGGCTATTCAACATTCAACTCTCAACGTTCAACGACATAATATTTTGGATAAGACACTTATTATTCTGGGGGCTACGGCGGTGGGGAAGACGGAGGTTTCTCTGCTGCTGGCGGAGCGGATGGGGGGGGAGATTGTATCGGCGGATGCTTTTCAGGTTTATCGGGGGATGGATATCGGCACCGCCAAACCCGGTCCGGCTGAACTCTCCCGGATTCCTCATCATCTGATTGATATTCTTGAAATCAATGAGAAATACAGCGCGTCCCGCTTTCGTTCACTGGCTCTCTCCGCGATAGAAGATATCCGGAGGAGGGGGTCGATACCAATGGTGGTAGGAGGATCCGGACTCTATATTAAGGCTCTGGTAGATGGTCTCTTTGAATCTCCCCCGGCGGATCAGGGATACCGGGATTATCTCTGGAAAGAAGAAGCCGCGAAAGGACCGGGTTATCTGCATAACCTGCTTGCGCGAGAAGATCCTTCCAGCTCCGAACGAATTCATCCCAATAATGTTAAGAGGGTGATCCGGGCACTGGAAGTGCTGAAGTTGACCGGAGTTCCTATTTCACGGTGGCAGAAGCAATGGGATAAAAAAACTGAACGTTCAACGTTCAACGTTCAACGTTCAACGTTCAACGACGCCGAGCCTAGCCCTCCGTCAACTGTCAACTGTCAACTGGCCCCCCCCGATTTATCGGGGTCAACTATCTCCTCCCCACTCCCCACTCCCTACCTCCTGATCGGTCTTCGCAGAGACCGGAAAGACCTGTACAACCGGATTAACCGGAGGGTTCTGGAGATGTTTGATCTTGGTCTGGTGGATGAGACGCGGGAACTGCTGAAGAAGGGACTTCTGGAGAACCGGGTTGCTTGCCAGGCGTTGGGGTACATGGAAGTCCGGGGATATCTGGACGGGGAGTATGGACGGGATGAAGCTATAAAGCGCTTATCCACCAAGACCCGCCATTTCGCGAAACGACAGCTCACCTGGTGGCGAAGAGACGAGCGGATACGATGGGTTGATCTTGACCAGATTGCCCAAGCAGAGGATATTGTGGAAAAAATTACCAATATTTTTCCCGAAGGAAAAAATAATGATTGAGGTTGGAGAAGAAACGGGGAAGAGAGAGAGGGCGCTTCTGGTGGGGCTGGAGCTTTTGCGGGATAATCGATGGGATATCGATGATCTGCTGGCCGAACTTTCACAGCTGGCCCGGACCGCCGGAATGGCGGTGGTGGGGAGCAATGTCTCACGCCGGTTGAAGCCTCATCCGTCCACCTATATCGGGACCGGGAAGGCGGAAGAGATCGGTCAGCTCTGTCGGGATGATGATGTGGCGATTATCCTCTTTAACGGGGACCTCTCCCCGGCCCAGCTCCGCAATCTCCAGGACGCGACCGGCGTGATGGTGATGGATCGGACCGAGCTGATTCTGAAGATATTCGCGCAACGGGCCCGGACCAGGGAGGGCTGTCTCCAGATTGAGCTGGCCCAGCTTCATTTTCAGCTCCCCCGGGTAGCCGGGGCCTGGACGCATCTCTCCCGTCAGAAAGGGGGGATGAAAGGAACCAGGGACGCGGGAGAAAAGCAGGTGGAGATGGATCGGAGGATTATCCGGACCAGGATCCACCAGTTAGAAAAAGAGGTAGATGTGGTCCAGCGGCAGCGGGAGGCACAGAGAAAGCGCCGTAATCGGACCAGGATTCCGGTTGTCTCAATAATCGGGTACACCAATTCCGGCAAATCCACCCTGTTAAACTCCCTGACCGATGCCTTGGTCCCGGCGGAAGATAAACTCTTTGCCACGCTCGACCCGATTACCCGAAAGGCCACGCTCCCGTCCGGCCGGACTGTTCTCTTCAGTGATACGGTCGGGTTTATCCGGAATCTTCCCCATAATCTTATTAATGCCTTTCGGGCGACACTGGAAGAGGTCCGGGAAGCGGATCTTCTTATTGAAGTTCTGGATCTCTCTCACCGGATGGTTTGGAAACAGAAAAAGGCGGTGGAAGAGGTATTGAAAGAACTGAAAGCCGATGAGAAGCCGATGATAGTAGCGCTGAATAAGATGGATCTGGTTCAAGATGAATTTCTCCTGGCTGAAGCCAGATCCCGCCTCGATGGAGGGGTCGCGATCTCAGCTCTGAAGCGGACCGGATTGGATGATCTTCTTCAGGCCATCGACGAGCAGCTGGATGGTCCCCGCCGAAATTATAGATTATTGATTCCGCAGAGTCGCCATGATCTGATATCCCGGCTCTATAAGGATGGACAGGTTGTCAGGATCGATTACCATCAGAATGATATTTATGTGGAGGTTTTGACCGAAGAGCGGTTATTGGGGGATGCTCGGAAGTTTCTTCTGGAGGGAGAAGAAGGAAGGATGAGCAGGGATTAGGAAGGATTAGCAGGGAGGCTTAAAGACTGAACGTCGAACATCGAACTTTCAACTCCGAACGTCGAACGCTACCGGCCCGGGTGCTCAACGTTCAACGCTCAACGTTCAACCAGCCTTCGCTAAAGCTACGGCGGGCAGGCTGCTCAACTTTCAAAGCCTCAACTTTCAACAAGGCATTGGCAGTAAGGTTTTAGTGAACCCTGGTGCTTCTTGCTCGTAGCGGTCCCGCCGAGGCGGGGAGATCGTGTGGCAGCCTAAAGGCAGCCTCTCCGAGAGAATGTGGTTCACTGAAACCTTATCTTTGGCAGAGGGGATGGGCAGGTGTAAGTTATTTACTTTTGTATTTACTCTTGCCTAAATTTAGAAATTATCTATTATATAAATTAGATTATTATAAATAATTGAAATGATATAGATATTCCGTAAGGAAATTAAAATTTTCCGCAGGAAAATTTTAAGGAGGTTGTAATGATATTTGATCGTATTCTGGGGATGTTCTCGTCGGATATGGGGATAGATCTTGGTACCGCGTCGACTTTGGTCTTTGTCAAGGGGCGCGGGATCGTACTCAATGAACCATCCGTGGTAGCTATTCAGAAAGGGACTAACCGTGTTCTGGCGGTTGGCGAAGAGGCAAAAAATATGCTGGGGAGAACCCCCGGGAGTATTGTTGCTATTCGTCCTCTGAAAGACGGAGTGATCGCTGATTTTGAGATTACTGAAAGTATGCTCCGATACTTTATCCGGAAGGTCCATAACCGGAAGGCTCTAATCCGTCCCCGGATCGTGGTGGCGATTCCCTCCGGAATCACCGAGGTCGAGAAACGGGCCGTAAAAGATTCCGCCGAGCATGCCGGAGCCCGGGAAGTATATCTGATTGAAGAACCGATGGCCGCGGCTATCGGGGTCGGGCTTCCGGTTCAGGAAGCTGCCGGGAATATGATAGTCGATATCGGGGGAGGAACTTCCGAGGTGGCGATCATATCATTGGCCGGGATTGTATTCAGCCGCTCGGTCCGGGTGGGTGGTGATGAGCTTGATGAAGCAATAATCCAGTATTTAAAACGAACCTATAATCTTTTAATCGGCCCCCGGATGGCTGAGATGATCAAGATTAATATCGGTTCGACCTATCCCCTGGAAGAAGAATTAACTATGGAAGTTAAGGGCCGGGATCTGGTCGCCGGGCTTCCCAAGACCATGACTGTCAACTCCGAGGAGATCCGGGAAGCGATGGCGGAACCTATCTCCACGGTGATTGAAGCGGTCAGAATCAGTCTGGAGAGATGTCCTCCCGAACTCTCCGCCGATCTGGTTGATCGGGGGATGGTCCTGGCCGGCGGCGGCGCGATGCTCCGGGGACTGGATAAGCTATTGAGCGAAGAGACCGGGCTCCCGGTTAATATTGCCGATGAGCCGATCGAGTCAGTCGTTCTGGGTACCGGAAAGGTGTTGCAGGAACTTCGATTCTTGAAGAGAATCGAGGTGGACGAAAAATCCACGTTGTAGCAGGGGTAAAGTACCATGAGGCGGATTGTCATTGTGGCGGTGGTGGCTCTCTCTTTAATTGCTATTCTCAGTCTCTCCGCTTCCGTATCCTCATCGCTTAAGATCTCCATTGTAGAACTCATCTCTCCTCTCCAGGGCATTGTTCACAGAGTCTTTCTGCCCCTAGGGTCTCTGGTAAATAATATTGGTCGGATAATCCAGGCCGCCGGAGATAACCCCATACTGGAAGAGCGGGCGGTTTCCCTGGGCAGGGAAGTTGTCAGATTGAGAGAAGTGGGGAAAGAAAATCAGGCGCTGAGATCTCTGTTAAAATATGAACGGGAAGAAAGCTGTAGCGGGATTGTTGCCCGGGTCATCGGGCGCGATCTTTCTCACTGGAATCAGAGTATCCTGATCAATAAAGGCGGCGCGGACGGAGTGGTTAAAGAGGCGGCTGTAATCTCAGCCCAGGGAGTGGTAGGTAAAATAATCGAGGTAGCTCCGCATTTGAGCCGGGTACTTCTGATTATAGACCGGACCAGTGGGGTAGGGGGGATAATTCAGGGGTCCCGCCAGACCGGGATTGTGGAGGGGACAACCGGAGGAGGTTGTGTTATCAAGTATCTTCCCCGCCGAATCCCCGTCTCTCCCGGTGAGGTTGTCATCACTTCCGGCCTGGGACAGGTATATCCGCCCGGTCTTCTCATCGGCACTGTCAGCATTGTCTATGAAGAGGAGTTTGGTCTATATAAATCCGCCGAACTGATTCCGGCGGCCCAATTTAACCAACTGGAACTGGTGATGGTTTTGGAAGGAAGTTAAAAGTGCCTTAAGTGCCTAAAGTTGAAAGTTGTCGCCTCACTGAGCTTACTCGATAGGACAGTATTTT
Organism: uncultured bacterium; assembly: GCA_937885075.1. Lineage (GTDB taxonomy): Bacteria > Auribacterota > Erginobacteria > Erginobacterales > Erginobacteraceae > CAKZYZ01. Next base: position 3,812 of record CAKZYZ010000061.1, on the reverse strand, counting down.
AAACTTTTTGTGCTCAAAAAACTAAATATTCACCACGAAGGTCACGAAGAACACGAAGAAAAACAAATAAAACTATGGAATTATTCCTGGTTTTTTTAAATTCCTTAGGCGTCGGCGCTTAATTCCGAAAGAGCCAGGTGAAGGCGAACAACTTTCAACTTTAGGCACTTAAGGCACTTTTAACTTTACCCGAGCTGAAAGCGAGGGTTCTAAATATTATGAGCATTACAGTTCGTCGACCGGTTCATCATTTTACCCCTATCCGGGGGAGAAAATGGCGACTCAGGTTTATATTGTTTTTGCTTCTCCTGGCATCAGTCATTATCCAGGGTGCCGCGGGCTCGGTGGTTTTCTTTTCTTTTCGTCCCGATCTGGTATTGATTATTGTAGTTTATTGGGCATTGAAGAATGGCCCATCCGGCGGCTGGTTCATCGGGATGGCGGGTGGATTTATGATCGACCTTTTCTCTTCCGGGATGCTGGGGCTTCACACCCTGGCATTGGCTACAGTAGGCCTGCTGGTAGCATTTTTCAGCAACCCTCTTTATCAGACTCATCTCTCTACTCGGGTGGTCATGGTAGGGATATCATCGGTTAGTTACAGTATTTTTTATTACGTACTGCTCCTTATTTTTGCCCCGCCGCCATCCTGGAGTTATCTCTGGAAGGCGGTGCTCATCCCATCCGCCTGGCAGACTATACTGGTTGCTCCTCTCTGGCTATGGCTGATTGATCTGGCGTTAGGGAAGGACGTTAAAGATAAGGGACGTTGAAAAGAAAAAACGTTGAAGATAAGGGACGTTGAAGGATAAAGACGTTGAAGAATAAAAACGTTGAAGATAAGGGACGTTGAAAAGAAAAAACGTTAAAGAATAAAAACGTTAAAAAGAGAAAACGTTAAAGATCGTTGAAGATCGTAAAGGTAAGGTTTCAGTGAACCTCGTTGCCTGGTGCTCGCAGAGGCCCCGCCGGCGGGGCCATCGTGTGGCAGCCTAAAGGCAGCCGCTACGAGAGGACGGGTTCAATGAAACCTTACCCTTAAAGACTGTTGAAAAATGATATTATCCTCTGGCTCGAGCGGGATTTTACGAAAGCCGGGAAAGCCAGGTGAAAGCGAATAACTTTCAACTTTAGGCACTTAAGGCACTTTAGGCACTTGCCCAAAGGCACTTCAGAACTCCTCCCGAACGAAGTGAGGGCTGAGGGCCTGTTTCGGAATTTCAGTAAATGTAGAAATAAAGGTAGATCGAAGGGCTAAGTTTTTTTAACGTCTTTTTTCTTCAACGTCCTTATTTTTTAACGGCCTTATTTTTTAACGTTAGCGGCGAAGCCGCTAATTTTATATGAATAAATCGATAGATTCACGGTTACGGATATTGGCGATAATCTTGATTGCCTGGGGGGGGATTATTGTGGTCTCTCTCTGGTATATGCAGGTGGTAAAAGGGGAAGGGTATAGCCGGAAGGCGGCCCGAAACCGGATTCGCCTGGTGCGTATCTCTCCGCCCCGGGGGACTATCTTTGACCGAAACGGCGTGGTGCTGGCCGATAATAGACCCAGTTTTGATGTGATGGTCAATCCGACCGAAGTTGAAGATCGGGAGAAGCTGATAAGAAGCCTTGGTGATATTCTGGATATCAGCCCCGAGATTCTCTCCCGGCGGATGGATACATTCCGGGAACGCCCCTTTGAGCCGGTACGATTGGCTGCCGACATCGGAATGGAGTCAGCCACTATTCTGGAAGAGATGAGTCCGGCGCTCCCCGGGATCGATGTCCAGGTCAATCCGATCAGGCATTACCCCTATGGTTCCGCTCTTGTCCATGTTGTCGGATATGTCGGTCAGATCAATCCCCGTGAACTGAAAAGGCTTTCCGGTACCGGTTACCGGGCTCAGGATGATATCGGAAAGATGGGAGTTGAGAAGGCTTATGATCATTATCTCAAGGGAGTCGCCGGGGTGGAGCAGCTGCAGGTCAACGCGAGGGGATATCGAGATAAAGTGTTGGGGAGAAAGGAACCCCAGCCGGGAGATGATATCCATTTGGTTCTGGATATCCGGGCTCAGCTGATTCTGGATGAACTTATGGAAGGATGGACCGGCGCGGCGGTGGCTCTGGATCCGCGCAACGGGGATCTTCTGGCGATGGTCAGTCATCCCTCCTTTGATCCCAACCGACTGATCCGACCGGTTATGAAGGAGGACGCGGATATCGTATTCTCTAATCCCGATGCTCCTATTCTAAATAGGGCAATGGCGGGGGAATACCCGCCCGGGTCTCCTTTTAAGCTGGTAGTGGGCATGGCTGGTCTGAGTTCCCGGGTTGTCACTCCCCAGACAACATATGACTGCAGTGGATTCTTCAACCTGGGGCAGAGTACATTCCGCTGCTGGCGCCCCTCCGGTCATGGCTCGGTAAACATCCAGCAGGCGATTCAGCACTCCTGTAACATATATTTTTATAATCTGGGTCTGGAGCTGGGAGTTGACCGGATCTCAAAGTTTGCCCGGGCTATCGGGTTCGGCAGCATCTCCGGGCTGGAGATTGGAGGTGAACGGGCCGGTCTTGTTCCCGATCGGGTTTGGAAAAAGAAGGTTTTCAAGGAGTCCTGGTACCCGGGTGATACGGTAAATATGTCAATCGGGCAGGGGTATCTGCTGGTTACACCGCTTCAGATGGCGGGGCTGGGAGCTATCATCGCCAATAAGGGCACTCTATACCGACCGAGGATTGTAGACAGAATAACTTCACCGGAAGGAGAGGTAATTAAGGAATCTGATTCAGTAGTCTGGAAGCAGATCGATCTCCCGGAGGAGATCCACCGGGAGATACTGGGCGGGATGATCAGGGTGGTTAATGCTGAGCATGGCACCGGAACGGCGGCGGCTAATCCCGAGATTACAGTGGCGGGAAAGACCGGGACAATACAGGTTGGCCGAGCTCCGGACTATACAACGCACGCCTGGTTTCTGGCCATCGCGCCGGCCGAGAATCCGGAAGTGGTTCTGGCAATTATTTTAGAAGGAGGCAAGTCCGGCGGACATGTTGCCGCCCCATTAGCGGGGGAGTTCTTCCGGCGATACTGGGAATAGAACATAGCTTCGCAACTTTTTTGCCACAAAGACACTAAGACACAAAGAAAAGAATTAAAGGTTCAATAACTGAGGCTCTTCTTATTTTTTGATGTTTTCTTAGTGTCTTCGTGCCTTTGTGGCAGATTTATTGTCCCGATATTATCAATTAAACAAACCGGGATCCCGATGGATATCGGGGAAATTCCGAAGCAACAAGTTAAAAAAATCACCCCGGCAACAGGCTGGGTTTCAACGATCTTTAACGTACTTTATTTTTAACGCTCTTTATCTTCAACGTGAGCCTCGCCATCGGCGGGGCGAAGACTATGAATTTTTTTAGAATCTTAAAATATATCGACTGGTATCTGTTGACTGTAGTCTTACTGCTCTCGGCAATCGGTACGATGGCAGTATATAGCGCTTCTTATCAGTTAAGCGCTGATACCGGGACCCTCTTTTTTAAGAGACAGGTATTCTGGCTGGCTCTGGGGCTAGTTACCTTCTTCATTCTGGCAGCGGTGGATTACCGCAGAGTGGTAGAGCATGCCTACCTCCTGGGGGGAATTACAACGCTCTTACTGCTGATTATTGTGGCACTGGGAGAGACCAGGTTCGGTGCCCGCCGCTGGATTCAGCTGGGAGGTTTTACCATTCAGCCTTCCGAGTTTGCCAAGATAACTTTGGTCTTAATGCTGGCCCATTACCTCTCGTATAAATCCGATCAGATCGGAAGAG
>CAKZYZ010000060.1 GCA_937885075.1 uncultured bacterium | reverse complement strand
GTATTTTTTTGTGTCTTTTTGTGTTTTTTTTTTTCAAGCAGAAGACGGCATACGAGATATATCAGTGTGACTGGAGTTCAGACGTGTGCTCTTCCGATCTCAGCATCCGGATATGCTTCGGAAGTAACCGTCTTAGCTGCCGCGAGAACTTCATCGCGATCGAGGAATTGGGGGATAAAATCGGATTCCTGGGATGATCCCGCGGCCAGAGAGAAAGGGCCCAATAGCAGCGACAGCAGGACAGATAGTAAGAAGGGTTTTTTCATGATTTATAAATAGGTTTAATAATCTTCTGCTTGAGTTGATATTAACATCTAACTCCAAGGGTACAATCTTAAACACCACGATTAACAATAAAAAGCAATTTAGACAGGACGATTACAGACAGGACGATTAACGGAAAAAAATAAAGGCCGAGGCGAGGCTAATAGTCCTGACTGTAATGGTCCTGTCATAAAAGGGGGCGAGGTAGGGGGAAGAAAAAGTTTTAACAAGCATAAAGTGACAACTTGAAATCAGGATGTGACATAATTCGCGTAATTCGTGTAATTCGTAGTTCTTATAATGGGGGGAGGCAAGGCATCTTGGTCGGAATAGACAACCCTGCCAGAATTTTTATTCTCCTGATATAAGATTTTATGCCATAATACGCCTGCCTATTAGACAGTTCATTTGGGATCAGGGATCAAGAATAAATATTATGATTATCAAACACCGCTATATCTATCCGACCGATAAGCCCCCTTCCATCTATCTGATGCCTCCCAAGACATTGATTGGAAAAGGGTGTTTGAATCTCTGCGGAACAGAATTCAAAAAACTCGGCATCCAAAAATCGCTTATCATCACGGACGCGTTTCTGGCGGAATCCGGCGTGGCCTCGACGATCAGTAATCATCTCCGTGAGGCCGGGATCGACTCACAGATCTGCACCGCGGTTAAACCCAACCCCACCTTTGAAACCGCGCAGGAGGTACTGAAAGTGAAAGAAGAAGACTTCGATACCATGGCAGGTATGGCCCTGGCGGACAACTGCTTCAAATCCAACGTCAAAACCCCCGCCCGGGAAGATATCATAAAGATATACCGCAACGCCTACCGGAAAATCCAGAGGTTCTAGACAGATAAATAGAAAACATCCTCGGTTTACCCGGCAAATATAAATCTTTGATAAAATATACTTGAGCTGAAAACCAACTGGGACGGCGAGAAGATAACTTAGCGCCTCCGGCGCAACCTCGTAGTGCAGGACTTCAGTCCTGCCCCACTAAGGCAGGACTGAAGTCCTGCACTACGAGCTTATTGAAATTCTTAAACAGAAACTTACTATGAAACGATTAAGCTGGCAGGTATGGCTGGGAGTGATATTGCTCCTGCTATCTATTCTTGTCTACTACATCCACTACTTGATCTTCCGGGATCTCCATCATATATTCATTTATATGTTCGGGGATCTCGCCTTTGTCTTCATCGAGGTATTGCTCGTGACGCTGATCATCCACCACCTGCTGAGCCGCATGGCCCGGAAAGCGCGCCTGAAAAAGCTGAATATGGTCATCGGAGCATTCTTCAGTGAGGTTGGCTCGAGACTCCTGGAGATGCTCTCCGAGCTGGATCCGGATACGGAGAAGCTTCAGAAAGAATTTGGGACTGAGAGAAGATCGCCCGAGGAGGAACTACGGCAGGTTTCTCAGTGGCTATCTTCGCACAAGCACAATCTGGATGAATCTGATGTTGACTGGGAGGGGTTGAAGGTATTTCTGGTGGCAAAAAGGAATTTTTTACTGAGGCTATTGGAAAATGGGAATCTACTTGAGCATGAATCTTTCACGGATATGCTCTGGGCGGTCTTTCACCTGACGGAAGAATTGGAATCAAGAGACAGCCTTCGGTCATTACCGGACGAGGACTACCGGCACCTCCGCGGAGATATAAAAAGAGTCTACGGACAATTGGCCCGGCAATGGCTTGACTATATGGAACATCTGAAGATCGGAAGAGCGTCGTGTAGGGAAAGAGTGTAGATCTCGGTGGTCGCCGTAGCATTAAAAAAAAAAAAAAAGAACAAGAG
>CAKZYZ010000059.1 GCA_937885075.1 uncultured bacterium | reverse complement strand
AATGACTTAAGATAAAGGCTCGCTTGTAATTCGACTGTAATTGGACTTGCAATAGAAAGCTCCACCGCATAGTATTAACTCTTAGAACAAAGAGGATATGATGAGATGGAACTCGTCACTCACAAGTTCTTTACTAAACCGATTTAAAAATAAATCGGTTTATTGCAGGTAGCCCAGAGCCCGGAGTTTCTCCACTCGATCAACTTCGGCGCCATCATGTACAATGGTTTTTCCCTGATTTTTCAAATCCCGAAGATAACCGGAATATTTTTCTTCCAGTTTTAATGCCCGGCCAGGAGTTGACTTTAAAATGTCCTGATTATTTTTTGAGCCGAATGGTTTTTTGAAGAGAAACCTGCTTTTTACGGGAGGAAAGCTGCTGCCATAAGTTTTCATCCGGGGGTCATTGATATACTGGTATTGATCATTAATAATTGAATAAGACCATTTATACTCCGCGCCGCCATCTTCGGGGAGATAACCAAATTCAGAGATCACATTATCAGGTTTCGTCATATAGCCGGTAATCGATCCCGATAAATACGGCAGCCTCTCATCTACCAGAGATTCGAGCAAACCGCGCAATGAAACCAGGGAGACCGGGGATGATTCCCTCCGTGGGTTCAGACCTAATCGACTGATCATTAACGGAATCCTGATGACCGGTTCAAAGAGCGCTATATTATGTCCCCAGAGCCCACTCTCCCCCAGAAATTCTCCGTGGTCGGAAGTTACCAGAAATGTTGTCCGGTCCAGGTGTCCGCAGCGGCCAACCAGGCGGTAGAGGTCCATAAACCGCTGATCCGCCCGGAGCATCGCCCGGTCATATTCTTCGGGAAAATTATAATTATTAACCTCCGCCCCATGCTTCCAACTGCTGAAAGGATGATAACGGTTATGAACATTCATCAGATTCCAGAATAAAAATATCGGGCCGGTTCGTCTCCTTTTTACAAAAAGCCTCTGGATGTGGCGGAGAATAATCTTATCTATGGTGTAAGAATAAAATCCATCAAACCGATAGATTATGGTGTCGATCAGACGGCGGCCTAAAAATGGATTAAAATATTTTATAATTTTTACCGGGAAACCAACCTCGCAGTCGCGCTTGTTCCTGCCGGAGGCATACATCCCCATTATCGGAAAAAATCTGACTTCATCAAAACCTTTGTCCGACATTAAGAGCCAGGGGTTTTCGGTGAATAATACCGTATGATAACCCGCTTCCCGGAGATAATCCGGGAGGGTAAATTCACTCTGGTAGCGGTCATATTCTTCTCCATTGCCGATATGATAATTATGCTCCCGATAACTTTTTCCGGTGAAGAAGGAGATATGGGCTGGATAGGTATAGTTGGCCGTGCTGAAAGCATTATCAAAAATCACGGAGCGGGAAGCAAGCGACTCCAGACCCGGGGTCGTCTTATTTTCATACCCGTATAAGGACATCCGGCCCGCCCGGGCGGTATCCCATACCGAGACTATAATATCTGACCGGGGATCGGAAGCCGGTACCCGGTACCAGATTGCCAGAATAACGGCGCCGAATAGAGAGGCAGAGGTCAGAATAATGGTAATATTTAAAAGACGATACCTCCGACGGAAAAGAATAATACCTCCCCCGATAGAAATCACCAGCAGGCTGATAGTCCCGGCTATTACCGGAGGCAGGGGCCAGACGGTGGTATTCATCCACCGATTATAGATATATCCGTAAGCCAGAATTAGAAACAAGGAGAAGAATGTAATCTTCCATTCATCCTTCCGAACCATTTCCGGACCGGATGCGCGCCGGACCACTCCGAAGAGAATGCCGGTAATAAGCGCAACCGCGAGGAGCCCGATAATCCGCATTTCGTCATCCGGCCAATAAACCTCATAGTAACGAAATAAACCGTCCCGCATGGATATATCAAAGATGGACTTAACGACATAAATCTCCAGGCTGAGCATAGCCCAGACCCGGGCGCCGAGATGCCAGGATATCCCTCCCCGAAAGAGCCGCCGGATCAGTTCCGTTATCAAACCGATCAGGAGCAGAGATGAAATCCAGACCAGTATCTCCACCACCGCGCCCAACGGAATCGCGATTAATGGATCGGAGCCTTGATAATAATAGAGGGGGAATTGGCCATAGATGATATTCAGAATGATGGAACCGGAACCGATAGCAAGCGCCATGTCCAGCCACCCCTTCCACCACTTCCATCTTCTCTCTATTGATGGTTTTTTCATTGTTTATTCCGCCAACTAACTGGCACTGAAAATTAAGAAACCGCGGACTACACAGATTGTTTTCTCTTTATTAGTAATATTTTATGGGCCTCAAGCCAACAAATCCCTGATCCCCAGACCTGCCTCGTCAGAACCCTGGCTAAGGCTGGTCTCTATTCCCATATTTATGGTGGTAAGAGTACCGGCCATGGATTCTGAAAACCGTAATACGGTCCACTCATTAACAACCACCAGAAAGCCGCTGCCTGCAGAATCACCACTATCCATAGTACTATCCGGAACCGAGGCCAACTATTCATAATAAACTGAAAACCGAGACCCAGCATAGCAATAACACTTCCGGTAGCATAAATATAAAACCGGGCATGACAAAAACTTCCTATCGATACCGTAGGCAAAAACCATGATCCGATAAACATCCCGATCATTCCAATAACCCACCAACCAATAACAGGAAACAACCCCGGTTCACTTCCACATCTTTTTACCCCCAGCAGAAAACCCAATACTCCTATAATTGATATAGGAAACGCCAGGAGATACAATGAGGATGCTGCCAGAGGATCAGGTTCTTCCGGCAGCCAGTCCGGCAGGCGCCACCAGGTCACATATATCTTTGACCAGAAAGAATAGTCCGACGCGTTCGACCGTTCATCCCCCTTGTCCGGGGTAAGCTCAAACGGACGGTTAAGAATGGAGGGGAGTCGAAAAGAAAAGTAATCCCAGCGTTCAGCATAAACCGACGGGTTAGGATGCTGGATATCATTATGATAGACCAGATATCCCGTTTCCCGGTAGGTGCGGATATAGTTGGGAGCGGCCAGAACCGCCCAGACGATTATCAGAAGTCCCGCCCGTGACAGCAACGCCATCCATTTCTCCCTATAATACCATCGGCGCGAGAGGATAGTGACAACCGCAGGCCCCATCATAACAGAAGCGGTTGCTTTCATCGTAACGGCCACTCCTATAACCATACCTAGAACTGCTACCGCAGACCAGCGGGGCAGTTCTTTTCTCTGCATCAAAACCACCATAAGCAAAAGCGCGAGACTCCCCCAGAAACCCATCGCCATATCGTTATCAATCATAACCGCGGAAGTAACCCAGCCAGCAAATGTCCCGAAGACCAGAAAAGAGAGGACCCTTGCCTCATAATTTTTGATTAACCGCCGACCGATCAGCCAAACGATGGGGATGATCCCCAGAGCCCAGATCAGGGAGAGCGCCTGTACCCCCCTCTCCGCCAGGAGAGATCCTTCCCGGGTTATATGCTTCAATCCACTATAGACCAGAGCTCCCAGGGTATGATGAACCAGCGTATGACGAGCCTGGTTGGACGCGTCCGCCACGATCGGAGGCCAGGAATGGAATTCAGAGATATAACGGACCACTTTCAGGTGGTCATCGTTCTGAAGCAAGGGGAAACGAAAAAATGCCAGGATACAGGCTACTGCCAGCGGGGCCAAAAATACCCAGTCCCATCTTCGGATTGTATTATTGCCCATTTTTATAATCACATATTCTACCCCTGAATTTTCCCGATCTGATAAAAATAATTACGCATGTAGCGAATGACAAGATGGATACTATTAGACCAACCACAAAACTGGCCGGGAGATAGGTCAGTTTTATCCTCTCTCTCCGGACGGGAGCCACTTTTATTCCAATAAGTCCTTCTACGGACTCTGCCTCATTGCCCCCCCCACCGGTTACTTTCCAACCAGGATCATAGTTCTGGTTTATGATCAGATATCCGGGTTCTTTTGATTCAACTCCAACGGTTATTTTATTTGGGGACCATTCTATTAGATTAGCAATGCCTTCTCTTCCCCTCCAGAAGACTTCTCCCTGATAATTCGGACTATCGAACGGGAGCGCTTTTCTATCAACCTCCGCGGATTCATAGGCCTGGACAGTCCCCACATTCATGAGCAAGGCCGGATAGAGAGAACCATTGGCGTCGAACCGTTCCTTGTGTTTAACAATACCATTCTCATCATAAGAAGGCCCTTCCTGAATTTGAATAAAATCCCCGGGAACAGCCGGGAGATGATTCAGCAAACCAACCGATTGCTTCCAGGAATATAGATTCAGAGGAGGAATCCTGAAGGCGTCATTCCAGATCGGTTGGCCAACAATGATGAGATCTGCAAGAATGAAAAGGAATACCAATCCCCCGATCATTTTCCTAACTCCAGCCTTCCGGAAAATCCGGCGCATGACCTGTATAATTACTCCGAAACCAAGGCCGGCAAATATCGAGAGGCAGAGTATAAATATAATTTTGAAGCGCTGGGCTACTCTCATTGAACTGATAATTGGAAATCTGTGAATCAGTGCCCAGAGACTCACCGGAGCCCGGTTTCCAAACATAAACCACAGAAATATAAGCATGCTGATCAGTAGTACCCGGTTACGGCCGCCAAACCAAATAATCCCTAACAAGGCCAGAAGCAGCGGTATGAAACCGATGTAGATGCCATTCTCTTCCATATCATAGGTGATTCCAGTAATGAATCCTCCTTCCCGTGAGAGCTCCTGAACAATCCGGGGTATCGAACCCAGATCCTGATCCCGATCCATCAGGCTGTAACGGAGTGAATTGAGACTGTAGCCGGAATAATCATCCATAACCCGGGGATGATCCATCATAAATTCGATAGTCGGGAATATCTTGACGGCTCCCAGAGAAATCACCAGGAGCAACAGGAGGAAAAACAACCGGAGCGAGACGATGACTTTCTCTCTCCGGCATATAACAGTGATAAAAGTATAGAAAAAGAAAAATACAAAGGTAATCACCAACGGATATATTCCTCCCTCAAAAAACATGAGAACCGCGAAGACCGCGCTGATTATAGCCTGTTTAAGATCATTGAACGCCTTACGATAGAAGAGAAACACCCACGGAAGATATACGACTGACATAAACCAGGTCATCCCCTCGGTTAGAGAGAGGGCGAACATACTGTTCAATATGAAAATACAGGAAGAAAGAAGGGAAGATATCTTATCGAGGCGGAAAGAGCGTGCCAGGCCATAACTCCCCAGCAATCCGACCACCAGGTGGAGATAGATATCTATTTTGATACCATGGATCACACCAAAGATCAGGAGAAAGATAAATCCGGGAGAAAGAAACCGGGATTGGGGGTTAGCCAGCATCGGCATCCCCCCGCAGGTATAGGGATTCCATAGAGGAAACTGGTGATAAGTAAGTACCGTCTTCACCGGCACACCATGATAAAATAGATGCTGGTCCCAATCATGGATACCCCAGTTATTGAAGTTGAGCAAGATGGGATGAATATAAACAAGCGCGATACCGGCAAAAAGGACTACTATCAGAATGGAACTAACCTTCTTATGGCTAAATAACCCCCCAATCATGATACTGATCTCCCGTACGAAGGATTCTTCCTTATTCCAACTACGATTAAGATGATCACAATGACTAATCCGATAGGAGCTGTAAAGAACCAGATTTTCATCGCCCGGGGCTGGAACCGCATCTCCACTCGATGCTCCCCCGACTCTAGCCAAACGCCCCTCTGGAGGTAATTAACCTGGAGAAGTTCCGCCGGTGCGCTGTCCACAGTTGCCGTCCAGCCCGGTCCATAAATATCAGTGCATACCAGCATCGATGGAACCGTTACTTCAATCTCAATCTCAAGCCGATTGGGGTTGGATGTCTGAAAAGATAGTATCCGGTTCTTTCTCTGCAGATCATTGAAATGAGCCGGGCTGGCCGGGTGATCCCTGCGATTGGGGAAAGCTGTCTCTTGGGGGTCTATCCATACCAGCTCTTTCAGATCACCTTTCATCAGCGCCGCCTTCTGCTCATCAGGCGCGGAGGATCGAAGGCGGTCGAGGGTGAAGAGACGGGGGACCGGATTTAGATATTTCAACCCCCGATAGCCCAGACAGGCCTTCCAGGAGACGGTCTCCGGAATACCCCCAGGATATGTACGATCGAGCCAGACGATACCCGCGCTCATATTCTGAAAAAACCTGGTATCGAATTTTTCAACGAGGAGCTCGTGCGGAAATCCCGAACAAATATCCCTCAAGACCAGATGGAGCCGGGGGATAAGCGGCTTCCCCGGCCACCCTAAAACCGCAAAGCCGCCTTTGATCAACTGGGTATTATCGAAGGTCGAGCGGGAATAGGCCACCCGGGCTGGTCCCCAGGGAGGGCAGTCCAGGCCCGGCTGCTCGCGGCCAAAGGCCAGGTAGGGATCATCCTCCGGCCCCTTCCGCTTGGTCAGGGTCGGCTTCTCCTCATCCCAGCGGACCTGCCAGGGATCGAAGAGGCCGTGATATAGGAACCAGGAGAGATGGGCGATCACGAAGATCAGGAGGATCAGGATGGCCCACTTTCGCAGACGATGCCAGGAAACCAGCCCGATGATCGCGAGACAGATAAGCAGATAGAGCATCGGTCCCGTAGCAAACCATTTTAGATGACCTGCTCTAACCAGTTGCTGCCAGCCAGTCGGCCAGAATTCATCTCCAATACGGAGAGGCCAGAGAATAGCAGCGATCACGATCACTAATGTCATAGTCACGAAGATCAGATACTTTTTAAATGTTATCAAAGAGCGCCCGGCAAGGGATAGTTTGAGTCCGGAGATACCTGTTCCGATGAGAATGGCCAACCCCATAGTATAAAGGGGATGCCATCGGTCCGCGTACGGAACCCGGAGGAGCGGACAGACCCGGTAAAGCAATCCAAAAAATGGCGTATGACGGCCCAGAAGCAGCAGCAAGCCCAGCAGGCAGAGAGACAGCCCGGAAAACATCCAGAACCGCAGACCACCACCCCGCGGTTCCCCCTTCCGAAACCAGAGTCCGGTAATGGAGATAAACGCGATAAACATAAGCGGAAAGCCTCTGGTGAGGTATGCTTCACTCAGCCAGAGCTGATCCCGCAAAACCACATTCCAGACATGAGAAAAATCCTGTCCGGAGAAGAGATTCGGGACCAGCAGAGTCGCCAGATAGCGGAGTGGAAGACTATTCGGACCGGCGGTCATCGCCGGCTGATTCAGCGGATAGAATGGAGCCATATCCCTGACACTCTCTATAACGCCCCATAGATACCCTCCCGCCAGCATAGCACCCAGTACCCCCATCGCGGCCGGCCCCCAGATCGCCCGGAGAGCAACCCGGTACTGCCGTTTCAGGAGGCTGCCTACCGACAGACATAACGCCACCACCAGGCTAATGAAAACTGCGTACGCGACATAGTTAATATTGGAAGGGATTAAGAAGCCCAATATCAGTCCGCCCAATGCCAGAGTCAAAAGATTCCCTTTTCGGGTATATAGTATCTGAAAGAGAAGGAATCCCGGTATCCAGCCCATGGCAAAGAGCGGCGAGACATCGAGAATTCCCCTGTACATTGTAGCGCTCAAGGTCCAGACCAGGGCAAAGGCCGCGGCCCCCCAATATTCCAGGCGGAGGCCCAGACGCCCCAGAAGATAAGCGAATAAACCGCTCAGAAGAATATGAAATATGATCGGGACAATAATTAAACCGGTGTAAGAACTATCCGGGGTGGATAGATCGGCCATATCGAAGAGAATCCAGAGCGGCGGGTAAAGAGCCCCGAAGGGATAGTTGGCATAAAATGGAGACCCTCCACAGAATACATTCGGTGACCAGAGAGGGATTATGCCCTGCTGAATATTGCGGGCCATGAAAGTAAAGTGAGGATAATAGATATAGGCGGTATCATCATGAAACACACCTTTAAGAAGAAAGGTGTAGGGAATCAGGACAATAAAGATAATCGCCAGTACCGTGCCGAGAACTAACCAGTCCCGGCGGGTCCAACTAAAAGATAAAATAGCTTCCATCAGGTTTTTTCTCTGGCCTGGAGAAACCCCATGTTCTGTACAAGGCGGATTACTTGCCTCCGGGTCATATCATCAACGAAAGCCGAACCAAGGACAAACGGCCAGGCAACCGCCGGGACATCACAGTTCCGACAGACCGGATGCTTCGCACCAGTACCGTTAATGTGAAGACGCCGGACAGCCCGAAATAAATCACTGTCGGCTATCTCGCGTAAGGGAGTCTTCGACGCGTCGCCCATATTAGTCCGACCCTCAATATCCATACAGCAAAGAGTAACAATACCGTCCCAGTGAATCGAGAGGGAAGTCCACAAAAGAATACACGGCTTCCCGGGAACTGACCGGGGAATACTCCCCACGCTTCCACCGAAATTAAGCATCGGCTTTATCCGGATGGAATCCGCCCCCTTCCCTCTCCAGTAGCTAAGGAAATCATCAGCCTCATCCCTGTTCTCCGGACCCCGGACGAACTGGACGGTTATTCTCGGCCGGCGGGAAGTTTGGGCGGCCTGTTGAAGGAAATACTCTACATTCTTAAGGACCAGCTTGAAGTTTCCCCCCAGCTTTAACCGCCGGTAGGTCTCTTCAGTAGCGGCGTCCACGCTGAAGGTTATCGAATCCACCCCCGCTTCCAGAATCTCATGTGTCACCGCCTCGTCCACAAGGAGACCATTGCTCTGAAGAATAGCCCGGACCCCGTGACGGTGGCATATCTTTACGCATTCACTCCATTCCGGGTGGAGAAATGGCTCTCCATCAAATGATAGGTCGACTACATCAGCATACGGCGAAACCTGAGTTATCAATGAATCCAGTAGGTCGAGCGAGATATTACCCTGACTACGGGGACTGATTCTATGCGGACAGAAAGAACAATCAAGATTACATCGATTGGTAATCCCGATCGCGATCTCAAAAGGGAAAGCGTTCAGCCTCTCCTGCCGGGTCAGATATGATTTTATCAGGGCTATTCTATTTTTTATATTTCGGGGAAACATGGGGGGTTGGGATATCCTGTTAAGTTGAGTTAGTTAATAGTATTACGAGTATATAAAGTCAGAAGGTTCATAAAAGTGGAGTGTTGGAGTGGTGGAGTGTTGGAGTGGTGGATACCGGCTGGTACCGGGCAAGCCGGATAGCTATCCTTTTCCAATACTCCATCACTCCAACACTCCTTCTTGTCATTCTTGATAGTTAATATTTTCCAGATTATATTAGTCTTTAATCACTCTATAGAGATAAAAGCTGTTCGGCGGCCAGTAGATTGACTGGTGGATGGCTTTCGGGGCATTCCCCGGGTTTTCTGCCAGAGGGATGATTTTCTGATCTTTCGAAATAATATTCCTCAAAGGCGTATAAAACTGTCTTAACTGACCATTTTCATATCTCCCATCATAAGACATATAGAGATCGAGATACAATATGTTATCTGCCTCTTGAGGGAAATTTTCCGGGCAGGATAGAAATACCCGGTATTCCCGACCATCATAAAGAAATGATATCCCGGGTTGATCCCGTACCGGATCGGCGTCCAGGATGTCGGATTCATAAGGATACCCGGGCCAATGGACATCCTCAAATCGAGGATCGTTCATTAGAGTCAGCTGAATCCCCTGGATGGAATCGCGGGGGGAGAGTATCTTCTCCGGCTGATATCGGGTTATCGCGTCAATCAGAAGATCCGGATCAAAACGCCCTACCCGGCTCTCATATAGTCCGGGCAGGGATATCAAAAATGGTACTACCGGAAGTATCACCAGCGCTCCCGAGAGAAAACCCCGGATTACTCTTTTACCCCCCCGAACCAGTATTAAAATATTCCCTATCAACCACCCATAAAAGAGCCAGAAGATCGGAGCCATATAGACGCATTGTCGAGTACC
>CAKZYZ010000058.1 GCA_937885075.1 uncultured bacterium | reverse complement strand
GAAAAGAAAAGAGAGAAAAAAAAAGAAACAGGGAAGGGAAGGAAAAAAAGAGAGAAAGAAAAGAAAGAAAAAAGAAAGTTTTTTTTTAAAAGCAGAAGACGGCATACGAGATATATCAGTGTGACTGGAGTTCAGACGTGTGCTCTTCCGATCTCGGAAAAGGTGACAAGCGACTCCGCCCAAATGATTCCCCCCGGTTTACCTTCCAGACTGCTTTTCCCCGCCGGCTCTCAACCCCGGGTCATTATGCTTACCTCAGAATCTCGGATGGATGTGATAATAGCTGTACCTATTGCCTGATCCCGAGTCTGCGGGGGAGATATCAGGAGCGCCCACAGAAGATGCTGATCTCGGAGGCCCGGCGACTGGTCGATCAGGGGGTACGAGAGATAATCCTGATTGCTCAGGATACATCATACTATGATTACAGTCCCGGAACCGGCAGCGGCCTCTCCTCTCTTCTGGAAGCGCTGAATGGTATTCAGGGATTGGATTGGATAAGGGTCCTCTATGCTCACCCGCGGCATATAGACAGGCATCTCTTGCAAACGATTGCCGGATGCGATAAAGTATGCCCTTATCTTGATATCCCGCTGCAGCATATTAACGACGGTATCCTGGATAAGATGGGGAGGAATATCTCCCGTGTCGAGATTGAGGAGATCCTGCGGCAAGCCCGGGAATTGGTCACGGATATAAGTATCAGAACTACCCTGATGGTAGGTTTTCCGGGGGAGGGGGAGGAGGAGTTCTCGGAGCTGGCTGATTTTGTTCTTGCCCAGCGGTTTGAACATCTGGGAGTATTCCAATATTCTCCGGAAGTTGGGACCGCTGCCTTGCGCTATGGGTCCGGGGTTGATGAACTTCACGCCGACCGCAGGCGTGAGAAGTTGATGGAGGTTCAGCAGGAGATTTCAACCGAACGATTAAATAGGCTGCGGGGAAGAGTAATACCTGTTATAGTGGATAGACCATATCCGGAATCGGGATCGCCTCTGATGATCGGCCGCGCTATCTTCCAGGCCCCCGAGATTGATGGGATAGTGGTAGTAGAGGGAGGCGACATAAGGCCCGGGCAGATAGTAGAAGTTAAGATTACCGATAGTTCAGAATATGATCTATACGGAATAAATTAGCGCCGGAGGCGCTAATTTAGTTTTGAAAAAAGACTAACATAATTATATTGATGTAGTGCCGAAAATATCTCAAACCATTCAAATTTGGGGATAGATTTATTGTCCCGGTAATATCAATGAAACAAACCGGGATCCCGATGGATATCGGGGAAATTCCGAAACAGCAATATAGCGTCCCCAGACCGTTGCTGGCAAGTTTTTTAACTTTAGGCACTTTAGCGCACTTTAGGCACTTCTCCGCCAGAGGCGGATCAGCCTTTGGCTGAAAACTTTAGGCACTTAGTTACAATGAACCTACCCAACAAATTGACACTCTCCCGGCTCCTGGCTACTCCGGTTTTTGTCTTCCTGCTCTCGGTCAATTTTACCGGAAATTTTTTTATTGCCTTGATCCTCTTCCTCTTAGCCATGCTGACCGACTATATTGATGGGTCTCTGGCCCGTTCCTGGGGGGAAGTAACTGTTCTGGGTCAGCTGCTTGACCCTCTTGCTGACAAGATCCTGATATCTTCCGCGTTTATCATGTTTGTCGGGCTGAAGGAGATACAACTCCCTGCCTGGCTGGTGATAATTATTGTCAGCCGGGAGTTTGCCATTACCGGATTACGCTTGTTGGCGGCGGGAAGAGGAAAGATTATTCCGGCCGGTAGATGGGGTAAGCATAAGACCATCTCTCAGGTGATCGCGGTCAGTGCCGTACTTACTTATCTATGTCTATTGTATGATCCCAGTTTTGATAAGGAGTATTACCGTAATCTGGTAATTATCCTGGTCGGGATTACCACCGCCTTTACTTTTACTTCCGGATGTTATTATATAATTAAGAATATGGGGGTACTGAGAGACTCTGCCGATGCTGATCAGGGAGGGGGAGAGGATAAATTAAATGAGCAGGCAAAAACGGGGTAGCTGGTGGGTCAGGCTCTTTGCCAGTTTTTTTTATCTGGGCTATTCACCGATCGCTCCCGGTACAGTCGGGGCAGCGGGCGGACTGGGGATCTATCTTCTCATCAGGTTATTGATCCCCGGTTTTATCCCGGAGTACCGAGGGGGAATTTGCTGGGAGTATATTCTTTTTCTCTCAGCGTTCTTCCTGGTGGGGGTCTATCTATCATCTCACGGAGAGAAGGAGTGGCGCCAGAAGGATCCCGGCAAGATTGTTATCGATGAAGTATTTAGTATCTTTATAACATTTTTATTCATACCGGTTTATCCGGTTATGCTGGTGGTAATTGGTTTTATTCTTAACCGGATATTTGATATCTTTAAGCCATTTCCAACCAGACTCCTGGAGAAGGCTCCGGGGGGATGGGGAGTGATGCTGGATGATCTTATGGCTGGAATCTACAGCAACCTGGCATTAAGGCTATTGATATTTTTACTGCCGAATTTTCTTTCTACTCTGTATAAATAAGATTAGTTTAAACAATAACCTCTTAGGAAAGCAGGAAGGCAGGAGGGGGATTACTTCAAATCATCCTGCTTTCCTAAGAGGAAAAGTTGCCTGAGCGAAGCGAGGCTAAATTCTATGAAAATATGGAATATATTTATTTTACTAACCGTTATCTTCTTCGTAATCCAGGGTTGCGGGGGAATTGAAAGAGAGACCGATCCGATGGTCCGGGATGAGGTACTGGAATTAACTGATGAGGCGGGACTTATCAGCCAGCGTGCCCAAAATCTGGAAGAAGAGGGTGATTTCAAGGGGGCACGGCTTCTTTATGAGGAGATGGTGGATGATTACTCCGATTCACCTCTTATCCCGGAAGCAATATATAGGATCGGAAGATGCCTGGAAGAAGAGGGAGAATTTTCCGATGCCATCGATTGGTACGAGGACCTGGTGGATGACTATCCTGATTCGGATTTCGCTCCGGAGGCTCAGTTTCGGATCGGAATCTGCCTGGAGGAAGAGGATGAATTGCTGGATGCTTTTGAGGCCTATCAGAAGCTTTTTGATGACTATCCCGGGAAGGGGAGTCTGAGTGAGATTTTGAATCGGCAGTACGCGATCGGCGAAGCGTTTATGAATGGAAGAAAACGTCTCTTCGTTTTCTTCCGGATTCGATCCGGGTTGGGAACAGCGGAAGATATCTTCCGGAAGATTTTAGATAACGCCACATTCAGTAAAGCATCTACCCGGGCGCAATATAGTCTGGGGCGGGTTCTGCAGATGGATGGTGATTATAACGGCGCGATACTTGAATATAACCAGCTTCTGACCAATTATCCCGGGACCGAGATGATTCCGCTGGCACTCTTCAACATTGGTATCTGCTATTACGAAGAGGCATTAAGTTCCGATTATGACGCGGGAGAAGTCAATAAAGCGCTCCAGAATTTTACCAGATTTGTCAAAAGTTTCCCTGACAATCCGAAGCGCGGTGAAGCGGAGGAAAAGATTATCGAGCTGATAGATTATAAGGCGGAGAAAGCGTATGCAATCGGGAACTACTATAATTCACCTGATTCTTACGCCGGGGCCCGGATATATTATCAGGAAGTCATAGATAAATACCCCGAGTCCAGGTACGCGGCTCTGGCGAAGAAAAAATTGGCAAAGTTGCCGGAACCGGTTGCCGGAGATGAGCCCCGGATAATATCTGGTGAGGGCCAGGACGATTTAAAGGAAAAGTAAGTGGCAAACCAGGAAGCGGTAAGCAGTGAGCGGTAAGCGGTCGCCTGGCCGGGAGAACCCGTGCGTTGTTTTTACTGCTTACCGTTCACAGCTTACTGATTACTGTTCTTACATAATCGTCCTGTCAAAATTTGTTAGAAAATAAAGGAAATTATGAAAACTTTCAAGAAGTCAATCAGATCGGGATCGGTAATCTTATCTCTAATTTTCCTGGCACTCGGATGCGGGGCCTATAAACTCGGCACCACCCTCCCGGATAATCTCCAGACTGTCTATGTTCCCACCTTTGAAAACAAGACTTACCAACCCGGGATAGAGGTCGATATAACTAATGCCGTAATTACCAGATTCAGGCAGGACGGCAATCTTCAGCCGGTCTCCAAGGATGAGGCGGATACCGTTCTTTCGGGAGAGATCACCAACTGGGAACGACGGGTGATGGGTTATACCGGCGACGACGACAATGAGGTGGAAGAGTATCGGTTATATGTGACCGCGATAATCACTTTCAGGTCCAGATCTACCGGGAAGTTGCTGACCGCCCGGGAAAAAATCCGTGGATATGCCGATTATTTTGTGGAAGGAGACCTGGCTGAGGATGAAAAAGCGGCTGAACCGGATGCTTATAAAGATTTAGCCCGAAAAATAGTGGATTACGTCGTCTCGATCTGGTAATAAAATTCGCGCCGCGAACTTTATGCTTTGAACCAAGACCAATAGCAGTGAAGTAATAATGCCATCTTCCGCCAAGTTAAAGTTAAGCGCGGTCAAACCTCTCTACGGCCTTACCGGAGAAGATGTCTATCGCAAATTGCGTCTCCTTGATGAACTCAAGGAAGCAATCCTATCCGCGGATGGTGACCCGCTTAATTACGAATATTTCCTGGGAGATGAGGTTAACGCGGCGGTAATACTTGATGCCGCTCGTACCGCTGCCTGGGGCCTCTTCTCCATCACCGCAGACAAAACGAAACTGATAAGTAGATTAGTAGTAGTTGATCAGGCCGAGAACCTCCCCCTCCAGGATTGGAAGGTCATGTCCGAGTACTTCTCTGATCCTGAAGCGGGGACCTGTCTGGTGTTTCTGATTAATCGGAAGGCAAAGGGCTGGCTCGCGGGAAAACATTTCCCCAAAAAATATCTTCGGAACTTCTCTCCCCTGAAGGCAAAAGGTCTGCTCACCTGGTCCCGGAACGAAGCCCGCCGGAAAAGGATATCTATCCCGGATGATATCCTGGAGGAACTTATTGTCGCCGCCGGAGGAAGTCCAGGTTCAATAGCGGGGGGACTGGAAAAACTATATCTCTATAAAGAGCCCGATGGAGACGTTACCTCCGATGATGTTATGGAGATTGTCGGAACCGGTCGGCGGGACAATATCTTTGATCTTACCGGGTTGATTGTAACGAAAAAGACCGGTACTGCTCTGGCGTTATTGAAGAAACTGCTGGATGAAAATGAAGCTCCCCTGAAGATCCTCGCCCTTATGACCAGGGCATTCCGGCAGCTCTGGCTCGGGCTGGAGAGCTGGGAAAATAAAGGCGACCGCCGGGCGGCATGTCAGGCTGCCGGCATCTGGGGTGATCATTCTGATTTCATGGATCAGCTCCAGAGATTAAAACCAGGGGATATCCCAATCATCTACCGCCGATTAGTTGAGACCGATGGCGCTCTCAAGGGAGGGGAGAAGCAGATCGGAAGAGCACACGTCTGAACTCCAGTCACACTGATATATCTCGTATGCCGTCTTCTGCTTGAAAAAAAAAAAACAAAAGAAACAAAAAAAAAAAAGACAAAAATAAAAAACAAAAAAACAAAAAAGACGTACTATTTGTAGTCACGAGCGGTTATAGAGTA
>CAKZYZ010000057.1 GCA_937885075.1 uncultured bacterium | reverse complement strand
TTTGTTTTTGTCTTGTTTTTGTTTGTTTTTTTTTTTTTTTCAAGCAGAAGACGGCATACGAGATATATCAGTGTGACTGGAGTTCAGACGTGTGCTCTTCCGATCTAATATCATCAATATTCCAGCCGGAGAAGACAAGAGTGGGATCGGTTGGCCCCATCCCCCATCTGATTTTAACCTCGGCCTCCTCGTCCGCGACGGATGATATTACGTAAGTATGTCGTGTCCAGCTTGAATCAGTTATCTGTTCATTTAATCCCTCGGGATTTTTCCAGATCTCATACCATTCTGAGTCGTTGCTGGATGCCTGAATATATGCACAATCACGCTCACTCCGCTCCACGTTCAGCCAGCGCCAGAAGTAGAGAGTAACATTTTCGAAACCGGAACAGTCTATCGAGTTGGTGGTCAGGTAGTAGCTATCGGGCATATTGTCCGGGTAGTTGCCCTGGAGATTATATCCGTAAACATTACTTCCGGTATGGCCTGAGGTTGGATCAGGATAGCCTGATTGGTGTGAACACCCACCCACCGGTGTTGGTGATGGTCCTCCCTGACCTGCCGGAAATCCGAAAGCCCAGTCGGATTCGGTAGTCCAGCCCGGGTCGGTAGTAAGATCAGTGGAGTAGATAATGATCGGGATCGGCGGTGTAGCGGTCGGCGGAGGGGTAGCGGTCGGGATCGGGGAGATGGTTGAAGAGGGGGTCGGCGAGGCGGTAATCGAAGGTGTCGGGCTCGGAGTAATGGACGGCGTTGGCGATGGGGTTGGAGTGATGGAAGGTGTTGTCGTAGGAGTGGGAGACTCCACGGTAAATTGTTTATTTCCCGAAAACTCCGAGGTGCTGAGCAGTTCCGTAGTCTGAGCCACGGTCAGCCATTCATTAAGAGTTAAGCCCTCCACGGTCTCAATTGTCCAGGTGGTAGAAGCATCGGCGGGGATGCTTGCCAGGTAGGTCTGGCCTTCCCCCGGACCGCCGCTATTGGTATCGGCGGCGAATAACTCCAACAGACATCCGGTCTCCCTGCCTCCGGATAACCGGGCGGTGGTATTGCTCAGCCAGGTGATCTGATCGATCGTTGGTGTGGCTACACCCTGGTTGGCTCCATTGAGAAGAGAAATCCCCAGGCCCTGGTTGTCATGGATATTGTTTCTGGAGATGAAGTTATAGTCGGACCCGCTCCCGTCGATCCTGACCCCTGCTCCGGTGTTGCCGGAGATAATATTGCCGTGCCCAAGTCCGGTCCCCCCGATCCAGGTTCCACTGGATTGGCCATCCAGGAGGATCCCATCGCCGCCGTTTCCGGCCGGGGCATTCTGATAAGTTATCCCGATATAGTTTCCCGCGATAGTTGTCCCCGATCCCCCGGTGATATGGATTCCGTGGTTAATATTACTGATAATCTGGTTGGGCTTTGTCCCGCTGCCGATAGTGTTGTTATCTCCGCTGACCTCGATCCCATCTCCCCCTCCGGTTATGGTCAAACCCAGGATTGAATTATTATCCCCGGCCAGCCAGAAACAGATTAGCCCGTTGCCGTCGATAATAATATCCCCGGCGGTCTGCCCATTCCAGTATCCGTCAATGGTCAGCATATCGGTATCGATGGTAAAGGTCCCGATTGATGAGATTGTGGTGGGTGAGCCGGGGGGAAAGGCGGTCTGGGAGAAGAAGATGGTCCCGGATAAATTTTCTATCCCGTAGCGGAGTTCCCCCGGGACTGAGGGAAGACTGTCCCCGGTGGAGGTTACTTCATAATCCCCGAAGGCGGTAAGGGGTAATAGAAGCAGCAAAAATATTATTCTATAAATTCGTATCATCCTATTTTTTCTTTGAAGAAATAATAATATACTTTGATCGCGGGTTCTATTGATATTTATCGGGGGTTTTTGGTTTGTTTGTCGGATGGGTCGGACAAGTCGGACTGGTCAGACAGGTCGGACTGTCCCTCCGCCTCTCTGCTACTTGGAAGTTGGCAGTTGGAAATTGGTCATTGGAGATTCCTTCCTCCTCCCTATCTCACCGCCGGGATATCCCCGGATCCTCCGAAGTAAACCCTGGTAATCCCCCGGATAGCCCAGAGCCCGGAAGCAGAGCGGAATATCCCCACCTCATCTATATCTCCCGTATCGCCATTGTAATTTGCCGGGACAGCCTGATCACCGCTCGCCCCGAAGTAATACCGGGTTTCCCATCCATGGAAAGCCCAGAGACCGGAAGATGGCCGGTAGATGGCTCCGTGCCGAAAACCCCAGCCATTATAATCTCCGGGGACCGGTCTGTCCCCGGCCCCGCCGAAGTAATAACGGGTGAAGCCGCGGATGGCCCAGAGACCGGAACTGGCCCGGAATAGTCCGATATCCGCTGTTCCGTTGCCGGTGTAATCCCCCGGGATCGGTCTGTCTGAAGCTGATCCGAAATAACCCCGGGTTATATCCCGGATGGCCCAGAGACCGGAGGCCGGCCGGAAGATCCCCATATCGGTATCACCGTCCCCGTTGTAATCGCCCGGGACCGGTATATCCGAAGTTGAGCCGAAGTAAACTCGGCTTACCCCCCGGATCGCCCAGAGGCCGGAACTTGCCCGGAAGAGACCTATATCAGTGGTGTCATCTCCATCATAATCTCCGGAGACGGGTTGGTCGGAAGTGCTCCCGAAGTAGATCCGGGTAATCCCCCGGACCGACCAGAGGCCGGAAGTTGCTCGGAAGATGGCAATGTCGGAACTCCCGTCCCCGTTGTAGTCTCCGGAATTTATGGAATAGCTGTCGGATGATGTCCCATCCCACCCCGCCAGGCGGGCCATCATCCACCAGAAGGCCCGGCCTTTTATATTGCAGTTTAATGGCTCGGAGTGAGCACAGGAACAAGAAGTACAGAGATCGGATCCGGGATTAGCAGCGCACCAGTTATCCCCCCAGTTGCCGCTGTCATATTGACATCCGTCATCATACGTCCCACCTCCTAAATCCAGATAGTCATTACCGTCGGGATCATAGCGTTCAATATCGGCGAAATCATAGAGGATTTTATTATTAGTGATACAATATTGTCTGATCTGATTATTGCGTTGATGTAGATTCCCGCCGCTCCCACTGCCGTCAAGGTGCCCGGTCATATATATGAATTTATAAGATGGGTACTCGGTTTCCAGTGAATTCATCAAGCTCAGGTAATCATCGGCGATATCGCCTGAAGTGGCCCCAGACACCTGGCCGCACCAAGACCATATGATCATATTGCGGTCATTCCCCGGGGTATTAAGTAGTATTCTGGTCTTGCTGTACCAATCCGAATCGCCCAGATCTCCATCCGGTTCATAATCATGAAGGGAGAGGGCCCCTCCGGAGCCATCCTCATTATAAGCGTAAAGAGTGGGATATTGAGTTTCGATGTTTCCCATCCCGCTGATAAGCTGGCTCCCATGGGACGTATGACCATAGGATATTCTGAAAGTACTCCGGGCTGAATTAACATAGGATGCGGGGATCCGGGTCAGATCGGTACAGTTATGATCAATAACCAGACCCTGTGAAAAAACCGGGGAGGCCAATCCGATTAGCCCCCCGAAGAATGTCAGGATCGCCGCCGCCCCGCTGATTTTCTTCATAATAATGCTCCGATAGCCGCTTTCGAAATTAGAAATATTTAGTATTTCCCAAACAATTATACTATATTATCGCACAATCTAAGGCCGATGACAATATTGTTAGCGGAATATTTTCGACCCGGACCTTTTTTCGACTGCCATCGGGGAATCCGGTGGCCTCTCATACGACCGATCGGTCCGATCCGACTGATCCGTCCGATAACCTCAGCGGTAGCGAGAGATAACTCCTAAAAGGAACTACAGTAATTGACCACGGAAAATAAAACAATAACCCCCCATGAATTTTTCCGGGAGGAAGGAGAACTCTCCCGGCTCCATCCCCGCTATGATTACCGCCCCCAACAGGAGGAGATGGCGGAAGCGGTCCGGGAGACGATAGAGAAGAAAGGAATATTGATGGTGGAAGCGGGGACCGGGGTGGGCAAGAGCCTGGCCTATCTCTACCCCTTTGTTCTCCACGCGCTTCAGACCGGGAAGAAGGTGGCCATCTCCACCGGCACCAAGACCCTCCAGAGACAGTTGATCGAGCAGGATATCCCTTTTCTCTCCCAGACCGCCGGTTTTGATCTCAAATCCGAACTCTGCGTGGGGGTTAATAATTATCTCTGTCTCTATCGTCTGGCGAAAGCCGGAGAGCAGGGGCTTTTCGAGAGCAGGGAGTCGGCGGCGCAGTATCAGGAGATAGCCGACTGGTCGGTGGAGACGGATACCGGTCTCCAGCATGAGCTGGATTTTACTCCCCGGGGAGATCTCTGGGGAGCGGTCCGGGCGGAGTCAGATTTCTGCCTCTGGAAGAACTGCCCGCTCTTTGAAGAATGTTTCTACATCAAAGCCCGGCTCCGACGGGAGGATGCCCATATCCTGGTGATGAACCACCACCTCTTCTTCGCCAACCTCGCGGCCGGGGGGATGATCCTTCCTAAGTTTAAGGCGATAGTCTTTGATGAAGCCCATCTCTTAGAAGATATCGCGACCGACTTCCTCGGATATGAGATCTCCAACTACCGGATTCCCAAGCTGTTGAACTATCTCTACAGCAAGCGGACCGGAAAAGGGTTTCTTCCTTCCCGGATAGAGAAAGAAGATATTCTGGTAGATTGGCATATCCGGATTGACGATCTGCGGGATTTAAATACCGCGTTTTTTGCCGAACTGGAAGATAAATACAGAGATACCTTCCGGACCGTCCGGCTGAAAGAACCGAATTTCATTGCCAACACGCTCTCCGGTCCCCTGGGTCTGCTGGAGGATAGTCTGGAGGACTTAAAAGATACGATGACCGACGATGAGAGTCTGGCGGAGCTTCAGACCTATATCAAGCGCTGTCAGAAGATCCGGGATGAGCTGACCGCCATCATCACGATGGAAGCTGATGATACCGTTTACTGGTATAGCCGGGAAGAGCATGGCCGCCGCCTCCGCCAGACCCTCCGCATGGCCCCGATCGAGGTGGGAGATTATCTGAAACCCGTCCTCTGGGAGAAGTATGGGCCGGTAGTGCTGACCTCGGCCACCATCTCCACCCGGGGTGATTTCTCCTATCTCCGTAAGCGCCTCGGCCTGGAAAGCTGTGAGGAGTTAAGCCTCTCCTCCCCATTTGATTATGAGAGCCGGGTGATGATCTACACCGACTCCCGGATCCCCGATCCCGGCCGCCGGAGGGAAGAGTATGAGGAACGGATAATACAGGAGGTTGGCCGGCTGATCATCCTCTCCGGCGGCGGTGTCTTCGTGCTCTTCACCAGTTTTCGGATGCTGAACCAGGCTTATGAGCGTCTCTCCGGACCACTGGAGAAATACGGCTGTCTCCGTCAGGGAGATAAGAATAGATATACTCTCTTAGAAGAGTTCCGCCTCCATCCCACCTCGGTCCTCTTCGGGACCACCAGTTTCTGGCAGGGGGTAGATGTCCCGGGGGATAGCCTCAAGACAGTAATAATCACCAAGCTCCCCTTCGCGGTCCCGAATGACCCGGTGACCGAAGCCAGGATCGACCTTATCAAAGAGCGGGGGGGGAACCCCTTCCGGGAGTTTCAGATCCCCACCGCGATCATTATGCTCCGCCAGGGTTTCGGGCGGTTGATGAGGAGCCGGGATGATTACGGGATCGTAGCTATCCTCGACCCCCGGATTCAGACCCGGAGATACGGCAAAGATTTCTTCGCTTCCCTCCCCGCCTGCCGGGTGACATCCGAGATGGCCCAGCTGGATAACTTTCTCACGAATATTAAGATGGAAAATAGGGAACAGCAGGGAGGAGAAGGGAGAAGCAGGGAGGAGAAGGTACAGTCCGACCTGTCTGACCCGTCCGACTTGTCCGACCCATCCGACCCATCCGACCCGTCCGACTCGTCCGATCAGTCGGATCCGACCGATCCGTCAGATAAAAACACTTCGCGAGCTCAAAATAATGGAATAAAAATAAAATGATCGAATCACTCCGGGTAAAAAACTTAGCTATCGTAGAAGACGCTGCCCTGGAATTCGGCCCGGGGCTGAATGTCATCACCGGTGAAACCGGTGCCGGCAAATCAATTCTGATCGGCGCGCTCGGTCTTCTCCTTGGAGAACGGGCGGATAAGACCATGGTCCGGA
This sequence comes from uncultured bacterium, assembly GCA_937885075.1. Taxonomy (GTDB): domain Bacteria; phylum Auribacterota; class Erginobacteria; order Erginobacterales; family Erginobacteraceae; genus CAKZYZ01. Next base: position 11,259 of record CAKZYZ010000057.1, on the reverse strand, counting down.
CCGGGGAGAAGCAGGGGGCCGTGGAAGCCGTCTTCCATCTCTCCGATCCTTCCGGGGTTGATGGACTGCTGGAAGAGATGGGGCTTGATCCTCTCTCCGGCGGGATGCTGATCATCCGGAGAACTCTTCCGGCTTCCGGTTCCGGACGGATCTTCATCAACGACTCTCCCTCTACCGTCCAGGCTTTGAAGCAGATCGGCAACCTTCTGGTCGATCTTCATGGTCCCCATGATCATCAATCCCTCCTCGACCCGGACTTCCAGCTGGACCTGCTGGACGCCTTCGGGCGTTTGAAGAAGGAACGGGCGGGCTATGAGAAAGCTTACCGGAAGATGAAAGAACTGGAAGCGGCCCGCCGGGGACTCGATGGAGATGATAGGGATGTCGCCCGCCGGATCGATCTGCTCCGCTATCAGCTTCAGGAGATCGAGGCAGCGGGGGTCGGGGATATTGACGAAGAGAGACTGATGGCGGAACATGCCGAGTCGGCCAACGCGCAGCGTATCCTGGAGCTGGCCAATGGAGTCTGCCTGGGCTTGACCGGGGAGGAAGGCTCGGCGTTTAATAACCTGGCCGTGATCCGGTCCGCTCTGAGCGAACTGTCGAGCCTCCTGCCGGATGCCGCCGGCTGGGACGATGAAGCCGAAGGAATTGCCATTCAGCTCCAGGAACTATCCGATCAGATTACCGGCCGGGTTGACCGGATTGAGAGCTCTCCCGAGAGGGTAGAGGAGCTGGAGGATCGATTGTCCCTGCTCCAGAAACTTAAACGGAAGTATGGCGGGACAGCGGAGGAGATTTTGCGATATTTCACGGAAGCGGAGAAAGAGCTGGAAGAACTTGAGACCCGGGAAGAGAGGATCGCGGAGATAGATGGGCAGCTGAAAAAACAGGAGAAGCTGGTCCGTACGGCCGGGAAGAAGTTAGGGGAGAGCCGCCGGAAGGCGGCCGGAAAATTGGCCCGGGCGATTACCTCCGCGCTCCAGGATCTTGGTTTTCCTCACGGCGCGTTGAATGTTTCCGTCCGGGACTCTTCTCCCCGGCCTTCCGGGATGAATGAGGTGGAATTTGATTTCGCTCCCAACGCCGGCGAAGCCCCCCGCCCCCTCCGGGCGATCGCTTCCAGCGGCGAGATCTCCCGGGTGATGCTGGCGGTGAAAGCGATCCTGGCCGCGCACGACCGGATCCCGGTCCTGGTCTTTGACGAGATCGACGCCAACCTGGGCGGTGAGATGGGGAACGCCGTCGGGGAGAAACTGGCCGCGGTGAGCCGTAACCACCAGGTCATCTGTATCACCCATCTCCCCCAGGTGGCGGTTCATGGCCGGAGTCATCTGGTGGTAGCCAAGGAAGTTCGAGCCGGTCGGACTCTGACCGGGATTACACCGGTTTCGGGAGAGAGCCGGGTAGAGGAGTTGGCCCGGATGCTGGGGGGGCGGGATCTGACCACTGTTGTTTTGAAGCATGCCCGGGAGATGCTATCAAATATAAAAAGCTGAACGTCGAACGTCGAACGCTCAACTTCGAACGTCGCCTGGACTTGCCCTGTAGCCGGGGTCGTTGACCCCGGTCCCGAGCCTGCCGCGGTCACCGACCGCGGCTACAGCGCTTGTCATCGTTCGAAGTTGGACGTTCGATGTTCAGTCTTTAATTCTCTCCATCATCCCTTCAATCGACTCCAGAGTCTCAACCGGAACACAGGTAACCGAGCGATCAGTCTTCTTCAGAAGTCCGGTCAGAACCTTCCCCGGCCCAACTTCAATAAAGGTATCGATCCCCTGGGCTATCATATAGAGGATGGTATCGCTCCAGCGGACCGGGCCATTAACCTGGCTGATCAGGTTCCGGCGGATCTCGTCCGCCCCGGTCTCCGGCGCGGCGGTTACATTGGCGATGACCGGGAGTTCCGCGTCCTTGAATTCGGCCGCTTCCAGTTCCGGCTGGAACTTTTCGGCTACCGGGTCCATCAGGCTGGAGTGGAAGGGAGCGCTGACCGGGAGCATCAGGGCCCGTTTGGCGCCTCTCTCTTTTGCGATCTCAATGGCTTTCTCCAGCCCCGCCTGATCTCCGGAGATGGCGGTCTGGATCGGTGAGTTATAGTTCGCGGCCTGGACAATGCCGGCCGAACTTGCTTCGGCGCAGATCTCTTCCACCGCCTTAGGTTCCAGCCCGATGATAGCGGCCATGCCCCCGCCGACTGATTTTGTCGCGTCGCTCATCAACTCTCCCCGGATTCTAACCAGTCGGACGGCGTCCAGAAAAGAGAGTGACCCGGCGGCAACCAGTCCGCTGTATTCGCCCAGACTGTGACCGGCTACCATCTCCGGTTTGATCCCTTTCTCAGCCAGGAGTTGGGTAACAATCGCGCTGACCGTAACGATCGCCGGCTGGGTATTGAAGGTCTGGATGAGTTCTTCTTCCGGACCTTCGAAGCAGAGGCTGCTCAGGGGGAAGCCGAGGATCTCATCGGCCTGGAAGAAGAGTTTTTCTCCGATCGGGGTCCGGGATATCTCCCGCCCCATTCCGACATACTGGGACGCCTGTCCCGGAAATATAAACGCTATTTTAGTCATTATGCTATCTCCTTTTTGTCCACGAATTTGTTTTAGTTCTCCCCCAACCTCGCCCCCATTATTAGCCGCAAAAAGGCGCAAAAAACGCAAAAGGTCATCACTATGAGAGCTGAAAGTTTTTTCCCGTCAACCGACAACTGTAAACTGTCAACTTTCTTCCCCCCCCGCTCCCCCCGCTCCCCCCTTTTGTCCACAATTTCACAGATTACTCTGATTGTTTCGCCTTGGCTCGGCGGCACTGCAGTCCACTAATTGCACGAATTACACTAATTGTTGCCCTGGCCTCGCCCCCATTAATGAACTACGAATTTCGTGAATAGTTTTCTGTCTGACAAGTCGGACAGGTCAGACAAGTCCGACCCGCGCGCCGCCCGGTGCTTCCCTGCTATTCCCTCCTACTCCCTTAATCTTGCGCAGAAACCCCACCAGCTCCTCTTCCAATCGCTCATAGGCCTCATCGTCAATATCTCCGGCGGCGTAGCCTTTCTGAACGGCCGCGAGGAGACTGTTGGAATGTTCTTCCAGCCGCTTGATTATCTCTTCCTGAGTTGCCCGCTTGGACTTGAGTCCGACCCGGACTCCATTATAGATCCCCGTCTGCTCCAGGGCCGCGATCTGTTCCGGCGGGAGATCATCCGCGCCATCCGGTTCCGGGAGGAGATCAAAGCGTTCGTCCTCTTCCAGCCAACCCTCAATCTGCTCTAAAGGGGGTACGGGTACGGAGAGCCCTTCAACCAGTTCCTCCCTCAGCTTCTTAATCGGAATAACAAAGTCGGAACTGGAAGAGATACGCTCTTCGATCCATTTGAGAACTTTGTCTTCTAAATCATCCATAGGGCCTAGCTCTCGCTTCACTCGATCAACTTTTCCGCTAAGGAGGGCAGGAAAGCACGAGAATTCAAAATATCCTTTCCTCCTGCCTTCTTGCTTTCCTTAGAGGTTATATTTTTATTTTTTATCCATGATCGCGAAAGCCCGCAATGCCGTCCGGATCGCGTTCTCGGGATCGATCGATTTCACGATGGGATGCCCCGCCCAGGTCTGGCCGATGATAGTCGCCAGAGCTCCGACCCGCACTTTTCTTAATGTTCCGATCACGAAGATGGCCGCCTCTTCCATTGAGGTGGAGATGACATTGGCCCGGAGCCAGGTCTTCCAGAGGGTCTCGTTGTATTCCACCTGGGCGGAGTATCCGGCCTCTTCAGAGTAGAAGGCATCCTTACAGTGGGTTATGCCGAGATGATGGGGATAGCCCAGTTCTTCCGCGGCCTGCCGCAGCGCGAAGAGCACCTCCGGATCGGATACCGCCGGGTAGGAGAGGGGGATATACTGACGGGTCGTCCCCTCTTCCCGGATCGCCCCGGTGGCGATGGCCAGGTGGCCGACCTCGACTTCTTCCTGGAGAGAACCGGCGGTGCCGACCCGGATGAAGGTATCAGCCCCAATATGAATCAACTCCTCCAGAGCGATCGCCGCCGAGGGGCAGCCGATACCGGTGGAAGTTACCGATACCTTGAGCCCGTCAACAGTACCGGTGAAGGTCCTGAATTCCCGCTTGAAAGCCAGCTCCCGGGGGTTGTCAAAGTAATGGGAGATCTTCTCCGCTCTTCCGGGATCTCCCGGAAGGATAACATAACGGCCGACATCACCCGGCGCCAGATCGATGTGATACTGCTTTTCCGACATAATTTACTCCTCCTTATTATTTTTTCTAAAGAAAAAATAATAACATTATTTTTCTTCAGATCAAGTGTTGAAAGTTTGGATATTTGAATGCTTCGGAATTTCCTCTCCCGAAATCCTTCGGGATCCCGGTTTGTTTAATTGATAATATCGGGACCGAAATATTTCGGGATCCCGAGTTGTTTCATATTAAGTCTCGGGACAATAACCCCGAAGGAAAGCAGGAAGGCAGGAGTGGGAGTATTTTAAATTCTCCTGCTTTCATGCTTTCCTTAGAGGTAAAAGTTGCCCGAACGAAGTGAGGGCTAAGTTTCTCATGCTAATACAACCGCTGCCGCATCTCGGCTAGCTTCCTGTCGGAGAGATATTCATTATATGTAGTGTCGGATCTGTCTATATAGCCTCGATCCGTTATCTCGATAATGCGGTTTGCCGTTGTCTGCACCAGCCTATGGTCATGCGATGAGAAAAGAATAGTCCCTTTATATTTAATCAGCCCTTCGTTCAATGCCGTGATAGACTCCAGGTCCAGGTGGTTGGTCGGGTCGTCCAGTATCAGGACATTGGCCTGCATAAGCATCATCCGCGCCAGCATGCATCTGACCTTCTCTCCGCCGGAGAGGACAGTAACATTTTTGAAAATATCATCTCCGGAAAAAAGCATCCGTCCCAGAAAACCGCGCACAAAACTCGCCTCCGTATTCTTCGTATACCGCATAAGCCATTCATAAATCGTGATATCCGTATCGAAGTATCCGGTATTATCTTTGGGGTAATACGCCTGTTTGGTTGACGCCCCCCAGGTGAAACTCCCGCCATCCGCTTCGAATTCGTTCATAAGCACCTGAAAGAGAGTTGTCTTCACAAGGTCATTTCTCCCGACCAGAGCGATCTTGTCTCCTTTCTCTACCCTGATATTCAGATCACTGAAAATCGTCCGCCCGTCCTGTGACTTAGACAGTCCCTCAATATTCAAAATGTTATTACCTGAATCGCGTTCCTGTTCAAAGTTGATATGAGGAGTTTGTCTTGAGGATGGCTTAATCTCTTCAAGCGTCAGCTTCTCCAGACTTTTTTTCCGGCTGGTAGCCTGCTTTGCCTTGGAGGCATTGGCGCTGAATCGCTCTATGAATTTCTGCAGCTCTTTGCGTTTCTCCTCCATCTTTTTGTTGGCATGATTACGCTGCTCCAGCGCCAGCCGGCGTGACTGTACCCAGAAATTATAATTTCCCGGATATATCTCTACTTTCCCGTAATCGATATCCGCTATATGAGTGCAGACCTTATCGAGAAAGTGCCGATCGTGAGAAACGACAATAGTAGTATTTTTGAAATTGCATAAAAATTCCTCGAGCCAGATACAGGTCTCTACATTCAGATGGTTGGTAGGCTCATCAAGGAGCAGAATATCAGGATCCCCGAAGAGCGCCTGGGCTAAGAGCACCCGGACTTTCTGCCAGCCCTCAATCTGCTTCATCTTCATTTTGAGGAGTTCCCGCGGGATACCCATATTGTCCAAAAGTTTAGCCGCGTCGGCTTCAGCGTTCCATCCATCAAGTTCGAAGAACTCGTCCTCCAGTTCAGAGATTCGTATCCCATCCTCATTGGAAAAATCTTCTTTTTCATAAAGCGCGTCTTTCTCAGTCATTATCTCATAAAGACGCTTATGCCCCATGACGACCGTAAAGAGGACCGTATCTTCATCGAAAGCGAACTGGTTCTGTTCTAATACCGAGATCCTTTCACCGGGAGTAATAAAGATCTTCCCGGACGTGGTATCAATCTCACCGGAGAGCATCTCTAAAAAGGTTGTCTTCCCCGAGCCATTCGCGCCGATTAACCCGTAGCAATTACCCTTGGAAAAAGTAATATTTACATTGGTAAAAAGTTTCTGCTTGCCGAACTGCTTTGATACAGCGGTAGCCGTTATCATATCCTTACTCCCGCCCGCGTTATTTGAGCCATAATTTAATCTCCTGATCCATGATGTTATATATTTGCTTTTAAAGTTATCTAAATGGGAAAATAATTTCAACCAGACTCTGCCGTTTTGGCCGTAAGAGCAAGAGAAACCAAACGGCCGGTCTGGTTGGATTTAAAGAAAATGGAGGGTCAAACCCTAAGATCTAAGTAAACTGTCAGGATGCCTATGAAGGTGTAACCATTGATATTCACTAAACTTAGAACTTAGGGTTTGACCCTTAGCGTACTCTTAGCGTACTTCTCCAGACCCCGGCCGGCCCCGATATAGATCGGGATGCAAGCATTTACCCGGCCGGTGAATCAGTTCAAAAGCTAACCCGCCGGAACACCCCCGCCAACCCCTGCCCCCCGCCTCCCGCTGGTACGGGAGGGGGAGAGAGAAGATGCTGCCGGATAGCTACTGAACCTGCGCTTCGGTAGGACTCCGAAAACTCAGGCAAGATCGTGCGCTGTAGCCGCGGTCGCTGACCGCGGAAGCCGGCTCCGAGACATTCGAGTTCTCCTGAAACAATCCTTATCTGACAGAACACGTCAAGCGTGTTTTGTCAGATAAGGATTGCTGCGGGGAGGAGTGGGCTAGGGGGGAGAGGAGGATACCACTGGATAGCTATTGAACTTCCGCTCCGGTGGGGTGCCTGTCCGACGAAGCCTTGGCGAAGTCGGAAACCCACCGGGGGCGTTTTTTAGAAAATTATCTTCAGGTTACGTTTCAGCCCCGGGTTATTCGGGTCTAGTGCGAGGGCCTTACTCCAGTATTTCCTCGCTGCCCCGTAGTCGCCTAAACGATAATAGCAGTATCCCAGGTTGGAGAGGGAGGAGAGGGAGTTGGGATCTTTATTGAGGGCGGTTAGAAAGGCGGATATGGCTGGCCGGTAATTTTCTTGATTTATCTCGATCTCTCCCAGGTTGATATATCCATCGGGGTCGAATGGTCGGGCGGTGATATATTTATTTATCGCCTCCCGGGCCCGGGGGATATCTCCGGTCCGGAGGAAGAGGGTGCTGAGGTTCATCAATACCAGCGGATCACCCGGATTGAGCCTCGAGCTGGCCTGGAACTGGATCAGGGAGTCATCGAATCTTCCCATCTCCCCGTAAGCTACCCCCATACTGTTATAGTAGAGAGGTTCCCGGGGGAAGATCTCAATCGCCTTCTTGAACTCATAGACCGCCGCTTCCGGTCTTCCGATCCGGAAGAGTTCGTTGCCCAGTCCGTGATGGGCCTTGGAACTTAATGGGCTGACCGCGACCGCCCGGGTGAAGAGGGAGAGGTTATCTCTCCAGGCGCGGTTCCGGCTCACCGTTCCGGCCGCCAGCGCGAGAAAGATCAGACCGATCAGAAGACTCACATACATCTTCTTCTTTGAGTTTAACCAGTACCTCGATAAGGTCTCCGCCCCCCAGAGTGATATTCCCAGCATCGGAAGGTAAGCGAAGCGTTCCGCCCCCAGCCGGGAGTTAGGGACCAGGTTGAGGATCGGGAGGAGGGTGATGACAAAGAATATCAGGCCGAAAGTGCCGGCCAGCCGGTTCTTCCGCCGGATCCAGACAGCTATCAGCAGAGCGGCCGTCAGCAGGGCCGGGATCATCAGGTAGTTGCTCCAGACGACGGAGGGGAAGGGGTCGGCATACTCGACTGTCAGGTTGACGGGGAAGAAGGCCAGTCTTCCGGATAGTCCCAACCCTTTGAAAGCGAGGAAGAGGCGGGTGAATACATTCCCGAACTCCGGCGCCGCCGGAAGTGTCCCCTGCTGGAAGAGGAGGAGGAAACGGGCAACAAAGTAAATTCCGGATATCAGGAAAAGAATAATAATCCGGGGTCGGAAGATAACGATAATCCGTTCCCTCCGGATAATCACCTCATAAGCAACAATAACCAGAGGAAACGTAACCGCCATCTCTTTTGAAAGGAGCGCCAGTAAAAAAAAGAAAATAGATAATCCAAACCATGTCGGTTTAATCTTGAGGTCTGTCTCTACCATATTATCCCGGTCATTATTCAAAACTCTTTTTTTCAGTCTTTCGCCGCTGATGTAAATCAGCAGCGAAAGACTGAAAAAAAGACAGCAGAGCAGGTCTTCCCGGAAGGAGATGCCGTTGACGGCTTCGGTCTGGACCGGATGGATGATGAAGATCAGGGCGGCCAGTAAGGCCGCGACTTTGCCGGGCAGGAGCTTTTTGCAGAGAAAGAAAATAACGACTCCGGTCAGGAGATGTAGGATAAGGTTGGTCAGATGATAACCCCAGGACTTTAAACCGAAGATGGCGTAGTCAGAGAAGTAGGTGAGGGTAACCAGGGGCCGGAAGGAATACTCCTCGGAACGGAAATAATAATCCGCGGAGAAGAACTTGCTCAGGTTCCCCCAGTCCCGGATAAAGAGATTCTCCTCCACCGTCACCAGATCGTCATAGACAAAAGAGTTGGGGAGAGAGTTGGCATAGATTCCTCCTCCGATGATGATTATGAGGAGGAGGGGGAGGAAGTTTTTTTTAATGGTATGCATTGGTGTATTAAAAGCTGAACATCGAACGTCGAACGTCGAACGCCGAACGTTGAACGACGCCTTGGTGGCCTCTTTAGCCGGGGTCGTTGATCCCGGTCCCGGGCCTGCCGCGGTCACCGACCGCGGCTACAGCGCCTGGCCGCGTTCGAAGTTCGGCGTTGGATGTTCGACGTTCGATGTTTAGCCTTTCCCCGATCTTAAACGGACAAGTTAGTGCGAAGCACTAACTTGTCATCGCAACAATCCGGCATCCGCAGGATTCCATCTCGATCGCTCTCCAGGGGAAAGCACCGATCCAGCAGCGCTGATTGCTGAGCCTGTCGATATCCCCACCCAGGCACTCGGCGTGAACGATCCGTTGAGGAAAGAGCTTGAGGTGCATTACCTGATAATAATAATCCTGGGGGAAGAGTTCATCCCATTTCTTCCCATACTCCTCCACAATTTTGGCCTCCGCTTTGGCAAAATGATCGGGCTGCCATTTCCGGATGATGGTATTCATGGGGTGATCGGCCGATCCGCAGTCAACTCCGATCCACTTGAACTTCATCTTGGTGCACCACTTGTTGAAGTCTGGGTTGGGACCGGGATGACAGATCATATACCGTACCTCGTCGGCTTTCTTGTGGGTCCAGTCATAGTTGTGGTAGCCGGTGTTGATGATCAGGATATCCCCTTTACGGATGTCAGCCTTGCTCATCAGGAGTTCCGGGCTGTAGAGGCTATAGTCCGAGACATCTTTGGAGATGTCCACGACCACTCCATCGCCGATCCATTCCTTGATCGGAACTGTGCCGATGGGGCGTCCCGAGGCGCAGAAGTGTATCTCGCCATCCATGTGGGTTCCGACATGGTTGCTCATCTTGATGATCTGGCCGTTGGCCCCCGGTCCGCCGCCGAAACAGCCCGCGATCCGTTTGAAGTATTGAATCTGGAGCGGCATATAACTGGGCCAGGGCGGCGTATGCACGCTCAGCGGCATCGTCAGATCGTAAACATTAACTTCATTCATCAACTTCATAAAAGCTTCATTCTTCATCATCTTTCTCCTTCTTGGCAGTCCACTAAAATAAATTAGTTATTTCCCCAACCTCGCCCCCTTTTTTGTCCACGGATTACACAGATTACTCTGATTGTTTCGCCCCGGCTTGGGCGGCTTTTTGAACTACGAATTTTACCCCGCGATGATTGCAGATCATTTTGCGGGGTTCGCGAATTACGCGAATTTGAAAACTAAAAAAACGACCCTAATCAACGGGATTTTTACCGTCAACTGACAACTGTAAACCAGCCTCCGCCAAGGCTACGGCGGGCGGGGCCGTCAACCTTCCTTCCCCCCTACCTCGCCCCCTTTTTGTTGTCCACGGATTACACGGATTTCACTGATCGTGGCCTTATCTCGGCAAAAAGCAATCCGCGTAATCTGTGTAATCCGTGGATTGCTCACTGCTCACTGCTTACCGCTCACTGCTCACCGCTTACTTTCCTTATCAGCACCGTCAACCCCAATTTCGCGTAAGATGGTCTCATAGAAATGTTCGGTTCTCCCCCCTTCTCCGGTATCTTCCGGCCTGGTCTCTCCCCGCGTCTCTTTCAGGGCAGCTTCCGCCTCCAGGCCGATCTTGCCGTCCGGATTTAGTTCAATGGCTTTCTGAAAAAACTCTTCGGCCCTCTCCGGTTCCCGGATCTTTTGATGTAGTCTGCCCAGGAGCAGAAATATCCGGGGGTTTTTCGGATCCAGTTCGGAGGCCCGGGTAAGGGCGGATCCGGCCTGTCGGAATTGATCCTGTTTCAGGAAGAGTTCGCCCGCGTGGAGATTATAGAGAGCGTTATTCGGTTCCAGGTCCAGGGCCCAGAGAAAGGCATTGGCGGCTTTATTATATTCCTCCCGGGCCATACAGGCCTGGCCTAAGAGGTCATAAGTGGTCGCTTCACGCGGAGCCAGTCCGATGGCTTTCTCCAGTAGCTTTACCGCGTCATCGTATTCGCCGAGCCGGATGGATATCTCCCCCAGGCGGATATAGGCCGGCGCGAACCCGGGGGAGAGATCGATAATCTTTCGGAAGGCCTCACCGGCTTCCTGATAATTCCCCTTCTGGAAGAGTGTGGTCCCATAAAGGTAGTAAGCCGGGATCAGATTCGGATCAATCTCCAGAGTTTTTTTAAGAACTTTTATGGCCCGGTCATTTTCTCCCTGCCGGCTATAGACGATTCCCAGATTCAGGTAGCCTTTGGCATAATCCGGTTTAAAGCGCACCGCTTTCTGTAACCATTCCTCTGCTTTTATGGGATCATCCATCTGGAGATAAACCATCCCCAGATTATTGAGCGCTTCCGGGTAATGGGGCTGGAGAGCGACGGCTCTGGAGAGAGCCTCGACCGCCTCGGTATATATATTGAGTCTCCCCAGAGCTACTCCCAACTCATTGTGATAGGCGGCATTGTCAGGGGCAAGTTGGGTGGCCTTCCAGATCGGAAGAGCACACGTCTGAACTCCAGTCACACTGATATATCTC